>NZ_JBGXBV010000002.1:0-495266 GCF_046078285.1 Aeromonas bivalvium
TCGGAATCGATAACCGCTGAAAGCATCTAAGCGGGAAGCGAGCCCTGAGATGAGTCATCCCTGACCCCTTGAGGGTCCTAAAGGGCCGTTGGAGACCACAACGTTGATAGGTGGGGTGTGTAAGCGCGGCGACGTGTTGAGCTAACCCATACTAATTACCCGTGAGGCTTAACCATACAACACCCAAGAAGTGTTTCTGGCCTTGTAGCAAGTGCGAAACTACTTACAAATTCAGTGATAGTGACAAGGCGAACTAGCCGAGTTGTTATTCACGTCAGCTTTCCAGATGAAGTTTTTTGCCTGGCGGCCATAGCGCCGTGGAACCACCTGATCCCATGCCGAACTCAGAAGTGAAACGCGGTAGCGCCGATGGTAGTGTGGCATTCGCCATGCGAGAGTAGGACACTGCCAGGCACCCAATACAAGAAACCCCGCTCACTCGAGCGGGGTTTTTTATTGCCTGAAAATCAATATATCGCCTGTTCATCGGCCTCTAGCCATCCTGCGGTTTGACGATCGTTGCCCTTCGCCTCATCCATACCTTTCATCTGTTCGACATTCGCTCCTTGATTCAGCGTGCTGGATATAAAAAGTACGGATTGTGATGGCCTTACCTTTCTTGTGCCGAGTGCTCTGGTTTAATCCATGAGTCCACATCGATGGACCAAGGAATCACAATAATCTGAGGAATGGACACATGTTCAAGAGAACAGTAACGACGATACTGGCGGCGGGAACCCTGGTATTAGGCGGCTGCACAGCCAATGGCGGTGCAGAGCAGGCGGCAGACAACAGCGACTTCGGTGGCAAGGCCATTTACCTGCGCGGTGAGATGAACGACTGGATGGCAACCGACGAGAGCAAGGTCGTCAAGGTGGCCGACAAGCTCTATATGGCCAAGGGTACCCTCAAGAAAGAGTGGGCGCCCTACAAGTTCAAGTTTGCCGACTCCGGCTGGAGCTGCGGCACAAACTTCGGTTATCTGAGTCCGAGTGACGGGGTTGCCGTACTGGGAGGGGAGCCTGTGCCGGTCAATCCCTGCTCCAAGTACGAGGACATGAAGTTCTCACCGGATGCCGATGGCGTCTATGAGTTCTACCTGAATATGGCGGGCGAGACGCCGAGTGTGTACGTCAAGCAGCCCTGACATTTCTCTCCCTGTTAAATCTTTCGGGAAATGAATCAGTTAAATGCCCTGGTCCAGACGTTTCTGGCCGGGGCATTTTTTTGGGATAGCATCGGCGGTCCGTGGGAGAGATACTACATATAGTATGAGTTGGTTGATATAAAACCTATTGGTTGTGTTCTTCGTTCTGTCATGACGTGGTTGCATACACATAAGGTGGCTTGAAAATGGCTAAATCCAACCCAGTGCTGGAGAGTGGACCCAACTCTGCCCTCATCCCCCTGCAGGAGACCTCCCTCGAGATCTGGGACAGCAAATATCGCCTCAAGAGCAAGGATGGGGCCCCCATCGACGGCACCATAGACGAGACCTATCAGCGGGTTGCCCGCGCCCTGGCGGCCCAGGAGCGCGAGCCCGATGCCTGGTATGAACCCTTTCTGTGGGCGCTGCGCAATGGCGCCATCCCGGCGGGTCGTATCACCTCCAATGCGGGGGCCTTCGAGCACAAGCCTGCCACCTCGACCATCAACTGCACTGTCTCCGGCACCATTGAGGATTCGATGGACGATATCCTCGGCAAGGTGCACGAGGCCGGCCTCACTCTCAAGGCCGGTTGCGGTATCGGTTACGACTTTTCGACCCTGCGCCCGTGCGGTGCCTTTGTTTCCGGCGCTGGGGCCTATACCTCGGGCCCGCTCTCCTTCATGGATATCTACGACAAGATGTGTTTCACCGTCTCCTCTGCCGGTGGCCGTCGTGGCGCCCAGATGGGCACCATGGATATCCGGCATCCCGATGTCGTCGAGTTCATCCAGGCCAAGCGGGAGGATGGTCGCCTGCGCCAGTTCAACCTCTCCCTGCTCATCACAGAAGCGTTCGTCAAGGCGGTGAAGGAGGATGCCCCCTGGCGGCTTATCTTTCCCTACACCGTCAAGGAGGTGGAGCAGGACGGCATAGCCCTGGACGATCCCGAGCAGGTGATCTGGGCGGACTGGCCCAACAAGGAGGGGGTGGTGATAAGCGACTCGGGGCAGGTGGCCTGCAAGGTCTACAAGACCCTGCCCGCCCGCACGCTCTGGAACATCATCATGGCCTCCACCTACGACTATGGAGAGCCCGGCTTCATCCTGATCGACAAGGTGAACCAGATGAACAACAACTGGTTCTGCGAGGAGATCCGCGCCACCAACCCCTGCGGGGAACAGCCCCTGCCGCCCTATGGGGCCTGTCTGCTGGGGTCGGTCAATCTGACCAGGTTTGTGCGCGAGCCTTTCACCGAGCAGGCGACCTTCGACTGGTCCACGTTTCGCAAGGTGGTGGCCATCTTCACCCGCATGCTGGACAACGTGGTGGAGATAAACCAGCTGCCGCTGGCCAGACAGCGCGAGGAGATCACCGCCAAGCGCCGCCACGGCATGGGTTTCCTGGGGCTGGGCTCGACTCTCACCATGCTGCAGATAAGATATGGATCCGCGGCCTCCGTCGCCTTTACCGAGCAGGTCTCCCAGGAGCTGGCGATGACTGGCTGGCGCGAATCCCTGGTGCTGGCCAAAGAGAAGGGCCCGGCGCCCATACTGGAGCAGGAGTTCGAGGTCACCGGCAAGATGCTGCGCTTGCGCCCCGAGATGGCGGCAGATGGCATCAAGCTCGGCGACAAGGTGAAGGGCAAGGTGTTGCACGCCCGCTACAGCCGCTATATGCAGCAGGTGGCCAAGGTGGATCCCGCCCTGATGGCCGAGCTGGCCGAGGTGGGTGGGCGCTTCACCCACCACAGCAGCATAGCGCCGACCGGCACCATCTCCCTGTCGCTCGCCAACAACGCCAGCAACGGCATAGAGCCGAGCTTTGCCCACCACTACCGCCGCAACGTCATCAAGGCGGGCAAGAAGAGCAAGGAGAGTGTGGATGTCTACTCCTTCGAGCTGCTGGCCTATCGCGAGCTGGTGAATCCGGCGGCCATGCCCTATGCCAAAGAAGCGGGGAGTCCTCTGCCGGCTTACTTCATCACTGCCGACGACATCAGCCCGGCCCAGCACGTGGACATCCAGGCCGCGGCCCAGCGCTGGATAGATTCGTCCATCTCCAAGACCGCCAACGTGCCGACCGATTTCCCGTTCGAGCAGTTCAAGGATATCTACCTCTATGCCTCGGACTCCGGCCTCAAGGGATGCACCACCTTCCGCTTCAACCCCGAGGCCTTCCAGGGCGTGCTGGTGAAGGAGCAGGATCTGGAGAATACGAGTTATGAGTTCACCCTGGAGGATGGCACCGTCATCACGGCCAAGGGGAACGAAGAGGTCGAATATGATGGCGAGCTGCACACCGCCGCCAACCTCTACGACGCCTTGAAAGAAGGCTATTACGGCAAGTTCTGAGGACGAGGCATGGTCAAGAAGATCGACAGGAAAATCGTCGCCTACAAGGTGAAACCCCGGGATGAACCGCAAGAAGCGCTGGCTCCTCAGGATGAGGTGGTGCACATGCACGAGACGGTACTGCGCCCGGAGCGGCTGATGGGCACCACCTACAAGCTGAAGACACCGGAACATGTCTCCGAGCATTCGCTGTTCATTACCATCAACGACATAGTGCTCAACGAAGGCACGGTGCACGAGACCCGCCGTCCATTCGAGATCTTCATCAACTCCAAGAGCCTGGAGCACTACCAGTGGATAGTGGCGTTGACCCGCATCATCTCGGCGGTGTTTCGCAAGGGCGGCGATGTTACTTTCCTGGTGGAGGAGCTGAGATCCGTGTTCGATCCCAAGGGGGGCTACTGGAACAAGGGCAGGTATGTGCCGTCGCTCATCGCCGAAATTGGCAACGTGATCGAGACCCACCTCACCGAGATCGGCATGCTCAAGGTGCCCGGGCCCGATGAGCATCAGCAGGCGTTCCTGGCGAAGAAGCAGGCCGAGCAACCGCAGCAGGGGGACGGTTTCCCGCCCGGTGCGGCGCTTTGCTACAAGTGTCACAGCAAGGCGCTGGTGCAGAAGGATGGCTGCATGACCTGCCTCAATTGCGGCGACTCCAGGTGCGGGTAAGGGAGTGAAAGGTGATGAAAGGCCGGCCAGAGTGCCGGTCTTTTCATTGCTGCTTTTATGTTCAAGCGAGACTGATGTGCAAGCGATTTGTTGCGCAGTGGTAAAATCGGGCGTAGCGTTGGGGGTAATAAAACTGTCACGGTCGTGTGGTTTCAATGACATCTGAGATTCACACACGTGGCACCTTCAGTGCCAAGGAGGATGCTTATGGACAATGCGGACCGGAAGCTGTTTATCCTGGATACCAACGTTCTGTTACACGAACCCCTCGCCATCTACTCCTTCAAAGAGCACGACGTGCTCATCCCCATGACGGTGCTCGAAGAGCTCGACAACATCAAGGATCGCCAGAAGGATGTGAGCCGGGATGCCAGGGTCGCCATCCGTGCGCTGGAGGATGTGTTTCGCGACGCGACGCCGGAGCAGATCACCACAGGGGTGCCCCTGGCCGGGGAGGCCTCGGGCCATATCTCCATCTTCAGTGACCACCATCTGCCCCAGGACGCCGAGATCTTCACCGACAAGGAGGCGGACAACCGCATCATCAACGCCGCCCTCTACCTGCAAAAGCATGAGTCCAAGCGTCAGGTGGTGCTGGTCACCAAGGACATCAACATGCGGCTCAAGGCGAAGGGCGCCGGGCTGGCCCATGTGGAGGATTATCGCAGCGACCAGCTGATCGACGACATCCGGTTGCTGGCCAAGGGATTCCAGCAGGTGCCTGGCAGCTTCTGGGAGCGGGTCGGCGAGTGCGAGAGCGAGACCCATGGCCGGGAAACCGTCCATGTAGTCGAAACCAAGCTGCTCGAGGGGGTGCATGTGAACCAGTACCTCATCGACGAGGAGAACTTCTTCGCCGCCCGGGTGCTCGAGCATGACGATCAACACATACGGCTGCGGGATCTGGGCCGCGAGCGATTGATGTCGCGCAAGGCCTGGGGCGTGCATCCCAAGAACATCTATCAGGGCATGGCCCTGGATGCCCTGCTCGATCCCCACATCGAGCTGGTGATCCTGACCGGCCCGGCGGGCTGCGGCAAGACCCTGCTGGCCATGGCGGCAGCCCTGGAGCTGGTGATCGAGAAAGGGATCTACGACAAGGTGATCGTCACCCGCAACACCCCGGAAATCGCCGAGAGCATCGGCTTCCTGCCCGGCACCGAGGAGGAGAAGATGATGCCCTGGCTGGCGGCGGTGACCGATACCCTGGAGGTGCTGCACAAGCAGGACGAGAACATGAGCGGGTCGCTCAGCTACATCATGGAGAAGGCCAACATCCAGTTCAAATCGGTCAACTTCATGCGCGGGCGCAGCATACAGAACACCTTCGTCTTGCTGGACGAGTGCCAGAACCTGACCGCCTCCCAGCTCAAGACCATCATCACCCGCTGCGGCGAGGGCACCAAGATTGTCTGTTCCGGCAACCTGGCCCAGATTGACTCCAATTATCTGAGCCCGGTGACCTCGGGCCTGACTTACATCGTCGAGCGATTCAAGAACTTCGAAGGGAGCGCCAACATCTACCTCAACGGGGTGGTGCGCAGCCGACTGGCCTCGTTTGCCGAGGAAAACCTCTGATTTAACCACATAGCTGCATATGAAAAGGGAAGCCGGTCGGCTTCCCTTTTTGCTCTCTGACGCCGGGTGCCGACCTTATGGCAAGGGGGCGCGGCCAAGGTAGCGCAAGAGGCCGGGGTGATCGCTCTGTTGCAGGATATCGGGTGTGCCTTGCAGGGCGATGCGTCCCTCGTCGATAAACAGCAGCCGGTCGGCGATGAGCTGGGCATCCTCCGGGTTATGGGAGACCATGAGCACGGTAATGCCCTGCTCGCAGGCGAGGCGGGCCACTTCGGCCAGCATCTCCCGACGCAGGGCGGGATCGAGCGCCGAGAAGGGCTCGTCCAGCAGCAGCAGCGGCTTGCCCCGCACCAGGGCGCGAGCCAGCCCGACCCGCTGTTGCTGGCCGCCGGAAAGCTGCTCCGGCAGGCGGGCCAGCATGTCGCCAAGGCCCACCCGTCCGGCAGCATCGATCACCTGGGTCCTCTGGGCAGCACTCAGGCGCAGTCCCGGGTGCAGGCCGATGGCGATGTTGTCGAACACCGACAGGTGCAGGAAGAGGTTGTGATCCTGAAACAGGGTGGTGACCGGTCGTTCGGCCGGGCCCAGGGGCAAGAGATCCTCCCCGTCAAAGCTGAGGCTGCCGGATTCTACCGGCACGAAGCCCGCTATCATGCCGAGCAGGGTGGACTTGCCGGCGCCACTCGGTCCTATCAGGGCGGTGATCTCTCCCCTGGGCAGGGTAGCACTGAAGCTGACGCGCCAGTCGGGGTAGCTGGTGACCAGCCCATCAATGTTCAGCATGTTGTCTTCTCCAAGAGGCGGCTGGACCAACCAGGGGGGGGCCAATAAGTGGTGAGAGTGCCGGGCCTCACTGTTCGGCATGTTGTCTTCTCCAGGAGGCGGTTGGACCAACCAGGGGGGCCGAATAAGTGGTGAGAGTGCTGGGCCTCAATGTTCGGCATGCTTTCCTCCAAGACCTCTTTCGACCAACCAGAACAGGGAAAGACACAAGAGCAGCAGCAGCAGGGCGGTGGCGGCCGCCTCGGTCAGCCGGTAACTGCCGAGCTGTTGATAGAGCAACCAGGGCAGGGTGGTGAGGCTCTGGCTGCCAAACATGGCGATGGCGCCGAGATCCCCGAGGGACAGTATCATGGAGAGCGCCATGGCGAGCGCCAGCGGGCGGCGCAGCAGAGGCAGCTCCACCAGGCGAAAGCGATGGAGCCCGCTCACCCCCAGGCTGTCCGCCAGCCTGTCATACTGGCGCACCACCAGCTGCATGGGCGCGGAGAGGGTACGCAACACATAGGGCAGGGCCATCAGGGCGTTGACCAGCACCACCAGCCAGGGGGCGAGGGCGAACACATCGGCGAAGGGCATGAACAGGATGAAGAGCCCTGTACTCAGCACCACCGCCGGTATCATCAGTATCATGGCGCCACTGGCTTCCCACAGGGCGGCGGCGCGGCGACGGCGCCTGCGCACCTTGAGGTGACGGCTGGTGAGCAGCAGGCCGCTGCCGAGCAGGGTGGCGAGGATCCCGGCCCCGACGGCGATGAGCAGTGACTGGCCTGCCGCCTGCCACAAGGCGCGGGAGGCCAGCGCCGTGAGCAGTTCGTCATTGGCGCCAGCGATCAGGATGGCCAGCAGGGGCGGCAGGAAGATGGCGATGGCCAGCAGCAGCACCAGGCTATCGGTCAGCAGGGTGCCCGCCTGCTGGCTATCCGGGCGCCGAATGGTGCCTGCCCGGTTCACGCGACCGGGCGGGCTGCTCTGCAACTTGTGCTGCACCAGGAGCAGGGCGGCGGTGAGCAGCAGCTGCACCAGGGCCAGGCCGCCAGCGGTGGCGAGATCAAAATCGAAGCGCAGAGCCTGATAGATGGCCACCTCCAATGTGGTGGACTTGGGGCCGCCGCCAAGGGCCAGCACTGTGGTGAAGCTGGTGAAGCAGAGCATGAAGATGAGGCTGGCCAGCCCCGGCAGGGCGGCGCGAATGAGCGGCCACTCCAGCAGTCGGAAGATATGGGAGGAGCGCATGCCGAGCTGGCTGGCCAGGCGCCAGGAGGATTCGGGGATGGTCTCCAGGCTTTGCAGCAGCAGGCGGGCCGCCAGGGGCATGTTGAAGAAGACATGGGCCAGCAGGATGCCGAACAGGCCGTACAGATAGTTGCCGGGTTCCATACCGAGTCCGCGCAGCAGCTGTGGCAGCCAGCCCTGCCTGCCATGGACGGCGACGATGCCGAAGATGGCAATGATGACGGGCAGCACCAGGGAGAGGCCGAACAGCTTGAGCAGCAGGCGGCGACCCGGGAAGCGGCGCCGGGCCAGGGCGCGGGCCACCGGAATGGCCAGTCCCAGGCTCAGCAGGGTGGAGAGCAGGGCCTGTCCCAGGCTGAAGCCCAGCACATGGCGCAGGTAGGGATCGGCCAGCAGGGCGCGCAGGGAGAAGCTTCCCGCCTGCCATAACAGGGCGACCAGCGGCCCTAGGGCCAGCAAGAGGATGATGCTGGTGGCGCCAAGGCCCGGCAGCCACCAGCAGGGGCGCACCTGCCTCACTGGGTCACGGCTTGCAGCCATTCGCGGATCCAGCCCTTGCGGTGGGTGGCCACCTCATCTGCGCTGAAGGCGAGCGGTTTGGCCACGGTGATCATCTGCTCGAACCCCTTAGGCAGTTCGGTGTTGATGACCGGATACATCCAGTTGCCGGTCGGGATCAGTTGCTGGAAGGCTGGACTTATCATGAATTGCAGGAACTGGTCGGCGAGCTTGTCCTGCATGGCGTTTTTCAGCTTGGCTGCCACCTCTACCTGGCGGTAGTGCCCCTCTTCAAACGCGGCAGCCCGATACTGGCTCTTCTGCTCGGCGATCAGATGATAGGCGGGGGAGCTGGTGTAGGAGAGCACCATGTCCGCCTCGCCGTCCATGAACATGCCGTAGGCCTCTGACCACCCCTTGGTGACGGTGACCGTCTTCTTGGCCAGCTGTTCCCAGGCGGCGGGGGCCTGGTCACCGTAGACGGACTTCATCCACAGCATCAGCCCCTGTCCCGGGGTGGAGGTGCGGGGATCCTGATAGATCACCTTGAGATCGGGGCGCTCCACCAGCTCTTTCAGGCTCTTGGGGGGCAGGGCGAGTTTGTCCTTGTCATAGACGAAGGCGAAGTAGCCGTAGTCATAGGGGACGAAGGTGTCATCCTGCCAGCCACCCGGCACCTTGAGGGCGTCGAGCTGGGTGGCATGGGGGGCGAACAGACCGCTCTGCTTGGCCTCGGCCACCAGGGCATCGTCCAGACCCAGCACCAGATCGGCCTTGCTGTGGCCCCCTTCGAGGCGCAGCCGGTTGAGGATGGCGACCCCGTCTTCAAGCGGAACCAGATTGAGGGTGCAGCCACACTCCTGCTCGAAGGCCTGCTTGACCTTGGGTCCCGGGCCCCATTCGGAGGCGAAAGAGTCATAGGTATAGACGGTGAGGGTCGGGGAGGTCGCGGCCTGGGCGGCGCCGGTGAGCAGCAGGGCGGTGGCGGCGGTCAGCATGGTGTTCATCTATGGCACTCCTGTGAGGAGCCGACGGATGAGGAGGCGCCCCGCGCCTCTTGTCTCAAATTCCTCCGCCAGCATTATCTGGATCAGGTTCACGGGTATCATCTCAGCGCCTGGCGCACCCCGTTTGAGCAAGGAGTCGCATTGTATTAACCTTCTGGGGGCCAGGCCAGCACAACTTGCGCAGTGGGCGGGGCAAGCATAACCACACCAGGAGGTTTGAGTGATCACCAGTACCAAGGAAAGACGCGCCTTCCAGCGCATGATAATCAATGCCCCCGTCACCCTCTATCAGCAGGATCTCATCCTGGTGGGGATCTGCCGGGATCTCAGCGCCAATGGCATGGGGATACTGGTCAGCGAACACGGCCTCGATCTTGGCCAGCCGATCCGGGTCAGTCTCGCCACCCACAGCAATCTGCTGCCACCGTTTGAGGCCAGGGCTCGCATCATTCGGGAGCTGGACGAGGCAGAAGGCAAGCTGCTGGCGGTGGAATTTCAACAGATAGGTTGATGGATGCGCCCGGCAGGGGCGCATAGGCATCCCCGTCGACTCATCCTGCCTCCTCGGTACGCACCGGCTGCACGCTCAGCTGGCCGCTCTCCACCAAGACTCTGCTGCTCGGCGCCAGCTGGCCCGGGGGCAGGGGCGCTGGGCCGGTTGGCTCGAGCAACAGATAGGTCTCCCCCTCCCAGCTCAGGGTCGCCTCGCCCGCTTGAGCCGGCAGGGCCACCCCCAGCAGGGCATGACCCGGCACGAACACCATGGCCTGCTTGAGATCGGGAAAGAGCTGGGCCAGCAGGGCGGCCATCAGGGTCACCTTGCTGTCGCAATCCCCCCGGTTCTGCTCCAGCACCTGGCGCGGGGTCAGAAAGCCCTTGCCCGAGCGACCCGACTGGCTGTCGAGCAGCTGATAGGGGATGGCCTGCACGAAGTCGAGCATATGGGTCACCGCCTTCTGGCGCGCCTCTGTCTCTGTGGCGCCCTCCTGCTCGAGCTGCTCGGCCAGGGGCGCCAGCTCGGCGCGGCTCTCCAGGGCGATGCGCACATGGTCCTGCTTGATGGCGGGCTGGCCGTCGGGCGGGGTGAAGGGCTGGAAGTAGTGCTGCTTGAGCCACTCGGCCTCCAGCCTGGCCTGCTCCGGTTTGACCCATAGCGAGGCTTCCCTGGCCTTGTCGGCGTTGCGACTCTTGAGGCTGAGGGCGAGGCTGGGGCGAGAGAGGGAGAACTGCACCTCGGGGAACTCAAGCTCCGCCTGCTGCAGCAAACTCTGCAACACCTCCTCCTGCATCCTGGCCGGGCGATAGGCGATAAGCGGCGGCAGTTTGCCCGCCTCCAGCCGGTAGCTGAGTTGCTGTGCCTTGCCCTCCCTGTCCTGCCAGCCGACGTTGAGCTGGCCGCCGCTGCTGTTGAAATAGGTCTGCCCGGCGCAGACCGGCAGCGCCAGCCAGAGGCTGCAGAGCAGGGGGAGGGCAATCGTCGTCTTCATCCAGGTGTCTCGTCGGGCATGCAGAAATGGCGGGCCATGGCGTGAACCTTGACCTGACAATAAAACAGGGAGCCATGGCTCCCTGTGGATTCTACTCGTTTTTTGCAACTGGCTGATTAAATCCAGCTCGGCTGCTTCGCTTCGAAGGCACTGATGGCGGCTTCGTGCTGCAGGGTCAGGCCGATGGCATCCAACCCGTTGAGCAGACAGTAGCGGCGGAACTCGTCGATCTCGAAGCCGAATGTGAGGCTACCTGCACGCACCTGGTTCGCCTCCAGATCCACTTCGATCTCGATGCCCGGCTGGGCTGCGACCAGCTGGAACAGGGCGTCGACCTCTTCTTCTTTCAGGCGTACCGGCACCATGCCGTTGTTGATGGCGTTGCCGTAGAAGATGTCGGCAAAGCTCGGGGCAATGATGGTCTTGAAGCCGTAGTCTGCCAGTGCCCAGGGGGCGTGCTCGCGGCTCGAGCCGCAGCCGAAGTTCTCCCGGGCCAAGAGGATGCTGGCGCCGGCGAATTGCGGCTGGTTCAGCACGAACTCGGGGTTGGGCTGCTCCCCGGCATCGTCAAGGAAGCGCCAGTCGTGGAACAGGTGCTTGCCAAAACCGATGCGGTTCACCTTCTGCAAAAACTGCTTGGGAATGATGGCGTCGGTGTCGACGTTGGCGCTGTCGAGGGGGACGACGACCCCTTTGTGTTGTTTGAATCCTGTCATCTCTCTTCCCTCTTACAGTGCGCGAATGTCGGCGAAGCGGCCGGTGACGGCGGCGGCGGCGGCCATGGCCGGGCTCACCAGGTGGGTGCGGCCGGCGCGGCCCTGACGCCCTTCGAAGTTGCGGTTGCTGGTGGAGGCGCAGCGCTCTCCCGGTTGCAGCCGGTCGTTGTTCATGGCCAGGCACATGGAGCAGCCGGGCAGGCGCCATTCAAAGCCTGCCTCGAGGAAGATCTTGTCCAGCCCCTCGGCCTCGGCCTGGGCCTTCACCTGCTCGGAGCCCGGCACCACCAGGGCCTGGACCCCGGCGGCCACCTTGCGGCCACGGGCGATGGCGGCGGCGGCACGCAGATCCTCGATGCGGCTGTTGGTGCACGAACCGATGAACACCTTGTCGATGGCGACGTCAGAGAGCTTCTGGCCCGGCTGCAAGTCCATGTAGGCAAGCGCCTTGCGGGCGGACTGCTGCTCCACCGGATCGGCGAAGGATTCCGGCGCCGGGATGGGTTCATTGACGGCGATGACCTGGCCCGGGTTGGTGCCCCAGGTGACCTGAGGGGCTATGTCGGCGGCGTCCAGCACCACTTCGGCATCGAATCTGGCATCGGCATCGCTCTTGAGGGTTTGCCAGTAGGCGATGGCCTGGGCCAGCGCCTCGCCGGTGGGGGCGAACTCCTTGCCGCGGATGTAGTCGATGGTGGTCTGATCCGGGGCTATCATGCCCGCCTTGGCGCCGAGCTCGATGGCCATGTTGCACACCGTCATGCGCCCTTCCATGGAGAGACCCGTGATGGCATCGCCTGCGAACTCCACCACGTAACCGGTACCGCCGGCAGCGCCGACCTTGCCGATAATGGCCAGCACCACGTCTTTCGCGCTGATCCCGTCGCTCAGTTTGCCGTTGACCGAAATGCGCATGGTCTTGGCCCGGCCCTGTTTCAGGGTCTGGGTGGCCATCACGTGTTCCACTTCGGAGGTGCCGATGCCGAACGCGAGCGACCCGAAGGCGCCGTGGGTGGCTGTGTGGGAGTCACCGCAGACGATGGTGGTGCCGGGCAATGTGATGCCGAGCTCCGGGCCCATCACGTGGACTATGCCCTGGTATTTGTGGTTCAGATCGTAGAGGCGAACCCCGAACTCCTTGCAGTTGGCGGCAAGGGTCTCCATCTGGATGCGGGCCATCTCGCCGGAGGCGGCGATGTCCTTGGTGGTGGTGGAGACGTTGTGATCCATGGTGGCCCAGGTCAGGTCCGGGCGGCGCAGCGGGCGCTTCATGGCGCGCAGGCCGTCGAACGCCTGGGGGCTGGTCACTTCATGCACCAGATGACGGTCGATGTAGATGAGGGGGGTTTCCCCTTCCACTTCCCGCACCAGGTGGGCGTCGAACACTTTCTGATAGAGGGTCTTGGACATTGCTCTGTATCCCTTGTTATGTGCTGCGTGGCTCAGATCCGTGCGGCTATCTGGCTGCCCATGTCGGCGGTGCTCTGTACCGGGTGCTTGGCGCTGGCCTGATGCAGATCGGCGGTGAAATAGCCTTCTGCCAGGGTCTGGGCCACGGCCTGCTCGATGGCCTGGGCGGCGGCTTCCTGGCCCAGGCTGTAGCGCAGCATCAGGGCGGCGGAGAGGATCTGGGCGATGGGGTTCGCAATGCCCTTGCCGGCGATGTCCGGAGCCGAGCCACCGGCCGGCTCGAACAGACCGAAGCCGGATTCGTTCAGGCTGGCGGAGGGGAGCAGCCCCATGGAGCCGGTGATCATGGCGCACTCGTCGGAGAGGATGTCACCGAACAGGTTGGAGCAGAGCAGCACGTCGAACTGGGACGGATCCTTGATGAGCTGCATGGTGGCGTTGTCGATGTACATGTGGTTCAGGGTCACATCCGGGTAGGATTTGGCGACTTCAGTCACCACCTCGCGCCACAGGATGGAGGAGGCGAGCACGTTGGCCTTGTCGATGGAGGTGACTCTGGACTTGCGCACCCGGGCCGATTCGAACGCTATCTTGGCGATGCGCTCAATCTCGAAGCGGTGGTAGACCTCGGTGTCGAACGCCTTCTCGGTGGCACCTTCCCCTTCACGCCCCTTGGGCTGGCCAAAGTAGATGCCGCCGGTCAGCTCGCGCACGCAGGCGATGTCGAAGCCGCGATCCGAGATGTCGGCACGCAGGGGGGAGAACTGCTCCAGGCCGGTGTAGATGCGTGCCGGGCGCAGGTTGCAGAACAGTTTGAAGTGAGCACGCAGGGGCAGCAGGGCGCCGCGCTCCGGCTGATCGTTCGGCGGCAGGTGCTCCCACTTGGGGCCACCGACCGAGCCGAACAGCACGGCGTCGGCCGCTTCGCAGCCCGCTACGGTGCTCTGGGGCAGCGGGGTGCCGTGGTTGTCGATGGCGATGCCGCCGACATCAAAGCGATCATAGTCGAGGGAGAAGCCGAATTTGGTCTGCACCTTTTCCAGTACCTTGATGGCTTCGGCCATCACTTCCGGGCCAATGCCGTCCCCCGGCAATACTGCGATCCGATAACTGCTCATACTCTCTCCGTCCTGATGTTGTCTTGAGTCCATCTGCCCAGTGGCCCGATACTGCGAGCCTATACCTGTTCAGACTGTCTCCGTCCTGATGTTGTCTTGAGTTCCATCCGTCCAGTGACCCGATACTGCGAGCCTATACCTGTTCAGACTGTCTCCGTCCTGATGCTGTCTTGAGTGCCATCCGTCCAGTGCCCCGATATTGCGAGCTTATGCCTGTTCAGACTGTCTCCGTCCTGATGTTGTGATTGCATTCCGTCCGTTCAGCGAGCCGATCGCTGCTCAGACGGTTTCCGATTTGAGGTTGCTGTTGCGCCCCATCTGCTCTGCCACCTGATCGGCGCGCCAGATGCTGTTGATCACGTGGACCAGGGCCTGGGCCGAAGATTCGATGATGTCGGTGGCCAGCCCCATGCCGTGGAACTTGCGCCCCTTGTACTCGGCGACTATGTCCACCTGGCCGAGGGCATTCTTGCCCTCTCCCTTGCCCTTGAGTTCGTACTTGTCGATGCGGATATCGATGCCGCTGATGCGATTGATGCACTGGTAGACCGCATCCACGGGGCCATTGCCGGTGGCTGCTTCGCAGATGAGATCCTGACCCACCTTGAGTTTGACCGAGGCGGTGGCCAGCACAGAGCTGCCGCTCTGCACGCCGAGGTACTCCAGCTTGAAGTGCTCGGGTTCTTCGTGGATCTGGCTGAAGAAGGCGAGGGCCTCGAGATCGTAATCGAACACCTGCCCCTTCTTGTCGGCCAGAGTCAGGAACTTGCCGTAGAGATGGTCCAGGTCATAGCTGCTCTCCGAATACCCCATCTGCTCCATGCGGTGCTTGATGACGTGGCGGCCGGAGCGGGAGGTCATGTTCAGGCTGTTCTGGGTCAGGCCTATGCTCTCGGGGGTGATGATTTCGTAGGTGTTCTTCGCCTTGAGCACCCCATCCTGGTGAATGCCGGAACTGTGGGAGAAGGCGTTGGCACCGACGATGGCCTTGTTGGGCTGCACCGGCATGTTGCACAGCTGACTGACGAGGGTGCTGGTGCGATGGATCTCGTTGTGGCGGATGTTGGTGTGCACTCCGAGCAGGTCGGCGCGGGTCTTCAGGATCATCGCCACTTCTTCCAGGGAGCAGTTGCCCGCCCGCTCGCCGATGCCGTTGATGGTGCACTCTATCTGGCGCGCCCCCATCTGCACGGCGCCGATGGAGTTGGCCACCGACAGACCCAGATCGTCGTGGCAGTGCACCGAGATGATGGCCTGATCTATGTTGGGTACCCGGTTGAACAGGGTCTGGATGATGCCGGAAAACTCGGTCGGCACCGTGTAGCCCACGGTATCCGGGATATTGATGGTGCGGGCCCCCGCCTTGATGGCGGCCTCCACCATGCGGCAGAGATTATCGATCGGCGTGCGGCCCGCATCCTCGCAGGAGAACTCCACGTCATCTGTGTAGCGGCGGGCATGTTTGACGGCGCGGATCCCCATCTCCAGCACATCCTCGAAGCTCTTTTTCAGCTTGCTTTCCACATGGATCGAGGAGGTGGAGATGAAGGTATGGATACGAAAGGCATCGGCGACCCGCAGGGCTTCGCCGGCGGCGTCTATGTCCTTGGGCAGGGCGCGGGCCAGGGCGCAGACCCGGCTGTTCTTGATGCTGCGAGCAATGGTCTGCACCGATTGGAAGTCGCCGGGGGAGGAGACGGGAAAGCCCACTTCCATGACATCGACGCCGAGCCGTTCCAGGGCAAAGGCTATCTGCAACTTCTCCTTGACCGTCAGACTGGCCGCCAACGCCTGCTCACCATCACGCAAGGTGGTATCGAATATGATTACCCGATTTGACATCTCTTTTCCCTCTTCCTAAGTGCTTTGGTGTGCATCCTGCCAATGGCATAAAAAAACCCGTGCAGGTTGCACGGGTTTTTGTAATGACCGGCTTTGCCTGAGCCCGGCTACAAGGATCCCGCGCGAGGAGTCGCGATTAGGGAAACTAGTAGTAGGCGAGCGGCAATACCCATGAGGTGAACAATCCTTCCAGTCAGTCATGCTTTACCAATATCGAGTTTTTTATGCTGTGTCAATTGGACTTTACCCATGGGATCCCCTGTCTTATTTAATCGAATTGTAAAGGAGTGCAAATTTCCTTGTTCCATGTTCCGCCATTGCTCGATTATCCGGTCATTCCTGCTGCACTCAATCGTCTGAGCAACCGGATCGACTTATCAGCCTTTCGCGCATTCATTCGAGGTATTTCATGGAAAAACGCAGACCCGGTCGCCCGGTCGGACGATCAGACATTCGTGACAAGCTGCTCGCCGCCGCCCGTGAGCGCTTTCTGAGCACCCCCTACAGCAAGGTCACCACCCGGGAGATCGCCGAACGAGCCGGCTCCAATCTGGCGATGATCCACTATTACTTCGGCAGCAAGGAGGGGCTCTATCAGGCCGTGCTGGGGGATGTGGCCGAGCCGCTGGAGCAGGCCTGGCAGGACGAGAGCGGTCATCGCAGCCTCAATGACCTGCTCAGCACCTACTATCAGGTGATGGCGCCCAACAGCGAGCTGACCTCCGCCATCTCCAGCGCATTATCGACCGAGAAAAGCCCTGGGCGGGATTTTGTGCTAAATCGTCTCCTGGAGCGTCAGATGCCCCAGTTCGATGCCTTGTTGAGCGCCATGCGAGAGAGCGGCGAACTCGGTGGTGACGTGGATCCCGAGATGCTCAAGGTCTCCTTCCTCAGCATGATGTGGCAGCCCTTCGTGATGAAGGAGCTCTATGAGCAGGTGTTTGGTCTGACCGTCGACGAGCACTTCATGAGTCGCCTGGCGGATCACAACTGTCGCCTGATGGAATCCGGGCTGCGCCTGGGTTTAAACTGACCTGCGTCTAGGGCCAGGAGCGCCGGGGCCGACGGGCCCTGCCATTCATCAATCTGTTATCCCCTTTTCACCTGACTGTCATCATGCTGCCTTAGCCTGTGGATCCCGGATGGCGAGAGGCGAGGGCGATGAACAAAATTCAGCAATGGGATCAGCGGGTGTGTCGGCTCTGTCTACTGCACCCCTATAACCGGCCATTGGCCAGAGCCAGCCGTCTCGTCTCCCACAGTGGTGACGGCCCCCTCTATCTGCTGGTGGCCGCGTTGCTCTGGCAGCAGGGCAGCCGGGGCCAGGATACGGTGGAGGCGGCGCTGCTCGCCTTCGCCCTGGAACTGCCCCTCTATCTGCTGCTCAAGAACAGTCTGCGCCGTGCGCGTCCCAGCGGCCTGCCCGTTTTCATCACCCCCTCTGATCGCTACAGCCTGCCCTCCGGCCATACCGCCGCCGCTTTCCTGATGGCCACCGTCTTGGCGGCCAGTTATCCCGAGTGGACGAGTGTGCTGTTCGCCTGGGCCAGTCTGGTGGCTGCCTCGCGCCTGCTGCTCGGCGTTCACTATGGCAGCGATCTCATCGCTGGCGCCCTGCTCGGCATGGGATGCGCCAAGCTGGCCCTCGGCTGGGGTCAGGGATGAGGCGGCCCATGGTGCGACCCGTGCCGAGGGGCGGCGACATCCTCCTTCGGAAGGGGGGGCTGACATGAAGATACTGTTCGGGGTTCAGGGCACGGGCAATGGCCACATCAGTCGCAGCCGCACCCTGGGCAGGGCCCTGGCCGAGCAGGGGATCGAGGTCGATTACCTGTTCAGCGGCCGGGCGCGGGCCGGCTATTTCGAGATGGAAACCTTCGGTGACTATCGCAGCTTCGATGGCATCAGTTTCGTCAGTCGGGCGGGGCGCGTGCAGCCCTGGGACACCTTGCGCCAACTGGCGCCGCTGCGCTTCTGGCAGGATCTGAAGGGGCTCGACTGCAGTGGCTACGATCTGGTGATCAGCGACTTCGAGCCGCTCAGCGCCCATGCGGCAAGGCGCCAGGGGGTGCCCAGTATCAGCATCAGCCATCAGGCCAGTTTTCATTGGCCCGTGCCCCGCTGGGGGGAGAACCGGCTCAGCCAGCAGCTGATGCGTCATTATGCCCCGGTGCGCCAGCGGCTCGGGCTGCACTGGTTTCACTTCGGCCACCCCTTGTTGCCCCCCATCGTCGATGCCATGCGCCCGACCCCAGACAACCAGAGCATCCTGGTCTATCTGCCGTTCGAGCAGCCAGATGCCATCGCCGCCCTGCTGTCGCGCTTCAGCCAGCACCATTTCGTCTGTTTTCATCCCGCCATCACAGAGACGAGCGAGTGGCGCAACATCCGCTTCGAGCCCCAGGTCAGGGATGGCTTTAAGGCGCAGCTGTGCGGCTGTCGTGGCGTCATCTCCAATGCGGGCTTCGAGCTGGCCTCGGAGGCGCTCTCTCTTGGCAAGAAGCTGCTGGTCAAGCCCCTGGGCGGCCAGTTCGAGCAGTTGAGCAACGGCAAGACCCTGGAGCTGATGGGATTGGCCCAGCTGATGGACAGCCTGGATGCCAATGGGGTACGCAGCTGGCTCGATACTTCGGCACCTGGTCCTATCGTCTATCCGGATGTGGCGGCGGCCCTGGCGATCTGGCTGGCCGAGGGGGCCGAGGAGCCCTTGCCGAGTCTGTCGCGTCGGCTCTGGGCCAAGACACTGTTTCCCGAGGAGGTGGGGGACAGGTTGAGCGAGCTGGCGGAAGGGGAAACCATCGGCGGCGCCTGGCTGTCCCAGCTCGGCGTCCTGGAGTGAGGGACCGTGATCCCAGCCCTGCGTCAGCATGGACTAAACTGATGGAGCCCCATAGCTGAGGACAATCAAGATGCGTTTTACCAACGAAAACGGCGAAGTGATGAACCTGGCGGACAGCCTGACTCTCCATGAGTTGATCGATATGGGGGTCAGCATCTCCGTCTGCGAGGAGACGGATCCGGATCAACAGATCTGGTTGGCCGAGCCAGACGAAAACCCCTGATCTCCTCTTGTCATGCCCATCCCGCCGGGATGGGCATTCCCCTGCCGATATTTCCCTCCCTAGCATGATCCGCTGTTCACTCACTGAACGAACAGGTAATCATGCCGTTTTTATCAGGCTGCTCACTAAATGTTAATGGCTGTTTGAAATTTATGACTGTTGTTGTCAGACAAAGCCGTGGACAAGCCGGTGGAAGCGGGTTAACTTGGTTTTTCACCCCATTTTATGGGGGAATGATGGACAAACCCTATTTTTCAACTATCGCACTCCGTACTCGCCCCGTCTGATAGCGAATCAACAACAGACAGACTGGGTGGTGCCGGGAAGCAGCGGAGCCGTCGATAGAATTGCTAAACGGAGCAAAGCCTGGAGGGCTTTATCATGGAGATGTTATCAGGCGCTCAGATGGTGGTACGTGCGCTGGAGGATCAGGGGGTTGAGCATGTGTTCGGCTACCCGGGTGGTTCGGTGCTCGACATCTATGACGCTCTCTTCGAAAACGGCAAGATGGAGCACGTGCTGGTACGCCACGAGCAGGCCGCGGTGCATATGGCAGACGGTTACGCCCGATCCACCGGCAAGGTGGGCACTGTACTGGTGACCTCGGGGCCGGGGGCGACCAACTGCATCACGGGGATCGCCACCGCCTACATGGACTCCATCCCCCTGGTGATCCTGTCCGGCCAGGTGCCGACCAGCATGATCGGGGAAGATGCGTTCCAGGAGACCGACATGATCGGTATCTCCCGCCCCGTGGTGAAGCACAGCTTCCTGTGCAAGACGGCGAGCGAAATCCCCGACGCCATCAAGAAGGCCTACTACATAGCCGCGACCGGCCGCCCGGGGCCCGTGGTGGTGGATTTGCCCAAGGACGTACAGAACCCGAAAGAGAAATTTCCCTACCAGTATCCCGAGTCCGTTTCCCTGCGCTCCTACAATCCGACCAAGGCCGGACACAAGGGCCAGATCAAGCGGGCCGCCAAGCTGCTGACCGAGGCGAGCCGTCCGGTCATGTACGTGGGTGGCGGCGCCATCAATGCCAATGCGGATGCGCTGGTGACCAGGCTGGCGGAGCTGCTCAACCTGCCGGTGACCACCACCCTGATGGGGCTGGGGGCCTTCAGCGGCACCCATCCGCAATTCATCGGCATGCTGGGGATGCACGGTACCTTCGAAGCGAACAAGACCATGCACAACGCGGATCTCATCTTCGCCGTGGGGGCCCGCTTCGATGATCGCGTGACCAACAACGTGAGCAAGTTCTGTCCCCATGCCACCGTGGTCCATATCGACATAGACCCCACCTCCATCTCCAAGACGGTGCAGGCCCATGTGCCTATCGTCGGCTCGGTGGAAACCGTGCTGCAGCAGATGCTGGATGTGATCGGCGAGTGCGGGTTTGACAACGACAAGCAGGCGATGGCGGAGTGGTGGAGCCAGATTGGCCAGTGGCGTTCCCGCAACTGCCTGGCCTACGAGACCCACCCCACCCTGATCAAGCCCCAGCAGGTGATAGAGACCCTCTACAAGGTGACCAAGGGGGAGGCCTTCGTCGCCTCCGATGTGGGCCAGCACCAGATGTTCGCCGCCCTCTACTACCCGTTCGCCAAGCCGCGCCAGTGGATCAACTCAGGGGGCCTTGGCACCATGGGCTTTGGCATCCCGGCCGCCATGGGGGCCCAGTTTGCCAACCCGGACGCCGTGGTCTGCTGCGTCACCGGCGATGGCTCGGTACAGATGAACATCCAGGAGCTCTCCACCTGCATGCAGTACGGGGTGCCCATCAAGATCATCTCCATCAACAACCGTGCCCTTGGCATGGTCAAGCAGTGGCAGAAGATGTTCTACGGTGGCCGTCACAGCCACTCCTACATGGAATCCCTGCCGGACTTCGTCAAGCTGGCGGAAGCCTACGGCCATGTCGGCATGGCGGTGAGCGACCCGGCCGAGCTGGAGAGCGCCATGGAGAAGGCCTTCGCCATGAAGGACAGGCTGGTGTTCATGGACATCTCGGTCGATCCGGACGAACACGTCTATCCGATGCAGATAAAGTTCGGTGCCATGGACGAGATGTGGCTGAGCAAGACGGAGAGGACCTGACGATGGGACATATCATTTCGGTCGTACTGGTGGAGCCCGCCGTCGATGAGATGTGGCTGAGCAAGGCGGGGGAAACATCATGAGACATATCATTTCCGTACTGCTGGAGAACGAATCCGGCGCCCTGAGCCGAGTGGTGGGCCTCTTCTCCCAGCGCGGCTACAACATCGAGACCCTGACGGTGGCCCCCACCGAGGATCCCACCCTGTCGCGCATGACCATAGTGACCATGGGTGACGAGCGGGTGCTCGAGCAGATCCAGAAGCAGCTGCACAAGCTGGTGGACGTGCTCAAGGTGTGTGACCTCAGCGAAGGGGAGCACATAGAGCGGGAGATCGCCCTGGTCAAGGCCCGCGCAGCCGGTGGCGCCCGGGACGAGCTGAAACGGCTGGCGGACATCTTCCGTGGCCAGATTGTGGACGTCACCCCGGATCAATACACGGTGCAGCTGGTGGGTACCAGCGAGAAGCTGGACGCCTTCATCAAGACTGCCGCCCAGACCAACGAGATCATCGAGGTGGTGCGCTCCGGAGTGTGCGGCATCTCGCGTGCGGAGAAGTCCCTGCGCGCCTGAGTCTCTGCTGGTGGTTCAAGAGCCCTGCGGGGCTCTTTTTTATGGCGGCGACTCCCTTTTGCCTCGCCACGGGATGGTCAGTCGGGTAGGGGGAGATGCTATTAACTTTATTGTTTATAACGAGCCGGTAGCAGAAATTGTTATCAAGCGTCACATTTGAACCTGTATGATCGCTGCCTTTTTCGTCATCAATGTGGGGTGACAATGCCATTTCGCCGCTTCAAACCACGCCAGCAGCTCAGACGAGGAGCCCTGGCAAGCCTGGTCTTTGTGCTGATCCTGCTGCTCGGCGCCGCCATCATCGGCTGGCAGACGGTGAGGGAGATGCGCAGTGACATCCATGCCAGGCTGAGCCATGCCCGTGACATGTTCGATCGCACCCTGGATAACGCCCATCAGGCGGCCATGGCGGTCAAACCCCTGCTGGGTCAACCCTGTGCCGACGCCAAGCAGATGCTGCGCCGCCAGGTGGCGACGGTACCGGACGTGCGCTCGGTCAACCTGACCCTGGGCAAGCGCATCTATTGCACCTCCCTCTATGGCGAGTACGACCAGGATTACGATCCCAGCGGCTATGTGCAGGGGCAGCTTGATCTGCTGCCGGGCAACCCGGTCACGCCGGATCGCGCCCTCATTGTCTATCGCAGCCTGGGGGAGGGGGGCAGTGTGCTGGTGAGCGTCGATGGCTACTACCTCCATAACACGCTGCGTCTGATGAGCCGCGAGACCCCCATGGCGTTTCAGGTTGGCCAGCGCTGGATGGGTAGCCTGGGCGGGGTGCAAGATGGCGCTCCCAGGCTGGAGGGGGACAGATTTGGCATCATCTCCCAGCGGTATGCCTATCACCTGAGTTCGCACATCACGCCGCGCCAATACTGGCTGCGCGCCTGGAATTACAGCAATGGCAGCATGGCGCTCTATACCCTGCTGGCGCTGCTGGCCGGTGGTGTCACCTTCTGGATAACGGGGCGGCCCGTTTCCCCCGAGCAGGAGCTGGCACGGGCCCTCTCCAAGGGGGAGTTCATCCCCTATCTGCAGCCCGTGATGGATGGGGAGGGGCACTGCGCCGGTTGCGAGGTCTTGATGCGCTGGCAGCATCCCCAGCAGGGCATGATACCGCCGGATCGCTTCATCCCCATGGCGGAGGCCAGTGGTCTCATCATCCCCATGACAGGGGAACTGATGCGTCAGGTGCGGCAACGTTTCGCGCCTAAGGCCCATTTGCTGCCCGCCGGCTTTCATTTTGGCTTCAACATCTGCGCCCGCCACTGTCAGGATCTGAGTCTGGTGGACGATTGCCGCGCCTTTCTGGAAGCCTTCAAGGATAACCCCGTCAAGCTGGTGCTGGAGTTGACCGAACGCGAGCTGATCGAGGTCACAGCGGTGACGGATCGCCTGTTTGCCGAGCTGCACGATCTCGGGGTATTCATCGCCATCGATGATTTTGGCACGGGACACTCCAGCCTCACCTACCTGCAGAAGTTCCAGGTCGATTTCCTCAAGATCGACCAGAGCTTCGTCGCCATGATCGGCTCAGATGCCCTCTCCTGCCACATAGTGGACAATGTGATCGACCTGGCGACCCGGCTCGGTCTCATGATAGTGGCCGAAGGGGTGGAGAACCGGTTGCAGGCGGACTATCTCAAGGCGCGCAGCGTCGACTATCTGCAGGGCTATCTCTTCAGCCGGCCTCTGCCCATGGGAGAGTTCGAGCAGACCCTGCCCAGCCTGCTCCCGGCACAGACGCCCGTCCGCATCGCCTGACTCTCGGGCACAAAAAAGCGGCCATCTGGCCGCTTTTTTGTGTTCATTGTCTCTGGGAGAGGGCTCAGAGCATGCGCCTCATGGCGTTGCACAGTCGCTTGATCCCCTCCTCCGTGGTCGCCTCGTCCACGCAGGAGAAGCTCAGGCGCAGGGTATTCTGGATCTCCGGGCGCACATAGAAGGGGGCGCCGGGCACGAAGGCCACCTTCTCCTTGATCGCCTCCTCGAACAGGGCCATGGCCGAGATGCTGGCCGGCAGGGTCAGCCAGAGGAACATGCCTCCCTCGGGGCGGGTGTAGCTCACTCCTGGCGGGCAGTGGCGGGCCAGGGAGGCTTCCATGGCGGCACGCTGACGGCCATAGACCTCCTTGATCTTCTCCAGATGCGCGTCGAGGGAGTGATCGGTCAGGAAACGATGCAGCACCTGCTGACTGAAGGCGTTGCTGTGCAGGTCGGTGGCCTGTTTGGCGATGGTGACCTTCTTGCGCAGCCAGTCCGGCACCAGCATCCAGCCCAGACGGAAGGCGGGCACCACCGTCTTGGAGAAGGAGCCGAGCAGCACGGTATTGTTCGGCGCCAGCTTGGCGATGGGGGACAGGTGTTCCCCTTCGAAGCGCAGCTCGCCGTAAGGGTCGTCTTCCACCATCAGCAGATCGTGGCGCACCAGGCGTTCGGCCAGGGCTTCACGGTTGGCCCGGCTGTAGGAGACCCCGCTCGGGTTCTGGAAGTTCGGCACGCCATACAGCAGCCTGGCGTTGGAACCCTGCTCCAGCAGCGCATCCAGCGCCGCCAGATCCAGCCCGGCTTCCCCGAGCGCGATGGGCTTGAAATTCGGTTGATAGACGGAGAAGGCCTGGATGGCGCCAAGATAACCCGGCTCTTCGATGATGAGATCCTGCCCCTCGTCCACCAGCACCTTGCCCAGCAGATCCAGCGCCTGCTGGGAGCCGCTGGTGATCAGGATGTTGTCCGGATTGACGGTCATGCCGTGGCGGCTAAGGTAGCGATCGGCAATGTATTGGCGCAGGGGGGCGAAGCCCTCGGTGGCGGCATATTGCAGCGCCGCGGCGCCCTGCTCGCGCAGCACATCCTGGCAGGCCTGCTCGATGGCCTTGACCGGGAACAGGTTGGGGTTGGGCAGGCCGCCGGCGAAGGAGATGATCTCCGGGTTGGCGGCGACTTTGAGGATCTCTCGAATAAAGGAAGGTTCGACCTTCTCGAAGCGCTGGGCAAAAAACGGCTGCATAGGACTCTCTCTGACGGGTAGGCGGTCGCTCCATTCAACCGCCAAGTTATCCGTTTGTATCAGATTTAAAAAATGAGGCAATGGCTGTCACCAAAATCCATAAAAAAGGGCAGGTTTGACACCTGCCCATATTTTATCGTCCCGACCCGCCATCCCCTCGCCAAAACGGCTGCGACCCGGGCTAGAGACCGGGCTCGCGCAGGAAGCGGATCAGGATCTCGGTATTGGCGCCGAGCTGCTGCTCGATCCGGCCCGGGAAGAGTTCGGCCATCTTGTCGAGGCGATCATGGCCGGTGTGCCAGATCTTGCCCCACTGGCTCTCGCTGTCCCGATCGCATGCGCTCTTGGTGGTGTCGTCGTAGCAGTCCCACAGCGCCGGATGGGTGCTCTGGGAGTAGCCGTCGTACCCGTCCTGGCCATTGATGGTGAAGTTGGTCGCCTCCACATAAGCGATGGGCACCCCCAGGCAGGCGAACGGTGCATGATCCGACCAGCTGCCGGTCTCCCCTTCCGGATAACCGGCATAGCTGGGGTGGATGGCGAAGGGGGTGGTGCTCTGCCTGGAGATGGCGAGCAGGCGATCCCGCACCCTGGGGTCATGGCTGTAGCGCGCCGGATCGGCGCAGCCATATTCGGCTTCGTCCGAGTGGGCCGAGTGGACATAGACGATGTCGCCTCCGGCGATGGTGTCGTAGTTGACCATGGCCAGCAGGGCGTCGATGGCGGCCTCATCCAGGCTGGCGGCATAGGCTTTGGAGCCGTTGAGGCCGTTCTCCTCGGCGCCGAAGAAGGCGAAGCGTACCGTATGGGGCAGGGACTGGCCCTGGAGCGCCTCGGCGACCGCCAGCAGGGCCGCGACCCCGGCGCCGTTGTCGGTGGC
Source organism: Aeromonas bivalvium (assembly GCF_046078285.1). Taxonomy (NCBI): domain Bacteria; kingdom Pseudomonadati; phylum Pseudomonadota; class Gammaproteobacteria; order Aeromonadales; family Aeromonadaceae; genus Aeromonas; species Aeromonas bivalvium. The sequence goes on from NZ_JBGXBV010000002.1 coordinate 25,469, forward strand.
CCCTTCCGAGCCCTCATCCTCCCCCGTGCTGTCGTAGTGGGCCCCCAGCAGGATCACCCGGTCGCTCTGGCCCCTGAGCTCAACGATCAGGTTCTGGGAGGACTTATCTTCCCCCCGCCGCTGATAGCTGAACGGCTGGCGGGTGACCTCGTAGCCCCAGCCGCCCAGCTTGTCCTGGATCCAGTCGGCGGCGCGGGTCTCGGCGGCGCTGCCGGTAGGACGGGCGCCGATGCCTTCGGCGCTCGAGCCGAGTTGAGTCAGGTACTCCAAGGCCTGCTCGGCCGGGGTGGGGGCGATGGGGGCCTGTGACTCGTTGCTTGAGGTGTTGCAACCGGCCAGCAGGGCGCTGAGGCAGAGGGCGACAAGGGTCTTTCTCATACTGCAATCCTTTGTTGTATATGATGTTATTGGCGCGAAGCAGGATGCACCCGCGGGAAGCCGGATTCTGTGAACCCGCTGGCAATTACCGCAGGCGTGGCACGAACCCAACCCGCCTGGGTCATTTGTTGTCGGAAAGACTTGCGCCTTGGGCCCATCTTGGGATAATTCGCTCCCCTGTTTGTGCCGATAGATGAAATAACGAGTAATCCAATATGCCAGTGACCCAAGACGAATTTAACGAAGACGGCAAGTTCATGCGCAAGATCCGCAGCTTTGTCCGTCGTGAAGGCCGCCTGACCAAGGGTCAGGAGAAGGCCCTGGCCGAACAGTGGCCTGTCATGGGGATCGATTTCGACACGGCTCCGCTGGATTTCGTCGCCCTGTTTGGTCGCGATGCCCCCGTGGTGCTGGAGATTGGCTTTGGCATGGGCGCCTCCCTGGTCGAGATGGCCAAGCATGCCCCCGAGAAGAATTTCATCGGCATCGAGGTGCATACCCCAGGGGTGGGTGCCTGTCTGGGCAGCGCCGAGGAAGCCGGGGTGACCAATCTGAAGGTCATCTGCCACGATGCGGTCGAGGTGCTGGAGCACATGATCCCGAACGGCTCGCTCTCCTGTCTGCAGCTCTTCTTCCCGGATCCCTGGCACAAGAGCCGTCACCACAAGCGACGCATCGTGCAGCCGGCCTTTGCCCAGGATATTCGCCAGAAGCTGGCCATAGGTGGTGTGTTCCACATGGCGACCGACTGGGAAAACTATGCCGAGCACATGCTGGAAGTGATGAGCGCCGCCGAAGGGTACGAGAACACCTCGGCCCATGGCAACTGGGTGGAGCGTCCCGAGTGGCGCCCGCTGACCAAATTCGAACAACGGGGCCATCGTCTTGGCCACGGGGTATGGGATCTGATTTTCAAACGCGTTAACTGAACCTGAGGAGCTGTCATGGCAAACCGTAGTCGCCGTCTGCGCAAGAAACTGCGCGTCGAGGAGTTCCAGGAACTGGGATTCGATCTGAGCTTTAACTTCCCGGTGAACACAGCCGAAGAGACCATAGATGCCGTCATCGATGCCATGATCGATGAGGTGATCGAGCCGCGCAAGCTGGCCTTCGCCGGTTCGGGCCACCTGGCCTGGGAAGGGATGATCTGCACCCAGGCCCTGGGCAAGTGCACCGAGGAAGACCGTGCCGCCATCAAGGGTTGGCTGGACGCCAAGGGCATGGAGGCCGTCGAGGTCACCGAGCTGTTCGACCTCTGGTATGGTGAACCGGCCTGATCGGGCCAGCATGAAAAATCCCGCCGCTGGCGGGATTTTTGTCGGTGGGGTGGCTGACCCCGTTTTGAGTTGTGGAACCTCTCAATGCAGTTGTCATCGCAATTACTGGAAAGCATTCTCGATGAAGTGCGTCCCCTGCTGGGACAAGGCAAGGTGGCCGACTATATCCCGGCCCTGGCGCGGGTGCCGGGGGACAGGCTCGGCATGGCGGTCTGCACCGTGGAGGGGGAACTGTTCACCGCGGGGGATGCGGACGAACCCTTCTCCATCCAGAGCATCTCCAAGGCCCTGAGCCTCACCCTGGCGCTCACCCTCTATCGGGAAGAGGAGATCTGGGCCAGGGTCGGCAAGGAGCCCTCGGGTCAGCCATTCAACTCCCTGGTGCAGCTCGAGTTCGAGCATGGCATTCCCCGCAATCCCTTCATCAACGCCGGCGCCCTGGTGGTCAGCGACCTGCTGGAAACCCGGCTGACGGCACCGCGTCAGCGTACCCTGGAGCTGGTGCGCCGTCTGGCCGGCAACCCTGCCATCGTCGCGGATGCCGTGGTGGCCCGCTCCGAGTATCAGCATTCTGCGCGCAACGCCGCCATCGCCTACCTGATGAAGTCTCACGGCAACTTCCACAACGAGGTGGACAAGGTGTTGCAGAGCTACTTCAACGCCTGTGCCATCCGCATGAGCTGCGTCGATCTTGCCCGCACCTTCGTCTATCTGGCGAACCGCGGCCTGCCGCTCGGGGCGAGCGAGCCCCTGCTGCCGGCGCGCACCACCAAGCAGGTCAATGCCCTGCTCGCCACCTGTGGCCTGTATGACGAGGCCGGGGATTTTGCCTATCGGGTCGGCATGCCGGGCAAGTCCGGGGTTGGCGGTGGTATCATGGCCCTCATCCCGGGTGAGCTCTGCGTCTGCGTCTGGTCGCCCGAACTGAACAAGGCCGGTAATTCGCTGGCAGGCACGGCGGCCCTCGAGCTGCTGTCCGGGCGCCTCGGCCGATCCATCTTCTAATTGCCATCCATCAAAAGTGAGCACGTCAATGAAACACGCGATTCGGCTGCTGCTAACCGCCACCACCAGCCTGCTGCTCTGGTTCAGCACCCCTGCCGGGGCCGACGAACTGGCCCCCCTCTCCCTCGAGGAGGCGAAGACCCAGGGCGCCATCCTGATCGATACCCGCCCCAGCCACTTCTACCAGGGCTGGCCCATGGCAGGAGAGCAACAGGGCGGGCACGTGGCGGGGGCCGTGAGTCTCTCCGCCGACTGGAAATATGATGATGAGCAGTGGCCCCAGGCCCTGAGCGCCAAGGGGCTGGATGCCCGAAAGCCGGTCGCGCTCTATGGCGAGGAGAAGGGGCTGGCCGAGGTGGCCCGTCTGCTGCGCATGCGCGGCTTCCACCAACTCTATGAACTCAAGGGCTGGCAGCAGGCCGAGCGTGTTCACCTGGCCCGCTGGCAGCAGCTGGTTTATCCCCAGTGGCTGGCGGATCTGCAGGCGGGCAAGCCGGTGGCGGCCGCTCCCAAGGGGGACTGGAAGCTGTTTGAAGTGGATTGGGGGGCCCCCAAGGCCTTCCTGCTGAGCCATATTCCGGGGGCGGGTTACATCGACACCAACAGCCTGGAGCAGGAACCATTGTGGAACAAGGTCTCCGATGCCGATCTGGAGGCGCTGCTGCTCAAGAATGGCATCCGCCACGACACCAGCGTCATCCTCTATGGTCGCAACTCCATGGCAGCCGCCCGGGCCGCCCACCTGCTGATGTATGCCGGCGTGGCTGACGTGCGCCTGCTCGATGGCGGCATCGATGCCTGGTTCGCCGCTCACCTGAGTACCGAAGCGGGTCTCCCGAGAAAGTATGAGGCTGTCGCGTCATTTGGGGCCAAGATCCCGGTGCATCCCGAATACCTGACCTCCACCGACCAGGCCAAGGCCCTGCTCAAACAGGCCGACGGCGCCCTGGTCAGCATCCGCACCTGGGACGAGTTCACCGGCGAGACCTCAGGCTACAGCTATATCGACGCCAAGGGGGACATACCGGGCGCCAAGTGGGGACACGGTGGCGTGGATGCCAACAGCATGAGCGACTTCCACAACCCGGATGGCACCATGAAGCCCCAGGGGGAGATCCTGGCCATGTGGGACCAGTGGAACATAGCGCCGACCCAGCAGGCCGCCTTCTACTGCGGCACCGGCTGGCGCGCCTCGGAAGCCTTCTTCTACGCCTGGCTGATGGATTGGCAGCGGATCAGCGTCTACGACGGCGGCTGGTATGAATGGAGCTCGGATCCCGCGAATCCCATCGTCACAGGGGATCGCAAGCCCAGCGCAGAATGAGCAACAGGCCGGATCCTATCCGGCCTTTTTGTGGGCGCTCCCGATGCTGAACCTTGTCACCGTGAGCTAGTCTTTCCGGGTGATCCCTCACGGGGAGGGACAGGCAAGGAAGACTGACGATGAGAGTCACCATGGTATTACTCTGCTGCGTGCTGGGCATGACAGCATGCAGCTCCCAATACATCATGAGCACCCGGGATGGCAGGATGATCACCACAGACAGCAAGCCCAGGCTGGATGAGAGTACCGGCATGTACCGCTACCATGACTCAGAGGGGCGGGAGGTGATGATCAGCAAGGAGGATGTGACCCAGATAATGGAGCGCTGAACGCATCTTGTCTCATAAACAGGGCTGCCCGGGGGCAGCCCTGTTGCGTAAGATATCAGGCTATCTGGTCTATCTGACGATTGACCTGGCCGGCAAACAGCTGATGGAAGCGGGAGGCGGGGTTGGCCAGCAGGCTGACCGGCGAGCCTTGCTCCACCACGGTGCCGGCCTCCATCACCACCACCTTGTCCACCGACAGCAGGGGCTCCAGATGGTGGGCTATCACCAGGTAGCTGGCCTCTGGCCGGTAGCGGTAGAGCAGCTCGGCCATCTCGCGCATGCCGCCGTGGCTGAGATCCGAGGTCGCCTCGTCCAGCACTATGAGCGGGCGGTGGGAGAGGAGGATGCGGGCGATCACCAGCAGCTGGGTCTCGCCGGCGGAGAGCTGCAGCCTGTCGAGATCCTCATCCAGCCGGCCGGCGCAGCGCTCGCCCAGGCCAACCCGCCCCAATGCTTCCATCAGGCGTTCATCCTGGCGAGCCCAGTCGGGTGGGAGATCTTCGTCTGAGCCCGGCCGCGGCGGCAGCGGTGCCTGGGCTGATTCCGCGGGCTCCGCCAGGGGGACCAGGTTGGCCCTCAGGGTGCCGAAGAAGGTGAGGGGGGTCTGGGAGACGGTATCATACAGGGCCCTTACCGCCTCCGGCGCCAGGGTCGAGAGGGGCTGATCGCCGTAATAGATCTCCCCCTGGGTGGCGGGATACATGGCCTGCAAGGCGCCGAGCAGCGAGCTCTTGCCCGCCCCGGTGCGCCCGCACACCCCCACCTTCTCCCCCGGAGCCAGCTCGAAATTCACGTCGTGCAGGGCCCACTGGCTCGCCTCGGGGTAGCGCAGACCAAGGTCGGCGAAACGCACGGCGGGATGGACTAGCTGCAGCGGCGCGCCTTGCTGGCGCTCGCTCTCTATCTCGCTGTATTCCCGCACCCGTTCGACCGCATTCATCATCTGCTCTACCTCGGCGAAGTTGCGGATCAGGGCATTGAGCATGGCCGAGGTGGTGAAGGCATAGGTGATGGCCACGGCGCCGAACAGAGTGCTGTCGCTCAGGGCGACCATGATGGCCACGGCCCCCACCAGGGCGGCGGAGAGCAGGGTCTGGTGCATGCCGAGCCAGCGGTTGATGGAGGTGGTGGTGTACCAGCTGCGCAGGTTGTTGTCATAGTGCACCAGCACCTGATCCAGGGCGTATCGCTCGGCGCCGGCCAGACGCAGGGCGGGGGCGCCGCGTATGGTCTCGCCTATGCTGATGTAGAGCGGCGAGCGCAGCACCGAGGCCTGGCGTCTGAGCTTGAGCTGCACCGCCCGGTAGCGCCGCTGCAGCACATAGAGGGCCCAGCCCACCAGGGGGGCGACCAGCAACAACAGCGGCAGGTTGATGCCGATCACCAGCACCTGCAACAGCACCGAGATCAACATGCCCACCAGGCTCACCAACATGGGTAACAGCGTCTCCTGGGTCTCCGCCAGATCCCGATCGAAGCGGTTGAGGATGCGCCCCTGGGGCACCTTGTCGAAGAAGGCCATGGGGGCGCGGCTGATGCGGTCAAGCATGCCGTCGAACAGACTCCAGGCGAGCCTGAGTCCCAGCTTGTAGTTCAGCACCCGCACCAGGGTGATGCAGAGCAGAGATCCCAGACCCAGGGCCGCATAGATGCCGATCAGGGGGCCAAGCGCCGTGCCTTCTGCCCGTCCGCCGAGCCAGAGATCCGAGGCGATGCGCAGCCCCTCCTGCCCCAGGGTCAGCATCAGGATCAGGAGAATGAGGCCGGGGGCGCTGAGCCGCCGCCAGAGAAAGCCGAACAGCCCCCAGTCCACCTTGCCTTCCACCATCTTCTCCTCGTGGAACCGCTCCTGCTCCCGGGGAGGGAGCAGGGGGGCATAAGACGGGCTCCTCGGCAGATCCACCAACTGGCGGGGGGCCAGCTCGATCAGGCTCCCCCCCTCGATGGCAAATACCCGATCGCAGCGGGCCAGCACTTCGGGATCATGGCTCACCAGCAGGCGGGTCGGGCCGGGGCGAAAGGTCAGCCCCAGGCGCAGCACCTGGGCCGCGACCAGGGGATCCAGGGCCGAGAGAGGATTGTCCAGCAGCAGGATATCGGCCCGGGTATAGAGGGCCCGGGCCAGGGCCACCCGCTGTTGCTGGCCGCCTGAGAGCCGGGTGCCCAGCTCGCCTACCAGGGTCTGATCCCCATGGGCGAGCAGGGCCAGATCCCCGTTGAGGGTGCAGGCCTCCAGCACCCAGCGGTAGTGGGCCTCGTCCCAGGGCTGGCCGAACAGTATGTTGTTGCGGATGCTGTCGTTCATCAGCCAGGGCTTGTGGCCCAGATGGGCAACCCGGCCGTGGCGGCGGATCTCCCCTTCGAACTCGTCATCGAAGCCGGCAATCAGGTGCAGCAGGCAGCTCTTGCCGGCCCCGGTTGCCCCCGTGATGCCGATCAGTTCTCCCGGCGCTATGGTCAGCTTGACCCCGGCCAGCACGGCTTGTTGCCGATGGCGGGCGCTCACCGCCTCCAGCACGACTGCCCCTCTGGCCAGGTGTTCGTCATCGAGCCTGCGGTGCTGCTCCGGGCTGTTGAGCAGTTCGCACAAGCGGTTGAAGCCGGTATTGAAGTTGATCAGGGTGCGGATGAGATAAGGCAGGCGCTGCATGGGGATGCGCAACACGGCGAACAGGGCGATGGTGGTGAACACCTGGGGCAGGGTCAGGTGCTGGCCCGATACCAGGTAGGTGATGAAGGTGGCCAGGGTAACCAGCAGGGGGGTGCTCAGCATGAGGGCATCATTGATGGCATCCAGCCTGAGCACCCGGCCGAGCACGGTCAGCTCCCGCTGGCGTTTGTGCCGGGCCGCCCGGGTGAAGAAGGGGCCGAGCCCGTTCTGGCGCACCAGCCGCAGCTTCTTGATGTATTCGGCCAGGATGCCGTTGCGCTCGTCCTGACTGTGCTTGAGGCGCTGCTCCTGCTGGTTCATGCGCCGGATCAGCCGGGTCGAGAGCAGCAGCAACAGCATGAGCACGGCACAGCCCACCAGGCCTGCATTGCCCACCTGCCACACCAGCAGGGTGACAGTGCCCGCCAGCTGCAGCAGCAGGGTCACCGGCATGGCGGGGTCTGCCAGGATCCAGGTGATGTCCCACACGTCCCGGTTGATGAGGTTCTGCACCCGGCCGCCAGCCCGGTCGTCGAAGCTCTTGCCGCCTAGCTTCATCACCTTGGCGAGCAGGGCCTCCGCCAGCAGACGGCGGATGGGCACGTGCATCTTGAGGGAGAGCTGCAGGGCGTGCTCGGACAACATGCCGGCGGCGAGCACGGAGGCGAACAGGGCCAGGGCCAGCAGCAGCTTGTGTGCCGTGGTGGCGCCGGCGCCCAGCTGGGTCATGACATGGTTGAGCAGCCAGGGGCTGGTCAGGGTCGCCAGCATGGCCAGCAGCTGCAACAGGGTGAGCAGGCCGATGCGGCTGCCGTAGTGACGCCAGATGTGGCGGGTGATGAGCCAGGGGCGCACCGGCTGGCGAGCGGTCAGGGCCAGAAACTCATCGGCCCTGGCATCCCGGCTGTCCTGGGGCAGCAGGGGGTAGAGATCGTCCAGGCTGACGGCACTCTCCTGCAACCCCTTGCGCTGCAAGGGGGAGGTCCAGTGATAGAAGAGGCGGCTCAGCCAGCTCGCCGAGAGTTCCGGGTGATCCAATGGGTGTCCTTATTATTGTGTGTTGCTTCCATGGGCAGGGCGGCTCATGGACCGCCCTCGAACGGGTTGTCATGCTGCGGGCGGGAGCCCTGTAGGATCAGCGGTCCCGGTTCAGCCGGATGAGTCTGTCCAGGATCTGTTCGCCATCGGCGCGCAGGCCGTTGTGCTCATATTCGTTGGTGATCCAGGCGCGGCTGTTGCCAAGGCCCTTGAGGGTGTCGCGGCAAAAATCGAATTCCACATACATGTCGTCGGCATAGACGGCGCAGGCGACCGGCACCGGGTTGCGGGCCAGTTGTGCCGGGTCATAGAGGGGGCCCCAGTCCGCCTTCTTGGCCAGCAGATGGGCGGCCTCTTTCAGGGGGACAAGCTCGCGGAACTGCTCGAACATCCAGGGGAAGATCATCTCGCCGGTGAAGGCGAAGTCCTGGCCCGGCGCCCAGGCCAGCTCGGGATGCTCGGCGCGCACCCGTTCGGCCGCCCAGTCGCTGGCGCTCCCCTCGCAATAGATGGCCTCGTGCAGTATGGCGAAGATGGGATGGGCGTTGAACGGCTGCATGGCCTGCACCTGATAGAGGAAGGCGGGATTGATCCGCTCGCCGATGAAGGCGTCCTCCAGCAGGAAATAGAGCCCCTCGAAGGCGCCGCTGGCGCCGAGATCCAGCCCCTGCTGCTGCAACTGCTCCACCGTCAGGCGCTGGCCGTTGGGCAGGCGTACCTCGTGGCTGTGCAGGTGATTGGCCAGCCGGTTGGCGATGGCCTGGGCATGGGGGAAGCGGCTGAAGAAGGCGCGGTTCTTGTCGGCGACCCGGCGGTAGGTGGCGCGATAGACCTCCTCTGCCCGGCGGCCAAGGGGGGGGATCCCTCCCGTGATATAGACCTCGTGCAGGGCGGCGGGAAACAGAGAGAGATAGGTCAGGCAGCAGAAGCCGCCGAAGCTCTGGCCGAGCAGGCTCCAGGGCCTGTGGGGCGAGAGCTCGGCCCGGATCAGCTCGGCATCGCGCACTATGTCGTCTGCCCGAAAGTGGCTCAGGTAATCGGCCTGCTCGGATGGGCTCAGATGGGCTAGTGCATCGGCGCTGACCGGGGTGGAGTGGCCTGTGCCCCGCTGATCCAGCAGCAGCACCCGAAACTCCTGCAAGGCCCGCTTGAGCCAGCCGTTCTGGTTGGTGGGGCGGGGGGCGCCAAAGCCGGGGCCCCCTTGCAGATAGAGCAGCCAGGGCAGGTCTGCGTCCAGCTTGTCCTTGCGACAGAGGGTGCGGCCAAACAGGGTGAGCGCCGGGCCCTCCGGTTGGCGATGATCGAGGGGAACGGTGAACAGCCGGGGCTCACACAGGACGCCATCCAGCACATAACTCAAGGGGCGATTCATCTGGCCTTCTCCCGAAACGAGGCAATGGGGGAGCCACATCATAACCATGGCCCCGAATGTGGTCACGCCGGTTGTGGGCCCGGCTGGCAACTTTGGTGGTTTGTGTCGCGTCCCCCTGGATTGGGAAGGGGGAAGTCGTGCGCCTGGCGCCTTCGCCCTGTCCACTGCGTTCATGAAAATATCCCGCTGAACCTGGCTTGTTCGTGGCGATGGCATGCGCGAGTGCACCTGTCACTAGACTTTCACCCTTGCCCTCGGCGTGCGCGTTCAGGCTGCTATCGACCCTTTCTTGCCGTCGCTGTCGTACCAAAGGCGATTCATATGGGGTCCTTTTTCGGGAGGGGAAAACCAGCCTTGCTCGCCGACCCATACCTGAAAAATGACGCAACTCGCTAACATTTCATAATTAAATCATTAGATGTCTAAATTAATTTGCGCTATGTGAGACGCAATATAACCATATGTTTTTGTGTTAGTTATTGGTTTTAGCTTGTTTTTATCTGCTTTTTTTGTGTGGTTTTGATGGGTTGATCATTTCGCATCTAACCTTTAGGGTGTGGCTTCATTGAACAATCAATTAACAAAAACATGCCCATTGTCGGAGTCTCGGAAAAGCGTCGTCAGCAACTGATCCAGGCCACCATCTCTTCGGTGGCCGAGTTCGGTTTGCAGCACACCACCCTCAATCGCATCAGCGCCCAGGCCGGCATGTCGTCCGGCATCATCAGCCACTATTTCGGCGGCAAGCAGGCGCTGATCGAGGCGGTGGTGCGGGAGCTGCTCTCGGCCCTGGGAGCGGCGCTGCGGCAGCGGCTGCGCCCCGGCATGTCGCCCCGGGCGAGGCTGATGGCAGTCGTGGAAGCCAATTTCACCCCCTTGCAGTGCTCCCGTGCCGTGGCGCGCACCTGGCTCGCCTTCTGGGCCCAGGCCAGCCATGAGCCCGCTCTGGCCCGCTTGCAGCGGATCAACCAGCGGCGGCTGCTGAGCAATCTGGCCTGCTCCTTCGGCGCCAGCCTGCCGCGCCGGCAGGCTCTGGCCGCAGCCCAGCAGAGCGCCGCCATGATAGATGGCTTCTGGCTGCGCAGCGCCCTGAGCCCCAGCCCCGAACCCGACTTCAGCCGTGCCGAGCGGCTGTGCAAACTTTTTATCCTGCAACGACTGACCCCAGCGGAGTGAATTCATGTCTTTGACCCGTTATCAGAATTTTGTCGACGGCCGTTACCTGGCCAATGCCTCTGGCGAGAGCTTCGAGGTGATCAATCCGGCCACCGGTGCCGTCATCTACGAGGTCGAGGTGGCCGATGAAGCCGTGCAGGCCGCCGCCATCGCGAGTGCCCAGCAGGGGTTTGCGCTCTGGTCCGCCATGAGCGGAGTCGAGCGTAGCCGGATCCTGCTGCGGGCCGTGGCCCTGCTGCGCGAGCGCAACGATGCTCTGGCCGCCATCGAGGTGGCCGACACCGGCAAGCCCTGGCAGGAGGCCTCCGTGGTGGACGTGGTGACCGGCGCCGACAGCATAGAGTTCTTCGCCGGTCTGGCCGCCGCCATCGAGGGTAACCAGCAGCAGCTGGGGGCCGATTTTTACTACAGCCGCCGCGAGCCCCTCGGCATCTGCGCCGGGATCGGCGCCTGGAACTACCCGCTGCAGATCGCCTGCTGGAAGTCGGCCCCGGCACTGGCCTGCGGCAACAGCATGATCTTCAAACCCTCGGAGGAGACGCCTCTTGGCGCCCTCAAGCTGGCGGAGATCTTCATCGAGGCCGGCATGCCTGCCGGGGTCTTCAACGTGGTACAGGGGGATGGCCGGATCGGTGCCTGGCTGAGCCAGGCGCCCGAGGTGGCCAAGGTCTCCTTCACCGGCGAGGTGGGTACCGGCAAGAAGGTGATGCGCGCCGCCGCCGACACCCTCAAGGGGGTGACCATGGAGCTGGGGGGAAAATCCCCCCTCATCATCTTCGACGATGCGGATCTGGAAGAGGCGGTCAGCGCCGCCATGGTGGCGAACTTCTACACCCAGGGGGAGGTGTGTACCCATGGCACCCGCGTCTACGTGCAGCAGGGGATCTACCCCGCCTTCATGGCGCGCCTGCTGGCCCGCACCCGGGACAATATCCGAGTCGGGGACCCCATGGATCCGGCCACCAACTTCGGCGCCCTCATCTCCCGCGAACATCAGCGCAAGGTGCTCGACTACATCCGCATCGGCCAGGAGGAGGGGGCCACCCTGCGCTGCGGCGGGGAGGCGCTGCGCCCCGCCATGGCGCCCAATGGCTTCTTCGTCGCCCCCACCATCTTCAGCGAGTGCCGGGACGAGATGCGGATCTGCCGGGAAGAGATCTTCGGCCCCGTGATGTCGGTGCTCAGCTTCGAGCAGGAGGAAGAAGTGGTGCGACGGGCCAATGACACGGCCCTGGGGTTGGCGGCCGGGGTGTTTACCCGGGACATTCGCCGCGCCCACCGGGTGGTGCATCAGTTGCAGGCCGGGATCTGCTGGATCAACAGCTATGGCGCCTCCCCGGCCGAGATGCCGGTGGGCGGCTTCAAGCAGTCCGGCATAGGGCGGGAGAACGGTCTGGCGACCCTGCAGCACTACACCCAGCTCAAATCCGTCTATGTCGGCATGCAAGCCATGCAGAGCCCGTTCTAAGGAGGCGCCATGAAGCGATTCGATTACATCATAGTGGGGGCGGGCAGCGCCGGGTGCGTGCTGGCCAACCGCCTGAGCGAGGATGGCCGCTACAGGGTGCTGCTGCTGGAGACAGGGGGCAGCGACAGGAGCATCTTCATCCAGATGCCGACCGCCCTCTCCATCCCCATGAACACCAAAAAGTACGCCTGGCAGTTCGAGACCGAGCCCGAGCCCCATCTGGACGGGCGGCGCATGCACTGCCCCCGGGGCAAGGTGCTGGGGGGATCGTCTTCCATCAATGGCATGGTCTATGTGCGCGGCCACGCCGGTGACTTTGACGAGTGGCAGCAGGCGGGGGCCGAGGGTTGGGACTATGCACACTGCCTGCCCTACTTCAAGCGGGCCGAGCAGTGGGCCTTCGGTGGGGACGAGTATCGTGGCAACGAAGGGCCCCTTGGGGTCAACAACGGCAACCAGATGCAAAACCCCCTCTACCAGGCCTTCGTCGACGCCGGTGTGGAGGCGGGCTATGACGCCACGGCCGATTACAACGGTCGCCAGCAGGAGGGGTTCGGCCCCATGCACATGACGGTGAAGCAAGGGGTGCGCAGCTCCAGTGCCAATGCCTATCTGAGGCCCGCCATGGCCAGGGCCAACCTCACTGTGCAAACCGGCGCCCTGGTCCACAAGGTGTTGCTGGAGGGCAAGCGGGCGGTCGGGGTGCGCTTCGAGCGCGCAGGCAAGATGGAGGAGGTGAGGGCCGACAAGGAGGTGATCCTGAGTGCCGGACCCATAGGCTCCCCCCATCTGTTGCAACTCTCCGGCATCGGCAACCCCGATACCCTGAAGCAAGCGGGCATAGGGGTGTTGCATCCTCTGCCCGGGGTGGGGGAAAACCTGCAGGATCATCTGGAGTTCTACTTCCAGTTTCGCTGCCAGCAGCCCATCACCCTCAACGGCAAGCTGGGGCTGTGGGACAAGTTCCTCATCGGCAGCCGCTGGCTGCTGCGCAAGGATGGCCTGGGGGCGACCAATCACTTCGAGTCCTGCGGCTTCATTCGCTCCAAGGCCGGGGTGCCCTGGCCGGATCTGCAATACCACTTCCTGCCCGCCGCCATGCGCTATGACGGCAGGGAGGCGTTTGCGGGTCACGGCTTCCAGGTGCATATCGGCCACAACAAGCCCCGCAGTCGCGGCCAGGTGACGGTGCGCTCGGCGGATCCCCGCGAGGCTCCCGCCATCCGCTTCAACTATCTCTCCCATCCCGATGACGTCGAAGGGTTTCGCGCCTGCGTGCGCCTGACCCGGGAGATCATCGGCCAGCCTGCGCTGGATGCCTACCGGGGAGAGGAGATACAGCCGGGGGCCTCGGTACAAAGCGACGAGCAGATAGATGCCTTCGTGCGCAGTGCTGTGGAGAGCGCCTACCACCCCTCCTGCTCCTGCAAGATGGGGACGGACGCCCTGGCGGTGGTGGATCCCCAGACCCGGGTCCATGGTCTGCAAGGGTTGCGGGTGGTGGACTCCTCCATCTTTCCGACCATCCCCAACGGCAACCTCAATGCCCCCACCCTGATGGTGGCGGAGCGCGCCGCCGACCTGATCCTCGGCAAGACGCCGCTCGCGGCACTGCCAGCCGAGGTGGGGCTGGCCGAATACTGGCAGGAGAAGCAGCGCCCCCGGGCGCCGGTACGCGCCCTGGCCTGAGGGTTCACGACAACGACACTGGGTGCAGAGCGCATCCGATCGCGGCAGTTCGTCAGTCTTTACCTATCACCGGGCCCTCTGTGCGCTGGCGATAGTTAAGTCCTGATCCCGCGTCCATCTCTTCCCCCGCCGCCGTGGGGTAGGGGAAGCCATGGCCGCAGGAAGCCGAACTGCCCACCTTGAACATCACAATGCAATGACAAGGAGCAGCTATGTTTGGTCACGAAATGGATATCGCGGGAGGTCAGTCATGACGGCCTGGCTCAGTGCGGGAATACTCTTTACCTTTGCCGCCATCGCGTTTGTCCTCTATCGCTGGGGCAATATCCGCTGCATCGGCACCACGCCGGTGCGCACCTTCACCTTCATCGCCATCCTGTTCACCTCAGGGCTGGACGTGGGTCTGATCATGTTCCCGCTCACCGAATTTGCCGGTTATGCCGATCTTCAGGGGAGCCCGGAATACGGCTTCACCAATCCGCTCGCCATCGAGTTCGGCTACTGGGGTTTTCTCATCTGGGGCTTCTACTTCCTGACCTGCTTCTATTTCTGCGTGATAGAACCCAGAGTGAAGTTCTTCGAGCTGGCGCCGGTGAAGTTTCTCAACAACCTGGTGATCATCGGCACCTGCGCCTTCACCGCCTATCTGTTGCTGAGCAACCTGCCCTGGTACTTGCCCCAGATAGGGGACGGCGAGAGCCTGGTGGCGAGTTTTTACCTGCTCGTGCTGGTGGTGATAGGGCTCTCCATCTATTCGAGCACCAGTCTGAAGTTTGTCAGGATCCTGAGTCTGGGCACCACGACCTGCTTCATCGCCCTGATCGCCCTGATGTGGGGCGCCGCCTTCCTCACCCCGGCGGGCAGCCCCGCAGACTTCGTCGCCACCCTGGCGCTGGTGGGGGGCTACTTTGGTCACATAGAGCGCTTCGTGCTGCCCCTCAATGATTACCACGCCTTCTATCTCTACTGGTGGTTCTCCTGGAGCATCATGATCGGCCAGTTCACCGCCCGTTTCGTCGGTGGCCTGCGCACCTGGCAGCTGCTGGGGGCCATGCTGGTGTTCCCTTCCCTGGCCATCGCCGTCTGGTTCGCCGTGCTCTACTACTACCACGAACAGGGACTGTCGACCGCCGGCTTCTTCAACTGGGCCATGGTCGCCGTGGGGATCACCATGGTGATAAACTCCCTCGACTCCCTGATCCGTCTCTACACCGACAACCTGGGACTGACCACTGCGCGGCTCGGCCAGTGGCGCTACTTCGGGCTAAACCTGCTGATGCTGGCCGGCCTGACCCTGCTGTTCCAGCTTGATTTTCTCGAGATCCAGTGGGTTGGCGCCCTGGTGATAGGGCTCTTCTTCGCCTGCTTCGGCTACATCCTCAGGTACAGGTTCAACGAGGTGCGCAGCATTGAGGGGGCACCCAAGGAGAATCGCCTCGATTACGGCAAGATAGAGCTGGCGGGGTGAGCAGAGGGGAGGCGGGCTGTCGGCGTCGCCCCGACCGTGAAAAAACAAAAAGCCCGCTCGATTGAGCGGGCTTTTCAAATTTGGCTCCTCCTACTGGACTTGAACCAGTGACATACGGATTAACAGTCCGCCGTTCTACCGACTGAACTAAGGAGGAATTGTTGGTGCCCAGAGACGGAATCGAACCGCCGACACGGGGATTTTCAATCCCCTGCTCTACCGACTGAGCTATCTGGGCAACGGCGCGCATTAAACCCTTTTGCCGCATCAGTGTCAACCGCATGACTCGATTAATTCACCGTTCGCTCGACATCTGCACAATCCGCCGCTTTCCTCGCCAATGGCGGTGGGGACTGGGCGGGGCAGCGTAGAAAAGGCCCCTGTCGGGGCCTGGTATCAGGGGTGTCACTGTCTGCTGATGATGATGCGCCCCGTGCTCATGTCCCGCGCCTGCCCCGTGACTGCAATCTTGAGGCCGTAGTGGGGCAGGGTGCGGCCTGCATCCGGGATGGCGTCGCTCTGGTAGCGGTTGCCATCCTTGAAGGTGCGCCTGGGGGCCAGCCAGAGATCCCGCAGGAAGGAGCCGCTCGGGTGGTCCAGTTGCAGGGGACGCTGGAAGCCCAGGCTGAAGGTGGCATCGTGGATCTGGTAGCGGGTACCGGCCACGGCGCCGTCACTCCAGGTCAGGGTGCGCTGATCCGCATCCACCACCCCGAGGAAGCCCTCGCCCGGATGCAGGCCCACCCAGTTGTTTTCCTGACTGCTGTCCACGTACCAGAGCAGCATGCCCGGTTCGTAGCGCATCAGCTGGTCGCTGACGTTGATGTGGGCCAGCCCCTTGTCGACCCCGGCATGGTTGCGCCATTCGGCCAGGTAGTAGTGATCCTTGGCTTCGTTGCCATTGCTTCTCACAAAGCCGGCCAGGGTGAAGGAAGAGGTGCCCTCGGCCCCGTCGCTGAGCAGGGTGTCGCCATCGGCGACGAGCTGGATATCGTCCAGGAACAGACCATGCTCGGCCACGCCGCCATCGCTCTGGTATTGCACGCTGAGCTGGATCTGCTGACCGGCCCAGGGGGTGAGGTCGAACTCGGCCTCCACCCAGCCATTGGAGTTGCCCGTGATGCCGACCCCGAAACCGGCCCCGTTCGGATCGTCGCTGGTGGTCAGGTTGCCCGGGATGGGCTCGCCGTTGACCAGCACCCTGGCATAGTCGTAGCCCTCCTCAATCTGATACCAGGTCTTGAAGGTCAGGGCGGCGTGCTGGCGGTCGCGCAAATCCAGCGCGAGGCTCATGCGGTTGTCCAGATTGTTGCCCTTGCCGCCGTGGTACTGGTATTGGCCGGCGTAGGGGGGATTGAGGGGCACCTGCTTGGGTGGCAGGTTGATGCGCACCACATCGTCGTTGCGCCCCTTGTCGTTGGCCTGATCCAGCATGTAGACGTTGCCGCGCCGGCCGAGGTCGTCGACATGCACATTGCTGCCGTGTAGCCAGTTGCCGCCGAGGGAGGCCTGCAAAAACGCCTTGGCCCAGGGGGAGAAGCCGGTCGGCTCTGTGCCGCCTATGACCCCGGCCCAGGAGCCGGAGGACATGATGGACCAGGTCGCCACCGGTTCGCCCTTGCCGCTGTACTTGGTGTCGTACTCGTCCGGCAGGCCGAGATCATGGCCATATTCGTGGGCGCAGACCCCGGCCGCCGCATCGATGGGCTGTATGGTGTAGTCGTAGGCGGCATACTGGCCGTTGAAATCCCCCGCCGGGCTGCTGGTGCCCGGGATGGGGTAGGGGGCGCCCAGATTCCAGCGGTGGGCCCAGATGGCATTCTCGCCAAGATCGCCACCACCGGCCTCTTCCCCCACGCTGGAGTGGAAGATCATCAGGTGGTCGATGAGGCCATCCGGCTCGTCCAGCTTGCCGTTGCCGTTGAGATCGTAGCGATCCTCCTGATCAAACTCGGCGAGATCGATGGCGGGATCCGCCGCCACCTGGGCCAGGGCCTCCTTCACCAGCTCGCGCACCGCCGTCTCGTTCAGGTTGCTGCCGTAGTAGGCGGCGGGCTGGCTGGCGGTGTACCAGCCCGCCACCTGGCCGCGCACGCTATAACTCTGGCCCGACTGCTGCTCGTAGAACTGGCGCATGGAGATGAACCGCTCGCCATTGGGACCGGCATAGCCCTTGGCCGAGAACAGCAGATCCTGGTAGTGGGCCGGGCTGTAGTCCGGGTAGTACATCCTGGTGAGGTCCGGGGTGATGCTGTTTTTCGGATAGTCGGGAAAGTCCACCAGGATGGCGAGGATCTTGTCCTGCCGCATGCTGCCCCGGTAGTGCTCCTTCTCGATGGCCTTGAGCAGCAGGGTGGGCACCCTGTCCCCCGGGCGGGCGGTGCCGTTGAGGCGGATCTTCTTGAGGATGGTTTCCCGCACCTTGCCCTCTTTCAGGGCCAGGGTGCCCCCCTGGCCCTGATAGGCCCGGGACTTGTCGCGGTAGAAACGGGCCAGGGCGGCCAGCTCCTGCTCGGGGGAGGCCAGGGTGGGGATGCGGCCGCTCTTCTTGAGCATCTCCAGCACCTTGGTTTCATCGGCCAGGGGGGCATCGAACGGGCCATGGGCCGGGGCGGCCTGGGTTTGGTTTCCAATCATAAGGGTCGAGCCGACCAGCAGGCTCAGTATGGTTTTTGTAGTCATTATCAACGTGCTCCATCACGTGAAAAAAAGGAGCCCGGTCGGGCTCCTCTCTCGATTGCAAGGCTGGCTTGCCGACCCTTGATAACCCGAGTCGTCCCACTTTGTCATGGCACCCGGACGCTTGCCCCGTGCTGTGGGAACATAGCGTCATGGTCCGATCCCTCTTCTTCATCGGCTTATTTCCTGTGATATATGCGGTCTTGTCGCTATTTTCTGGAATATGGTGCGGATGTTCCCCCAAAACGGGCATGTCCCCATTTGGGGGAGATGGCCGGGGCGCTGAGGAGGGGCGAGATGGCGTCGACACTCGTTGAGCGCGGCGCGCCGGACAGGTATGCTTTGCGCAACCATACCGCCTGGGAGGCAACATGAGTCTGGATATGCAAGAGTGGCGCGACGAGACCAGCGCCATCGTCAACGAACTGCTGGCCGATGGTAGCAACCCCGATCTTGATTACGAGATTGAACACCACTTCGCCTGCCAGGATTTCGATCTGCTGGAAAAGGCCGCGGTGGACCTGTTCAAGGCCGGCTTCGAAGTGACCGATGCCGAAGAGATGGAGCTGGACGACGGCGCCACCATCTTCTGTTTCGATGCCACGGTCGAATGTGCCCTGGATGTGGAGCGGATCCTCGCCGATATCGAGAAGATGCGTCCCATCCTGGAGAAATACGGCGTCGATTACGACGGCTGGGGCACCTACTTCCAGGAGTGATGCGGGGCCGGGATTGACCCAGGCAACGGCCGGGGCCCCGGCCTTGGCGCGAGAGCGGGCTGCGACCCTGCCATACACGAGAAGGCCACCTGCGGGTGGCCTTCTGCTTTTCGTCATCTGGTGATGAGCCGTGTCCCGGTGCCCGCACTCCCCGGGAGGTACGACAGCAGGCGATCAGTCGCCGGGGCCGTAGCTGCAGCCAAACTCGTCTGGCGTCTGGCGTCTGGCGTCTGGGGCAATGGTAGCAGGCGATCAGTCGCCGAGACCGTAGCTGCGGCCAAACTCGTCTGGCGGGAGGGGGCGACTGAACAGATAACCCTGCAGCCGATCACAGCCCGCCTCGCTCAACCAGCGGTGCTGCTCCTGGGTTTCGACGCCCTCGGCGGTGATCTGGATGCCGAGCTCATGGCCCAGGCCGATGACGGAGCGGACGATGGCCGTGGTGGCCCCATTGCTGACCAGATCCCGGGTGAAGCTTCGATCCAGCTTGAGGGTGGCGACCTCGAGCCGGGGCAGGTAGGCCAGCGAGCAATAGCCGGTGCCGAAGTCATCGATGGCGAGCTGGAAGCCGGCCCGGATCAGGCTGGAGAGGTTCTGCTCTATCTCGTCGGCATTCTCCATCAGCACGCCTTCGGTGATCTCCAGCTCCAGGGTGGCGGGGGCGATGCCGTGGCGCCGGGCGCAGGCCTGGACGTGGTCGCACAGGCCGGGGTCACGAAATTGCAGGGGGGAGAGGTTGACCGACAGCATCAGACTCGGCCACACCGCCTGCCAGCGGGCGAGCTGGGCACACCCCTGCTCCAGCATCAGATCACCGAGCCGGCCGATGAGTCCCAGCTCCTCGGCCAGGGGGATGAATTCGTCCGGCGATATCATGCCGAGCTGGGGGTGGGGCCAGCGGCAGAGGAGCTCGGCACCGTGCAGCTTGTCCTGCCGGGCACAGATGATGGGCTGGTAGACGGCCACCAGTTCGGCCGAACGGATCGCCTGGGGCAAGTCGGCGCTGAGCCGCTTGCGTCGCTGCAACTGCTGATAGAGCAGGGGGTCGAACAGGGTGCTGTGCTGTTGCAGCCGCTTGCCCTCGGCCAGGGCGGCCTCCGCATGGCCCAGCAGACGCTCGGCATCGTTGGCCCGCCCCTGGGCGATGCCGAGGAAGGCGGTGACCTGGATGCGGTGCTCCTCGACCTGGTAGGGGGCCATCAACTCCTCTTGCAGTCGCTGGCTCCACTCGAGCAGAGGCTTGCCCGGCTCGGGCAGCAACAGGGCGAAATCATCGGCGGCGACCCGGCACAGCAGGGCGTTGGCCGGGGTGAGCCGTTGCAGGCGCTGGGCGACCTGGCTGAGCAAGCGGTCGGCGATGCGGATGCCGAATCTGTCATTGATCTCGCGAAAGTGTTGCAGATCGATGAGCAGCAGGCCTGCCGGGCGCCCCCCCAGGTGGCGGCTGGTTTGCAGAAAGTGGGAGAGCTTGAGCAGGCCGGTGAGGCTGTCGTAGTGCTGCTCCTGTTGCAGCTGGGCCTGGGTGGTGCGCAGCCCAGTGATATCGCGGCTCAGGGTCAGTACCCCGAGGGAGAGGCCATTGTCATCCGGCACCTCGACCCGGATGATCTCCAGGTGGCGACCCTGTCCCCTGGCGTCCAGCAGACAATACTCGCCACGTCCCATGGGCATCTGGGGGGGCAGGTGCTGGCCGATGTTGTGACCCAGCACCTCGCTCGCCTGCAGCCCCATGAAATCGAGGAAGGCCTGGTTGCAATCGAGCACGCGGCCATCGTGATCCTCGAGCCGGATGGGGTCGGGAATGGCGTCCAGCAGGCGGCGCTGCAACAGCTGCTGCTGTTTGAAGGTCTGCTCCAGCGCCTTGTGCTGGCCTATCTCGTTCACCACGCCGAACAGGGCGAAGGGGTCGCCGAGTTCATCGTAGAGCGGCACCTTGTGGGTCTCGATCCAGTAGTCGCTCTCCTCGCCATGGCAGAGCTGCTGCTGGTGCAGCAGGGGGTGGCCACTGGCGAGGATCTGGTCGTCCTCTTCCCGAAACAGGTCGCCCCAGGGCAGTTCTCCATCCGTCTTGCCGACGATCTCGTTCGGGTGGGCGGCACCGGCGTGCCGGGCAAACTGGCGATTGACCAGCAGATAACGGCCAGCCGGATCCCGACAGAAAATCGTCATGGGGAGCTGATCGATGAGGGCTTGAAGCTGGTCTGGGGTAAACAAGATGGAAAGGTGGGCTCAAAGGGCAAGTTTCGAGCAAATCTATGACAGGCAAGCCTTTTTGTAAAGCCCGCTTGGGCCCCGATCATTTCTTTGTTGTCCTGCTGACAGCCGCTTGTCCCGGCGCCATAATAGCCGCCGGTTGGCCTATGGCCTCATGACGAGACGAGAAAAGACAGATGAAAAAAATAATGGGGAGCGCCCTGGCGCTGCTGCTGGCAGGCTGTGCGGCGGACAACAATGGTGGCGAGCAGTACCGTTACACTCCGCCGGTTGCCAAGGCGACCAACAACACCCAGGAGATGGCGATCCCGGTGGATCTGGTGTGGGCCCGTGCCGAGAAGTGGTTCGGCGATCACGGCCTGAACATCGAGAACAGCCAGCGTGGTGCCGGTCTGATGACCGCCAACGTGGAAAACTCGGCCGATGGTCTGGAGTGGCTGGATTGCGGCACCATGGGATCCAAGGTGGCGCTGGGCAACCCCAACCTGCAGATCAACCTGATCATCACCCAGAGCGGCAACAACAGCGTCGCCACCGTGAACGTCAAGGGCAATACCCAGCTCTACTTCGTCGAGTCCTCCGGCGAGCGGGTGCTGGCTCCCTCCATCACCCCGGTGTGCGTCTCCCGCGGCAGCCTGGAACAGAGCCTGTTCTCCACCCTTGGCAACTGATCCTGCCGGGTATCATGAAAAACCCCGTTGCGTGCAACGGGGTTTTTTATGCCTGCTCTGCGTCCATCAGGGCGTGAGGGGAGGGATGACGCCAGAGGATCAGGGGGGCAGATCACCGTGATAGAGCACATGGTCGCCGGATTTGAGCACATAGCCCTTCCAGGGGAAGAGCTGATAGCCGCCGCCCTGCCAGGACCAGTTGCCCTCTTCGCCCTGGCGGACCAGCCGGATCGGCTCGCCCTCTGGCAGGGTCAGCTCGGCCTGACTCTGATCGGCATTGAACAGCACGAAAGCGCTGACGGTCTGACCGGCATCGGTCGGGTTGAGGCGAATGCCCTGCTCGAACAGCCGCACGCACTTGCCTGCCAGCGCCGACCATTGATAACCCGCGCTGCCGATGCAGCCATGTTCGTCGCGATCCGCGCCGACCAGGGGCTCCCTCGGTGTCGTGTTGCAGGCGGCCAGCAGCAGGGTGGCCGCCATCAGGGTCAAGGTACGCATGGTTACTCCTTGGCATCCCGCTCGATGACGATGTTGGAGAAGCCCAGCTCCTTGAAGTAGTTCTCCCGGTAATCCTTCACGCTCTTCTTGTCGCGGCGGCACACCTGGGCCAGCTGCTCTTCCATGGCGTGGAAGCGGGTCAGATCGATCCCCTCGGCGGCGGCAACGGCATCATAGATGCTGTTGAACTTGTCGTTGGCGTAGCCAATCTCCCTGGCCTGCTTCTTGTAGGTGTAGGTAATCTTGAACGCCATGGCGTCACTCCTTCTCTTTGGCCTGCTTGCGCTGGACGTACAGATAGAGGCTTTCGACCTTCTCTCTGGCCCAGGGGGTCTTGCGCAAGAACTTCAGGCTGGACTTGATGCTGGGATTATCGGTGAAGCAGCGGATATTGATCTGCTGCCCCAGCGCTTCCCAGCCATAGTGCGCGACCAGGGCGGTGACGATGGCCTCCAGGGTCAGCCCGTGCAGCGGGTTGTTCTTCTGGGAAGCGGGTTGATCGCTCATGCTTGCGCCGCCAGGGTGGCAAAGGGCTGACCCATGCGAGTGGTGACCCCGTTGGCCAGGTGCGGCTCGAAACCGGCCAGCATGCCCGGGCCAAACAGGCAGACCACGGTACTGCCCAGCTTGAACAGGCCCATCTCGGCGCCTTTTTGCAGGGTGATGGCCTCATCGCCGGTGTAGTCCCAGCGCACCACCTTCTTCTCTTTGGTCGGCGCTATGTTGCCGGCCCAGATGGTCTCGATGCTGGCGACTATGGTGGCGCCGACCAGCACCAGGGCCATGGGGCCGTGGGGGGTGCGGAAGGTGGCGACCACCCGCTCGTTGCGGGCAAACAGGTTGGGCACATTCTCGGCGGTGAGCGGGTTGACGGAGAAGAGATCGCCGGGGACGAACACCATGCTCTCCAGCACGCCGTCCAGGGGCATGTGGATGCGGTGGTAATCCTTGGGCGCCAGATAGATGGTGGCAAAGTCGCCATCCTTGAACGGCGCCACCAGATCCTCATAGCCGCCCAGCAGCTCGCGGGCGCTGTAGTCGTGGCCCTTGGCCTGGATGATGCGGCCCTGGCTGATGGGACCGAGCTGGCTGACGGTGCCATCCACCGGCAGGGCCAGGGTCATGGCGTCTTCCACCACAGGGCGGATGCCGGGCTTGAGCTCGCGGGTGAAGAAGGCGTTGAAGCTTGCATAGTGGGCGGGATCTTCGTGCAGCGCCTCGCTCATGTCGACGCCGTACTGCTTGATAAAGGCCTCGATCACCCGGGTGGTGAGCTTGCCGGACTCGGCGGCCGCCAGCTTGCCCACCAGACGGGAAAGGGCGTGCTTGGGCAGACAGTATTGGCCGGCAATTTTCAGGTTGTCAGTAATGCTCATGATCTTCATCTGCTCTTTTATAGCAAAAGGGGGTATGGGTCACAGCCGGGCTTGTTGCCGACCGTGGCGGGCTTCCTGCATGGTTTCCAGGATGCGGTGATAGTTGTGGAAGCGGTCGGCGCTGATCTCGCCCCGCTCTACCGCGCCGCGCAGGGCGCAGCCGGGATCGTCCTTGTGGGTGCAGTCGCGAAACTTGCAGCCCCCCAGGTAGTCGCGAAACTCCACGAAACACCAGGTGATGCGATCGGCTTCCAGGTGCCAGAGGGCGAACTCGCGGATCCCCGGGGAGTCGATGAGATCGCCGCCACTCGGGAAGTGATAGAGCCGCGCCGTGGTGGTGGTGTGGGTGCCCAGCCCCGAGTTTTCGGAGATCTCGCCGGTGAGCACGCCCAGCCCCGGCATCAGGGCGTTGGTGAGTGACGATTTACCCACCCCGGACTGGCCGACGAAGATGCTGATCTTGTCGGTCAGTGCCGTCTTGAGGGCGTCGATGCCTTCGCCGCTCTCGCAGCTCACCAGCAGCACCGGGTAGCCGAGCTTGCGGTAGGCGGCGAGCTGGCGCTCGATCTGCGCGCGCGCGGCATCGTCCAGCATGTCGACCTTGTTCAGCACGATGAGGGGGGCGATTTCCACATCTTCGGCGGCCACCAGGTAGCGGTCGACGATATTGGTGGAGAACTCGGGCATCACCGCCGAGACGATGACGATCTGGTCGATGTTGGCGGCGATGGGCTTGACCCCATCGTAGAAGTCCGGCCGGGTCAGTACCGAGTGACGCGGATGCACCGCCTCTATGACCCCAGGGGTCGCCTCGTTCAGGCCGGGACGCCACACCACGCGATCGCCACACACCAGGCTGCTGATGCTGCTGCGTCTCAGGTTGCTGCGGTGTATGGTGCCATCGCTGGCCTCGACGTCCGCGTGCTGACCGAAACGGCTGATCACCATGCCTTCGATGGCCGGGCCGAACAGGGTGTCATCCACCTGATTGTTGTGCTCTTTTTGTAACCGCTTCTCACGGTTGACCTGGACACGCCTTTGTTGACCCAGATTGAGTTTCGCTTTCTTTGCCACGGGGTTTGCCGGTTTATGAACAGATCCAAAGCCAGTATGATACATGCAAATTGGCAAAATTCCGCCATTCCTCCCGAGATAGAGAGAGCAATCATGACAGTCAGCGCGCAGAACCTGGTATGGATCGACATGGAGATGACGGGGCTGGACCCCGAACAGAACGTGGTTATCGAGATTGCCACCATCATCACCGACAAGGATCTGAACGTGCTGGCCGAGGGGCCTGTCATCGCCATTCACCAGAGCGACGAAGAGTTGGCCAAGATGGATGAGTGGAACGTCAACACCCACACCAAGAGCGGTCTGGTGGCCCGGGTCAAGGCGAGCCAGCATGACGAGGCCAGGGCCGTGGCCGAGACCCTCGCCTTCATTCGCCAGTGGGTGCCGGAGCGTACCAGCCCATTGTGTGGCAACAGCATCGGCCAGGATCGCCGTTTCATGGTCAAGCACATGGCGCAGCTGGAAGCCTTCTTCCATTACCGCAACGTGGATGTCAGCACCATCAAGGAGCTGGTGCGCCGCTGGCAGCCGGAGTTGCTGGATCAATTCAAGAAGAGCGGCTCCCACCAGGCGCTGGACGATATCCGCGAGTCCATCGCCGAGCTGCAGTTCTACCGCGCCCAGGTCTTCAAGATCTGAGTCGGCTCCTCGGGCTCTCGGGCGCATGGTGAGTCGAGACGAGTCAGGCCGCTCGCTCTGACAGGCAGAAGAGGGTGAAATAAGGGGCAACCGGCACTATCGGTTGGGAAAATCGGCAGTTCGACCAGCTTTTAAGCGAACAGGCATTGCCAGACAAAAAAGCCCTTGCAATTGATCCCCCGGCTCTTATAATTCGGCTCCCGTGTGGTAGCGCAAGCAACCAAATGCCGCACGATTTTTTTATCGATGATGTTGCGGGAATAGCTCAGTTGGTAGAGCACGACCTTGCCAAGGTCGGGGTCGCGAGTTCGAGTCTCGTTTCCCGCTCCAATATCGATGAAGAAGCAAAGAGTTAGGCAGATGCATCGGTGTAACGCCGAGATGATGCGGGAATAGCTCAGTTGGTAGAGCACGACCTTGCCAAGGTCGGGGTCGCGAGTTCGAGTCTCGTTTCCCGCTCCAAGCATATGCCCTTCTTGATGTACCCAAGTCAGTACCCATGTTGCGGGAATAGCTCAGTTGGTAGAGCACGACCTTGCCAAGGTCGGGGTCGCGAGTTCGAGTCTCGTTTCCCGCTCCAATAGATTTTGCCGGAGTAGCCAGGCTGGTAGAGCATGAATCTTGCTTGCCAAGGCCGGAGTCGAGAGTCTGAATCTCGTTTCCCGCGTCACTCCTGCGAAAGAATACCGTGTTTGCAGATGCATCGACCTCATGTCGAATCGATGCGGGAATAGCTCAGTTGGTAGAGCACGACCTTGCCAAGGTCGGGGTCGCGAGTTCGAGTCTCGTTTCCCGCTCCAAGCATCCGCAAAGACGTCAGCAGTACCTGTTTTTGGCACTATCCGTTGCGGGAATAGCTCAGTTGGTAGAGCACGACCTTGCCAAGGTCGGGGTCGCGAGTTCGAGTCTCGTTTCCCGCTCCACTCTTGCAAAAGAGAACCCTGTTTGCAGATGCATCGACCTCATGTCGAATCGATGCGGGAATAGCTCAGTTGGTAGAGCACGACCTTGCCAAGGTCGGGGTCGCGAGTTCGAGTCTCGTTTCCCGCTCCAAGCATCCGCAAGCCGTCAGTGATAGCTGTGATTAACACCCTTCGTTGCGGGAATAGCTCAGTTGGTAGAGCACGACCTTGCCAAGGTCGGGGTCGCGAGTTCGAGTCTCGTTTCCCGCTCCAATCTCTCTTCATTGTTCGTTTACCCAAGCCCAGAATTTCAATACGACCATCGTCAACTCGGTTGGTAGCGCACTGTCCGTGCTTGCCAGGGCCAGGGCCGCGAGTGCGAGTCTCGTTTTCCGCCTTCATCCCTCTTGCTGTCTGCCTCTCGACCTGGTCATTTCTGCCCATCTCCCATCGTCTTCCTGTTTGAACCCTGCTCACCGCATCCCTGTGCGCACTCCCTGTGCACACCGCTGCTGCAATCATCTCGCCGCCCTTTTCTCGAGCCGGGCCGTCGCCTCTGTGACAGGCATAAAATGTACCGTTTTGGTCCAGGATCCCCTTTGTTGTCGCTCCCCTTGATGCAACGCAAGGGATGGTTGGATCCTCGCAGGGGCGGTGTGCGGCGGCCCTATACTGGGGCAGAGTGAGGACAAGGGGAGCAGGAGCCATGAGCAGCAAGCAAATCAAGGATCTGTTGCGCTATCTCGGGGAGGTGCACCACAGGCTGGCGCTGGCCTATGGCCGCTTGAGCCGGGAAGTGGATGCCGAACGCAGTCGCATGTTGCTGGTGTATCTGCGGGGGAGGGAAGATGCCGCCGCCGCTCACCTCGAGGAGTATGCCGAGCAGCTGGGGGAGGCCCAGGCCCTGACCTGGTTCGAGCTGGGCTTCGATGAGGAGCTGCTGCCCCTCATCGCCGAGTTGACGCTGCCGGCCGGGGCGCAAGGGGATGAGATAGTGGCCCTGGCCTGCGATCTGGAGGGGAGGCTGGTGGCCGAGCTGGACAGGCTGGCACGGGAGTGCCCCACCGAGGCCACCGCCGCCCTGCTGCGCAACCTGAGCGGGCTGGAGCAGGCCCGCCTGACCCGCCTGGTCCATGGCGCCCATCGACTCGATGACCTCTAGGGCAGGACGAGCCCGCCATGGCAGAGGACGGTTTGAGCCTGGCGCCTCGCCTCAGTGGGTCTGCTTGGGGGCATCGCCCCGCTTTTTCCTGGTTCCCTGCTGCAATCTGATCTGTTCGGCGCCGTAGAGCGCGGCCCCGATGATCCCGGCCTGATTGAGGCTGGCGGCGGCGATGAGGGGGGCTCGGGTCGCTATCTTGTCCACGAATCTGTCGAGCTTGGCGGCGCAGCCCCCACCCAGAATGAAGAGGTCGGGGGAGAACAGAAACTCGAGCCGGGCCAGATACTGATTGAAGCGCTTGCCCCATTTTCCCCAGGAGAGATCCTCGCGCTTGCGCGCCGCATCGGAGCAGTAGCGCTCGGCAACCATGCCCTCCAGCATCAGGTGACCCAGCTCTGTGTTGGGCAGCAGATGCCCCTCCACGAACAGGGCCGTGCCTATGCCGGTACCGACCGTCACCAGGATGACGACGCCGCCATGGCTCTGCCCGGCGCCGAAACGCATCTCGGCAAGACCGGCGGCATCGGCGTCATTGAGCACGAAGCAGGGCAGGCCGGTCACCTCGCCAAACAGTCTGGCCGCATCCGTCTCTATCCAGCTCTTGTCGATGTTGGAGGCATTCTTGGCCACGCCGTGATGTATGGTGGCGGGAAAGCCGCAGCCGATGGGGCCCTGCCACTGGAAGTGCTCGACCAGCTGCTTGAGGGCGTGGGCGATGGCCGCCGGGGTGGCGGGTTGCGGGGTCGGAATGCGGTGACGCTCGCCGATGAGCTCGCCGCTTTGCGTATCGACCAGGGCCCCCTTGATGCCCGAGCCTCCTATGTCCACACCCAATATCTGCATCTTTGTGATCCTTGTGATGATGGCGCCATCCAGGCGCGCTAAAGCATGGAAAATGTGCGCGAAAACAGCAAGGGGGCGGGTCTTCAAGCGTGATCCGGCAGACCCTTTTCGATGCAGCGGATAAGCAATCGGGTCTTGCGGTTCTCCCCCTGCTGGCGGGCAGCCAGGCTCGCCAATGCCCACTCTATGTGTTCGGCCACCATGGGCAGGGCCTCTGGCAGGGCCGAACGCAGGGCAGCGAAGACCGCCTCGTCGGCCGGCCCGTTGCCAAGGGCCACCGCCAGGTTGCGGCGCCAGCGCTGATAGCCGATGCGACGGATGGGGCTGCCCTCTGTGTGCTTGAGAAACTCGGGCTCCGACCAGCCCCAGAGATCCAGCAGCTTGGGGCTGTGCAGGTTGGGACGCGGGCGAAAATCGGGCTCCGGGCTGGCATCGGCGTAGCGGTTCCAGGGGCAGATGAGCTGGCAGTCGTCGCAGCCATAGATGCGATTGCCGAGCAGGGGTCTGAGCTCGATGGGGATGGGCTCGTCACTCTCTATGGTGAGGTAGGAGATGCAGCGTCGACCGTCCACCACATAGGGCGCGACTATGGCCCCCGTGGGGCAGATATTGATGCAGGCCACGCACTTGCCGCATTGCGCTTTCTCCACCGGCTGGTCCAGGGGGAGCGGCAGGCTGAGCAGCAGCTCGCCGAGGAAGAAGAAGGAGCCGGCGGACTCATTGAGCAGGAGTGAGTGTTTGCCAACCCAGCCAAGCCCAGCCTTGGCGGCGAGAGGGCGCTCCAGCACGGGGGCCGAATCGACGAAGGGGCGCCAGCCCAGGGCCTCGCAGCGGGCCTCGATGCGCTCGCCGAGCGCCTTGAGGCGGGCGCGCAGCAGCTTGTGATAGTCGCGGCCAAGGGCATAACGGCTGATGTAGCCCAGGCTGGGGTCGCGCAGGGTGGCGGCAAAGCCCGCTTCGAACGGGAGGTAGTTCATCCGCACCGACAGCACCCGCAGGGTGCCGGGCAGCAGTTCGTGGGGGCGGGCGCGCATCATGCCGTGGCGGGCCATGTAATCCATGGAGCCGTGATAGCCCGCATCGAGCCAGGCCTGCAATCTGGGCTCTTCCAGGCTCAGATCCGTATCCGTGATGCCGGCCTGGTCAAATCCTAGCTCGCGTGCCCAGAGCTTGATATCGTGGGCCAGTTTGTCGAAATCGGGAGCCGTCATGATGCAGATCAACAGGAAAGGTGCGGGCAGTTTACCACAGCTTCGCACCGAACCGAGCCATCCTGGCGCGGCGCTACCCGAGGCGCTGTGGCGAACCGATCAGATCCGCCGGGCCGAGGTCGAGCTGGCGGGCGCCGCGGGCATCAGCCTCCATGACCTGATGGAGCGAGCCGGGAGCGCGTTGTTTGACCATGCCAGACGATACTGGCCCGAGGCGCGCCACTGGTGGATCTTCACCGGCCCCGGCAACAATGGCGGCGATGGCTTCGTGCTGGCGCGCCTGGCTCTGGCCGCCGGTCTCTCGGTACGGCTCATCGCCGCCCGTGATCCCTCGGCTCTCAAGGGGGAGGCCCACAGCGCCGCCGCCTTTGTGGCGGCGGGTGGGGAAGTGGAGCGGTTCGCCGACGACCACAGTAGCCAGGCCGGGACGAGCCCCGGGCCTGATCTGGTGATAGATGCCCTGCTTGGCAGCGGCACCCACAGGCCGCTCTCCCCGGCCATGACAGAGATTGTCGCAGCCATCAATGCCTTGCCCGCCCCTGTGCTGGCGGTGGATCTCCCTTCAGGCCTGGATGGCGATACGGGTCAGGTCCTGGGGGCCGTGGTGCAGGCGACCCGCACCCTCTGCCTGGTCGGCCTCAAGCAGGGGCTGCTGACGGGGCAGGGGCCCAGCTGGTGCGGCGAGCTGGATCTGCACCCCCTCGGCCTGGCGCTGGCGGATTGGCAGGCTCCTGCCGCCCGGCGCATCGATTACCCCGGCCTGGCGCCCCTGCTCACCCCCCGCCCCCGCAGCGCCCACAAGGGGCACCATGGTCGGGTGCTGCTGGTTGGGGGCAATCAGGGAATGGGGGGCGCCATACTGCTCGCGGCCATGGCCTGCCTGCGCTCGGGGGCCGGCCTGGTGCGGCTGTGCCAGCATCCGGCCAATCCCGCCGCCAGCCTGACTCAGCCAGAGCTGATGGGCCTGCCGGCGTCGGCACTCCTGTCTGCGGCCTCAGGTGAGGCATGCCATCCCCTGGCGCCCGCCTGGGAATCGGTGCGGGTACTGGGGCCGGGATTGGGGAGAGACGAGTGGGCGCGTCCCCTGTTCGAGGCGGCCTTGTGCCGGGATCTGCCCCTGGTATTGGATGCCGATGGGCTGAATTGGCTGGCGCAAGGGCCTCGCCATCAGGATAATTGGGTGCTCACGCCTCATCCCGCCGAGGCGGCGCGCCTGCTGGGGTGCAGCGTGGCAGAGGTGGAGGCCGATCGCTTCGCCGCTGTGGTGTCCCTGCAAGCACGCTACGGCGGCGTCGTGCTGCTCAAGGGGGCGGGAACCCTGATCGCGGACGGCCAGCATATCTGGCTCTGCCACGAGGGCAACCCGGGCATGGCGGGGGGCGGCATGGGTGACCTGTTATCTGGTATAATCGCCGCCCTTTTGGCCCAGGGGCTGGGGGCGCGCGACGCGGCCTGCCTGGGGGCCGTCATTCATGGGGAAGCTGCCGATCTGGCGGCGGCAGAAGGGGAGAGAGGCATGCTGGCATCGGACCTGTTGCCATGGATCCGCCTTCTGGCCAACCCCGATACTCCTGACAGATTAAGAAGACGATGGCAAAACAGTTGATGATAAGGCTGCCGGACGAGGCAGCGACCGTAGCCCTGGGTGGCCAGTTGGCCCAGGCCAGCGAGCAGGCGACCACAGTGTTTCTGCACGGCACCCTGGGGGCGGGCAAGACCACCCTCACCCGTGGCTGGGTGCAGGGACTCGGCCATTCAGGCAAGGTAAAGAGTCCGACCTATACACTGGTCGAACCCTATGAATTGGGTGCCTGGCAGGTCTATCACTTTGATTTGTATCGGCTGGCTGATCCAGAGGAGCTGGAATTCATGGGGATCCGTGACTACTTCGGACCCCATACCCTCTGTCTGGTGGAGTGGTCACAGAAGGGAGAGGGCTGGCTGCCCGCCCCGGATCTCGAGATAACCCTGACCTATGTAGACATGCAGCGCGAGGCCCTGCTGGTGGCCCGCACTGCGATCGGCGAAGCCATTCTGGAACGGTTGCAACCCAAGTGCGTCTGATAATTTCCCTGTTGTTTACTCTGTTGGCCTTGCCCGTCTGGGCCAATCAGCTCAAGAGCGTGCGGATCTGGCCCTCTCCCGACAACACCCGGGTGGTGCTGGATCTCGCCAGCTCGCCCCAGTTCAACTACTTCACCCTGACGGGCCCGGACCGTCTGGTCATCGACCTCAAGGGGGCCAGCAATGGCACCAATCTGGCGCGGGTCGAGAACAAGAGCGAGCTGGTGCGAAAAATCCGCGAGAGCACCCCGGTGGACAAGGGGGGCCTGCGCCTGGTGCTGGATCTCAAGTCCGCCATCAAGCCGGTGGTGTTTCCTTTGGCACCAGCTGGCCCCTATGGCCACCGGCTGGTGATCGATCTCCCCTACGAGGAGAGCACCGCCAGGCATGCGGCGCCGCCGCCCGCGGCCCCAGGCAGCAAGGTGATCATCGCCATCGATGCCGGCCATGGCGGCGAGGATCCGGGCTCCATAGGCCCACGGAAAACCTATGAGAAACGGGTGACCCTGGCGGTCTCCCAGAAGCTGGCCGCGCTCATCAACCGCGAGCCCGGGATGCAGGCGGTGATGACCCGCCGGGGCGACTACTTCGTCGACCTCAACAAGCGCTCGGAGATTGCCCGCAAATCCAAGGCGGATCTGCTGGTCTCCGTGCACGCGGACAGCTTCCACAACTCGCGTCCGCGGGGCGCC
Organism: Aeromonas bivalvium; assembly: GCF_046078285.1. Lineage (NCBI taxonomy): Bacteria > Pseudomonadati > Pseudomonadota > Gammaproteobacteria > Aeromonadales > Aeromonadaceae > Aeromonas > Aeromonas bivalvium. The sequence continues at coordinate 57,390 of NZ_JBGXBV010000002.1, forward strand.
TCGGTCTGGGTGCTCTCCACCAACCGCGCCAATCGCGAGATGGGCAGCTGGCTGGAGAAGCAGGAGAAGCAGGGTGAGCTGCTTGGCGGCGTCGGCAAGGTGATCGCCGAATCGGATCCCAACCCCTATCTGGCGCGCACCTTCCTGGATCTCTCCATGGACAAGTCCCGTGCCGAGGGATATGACGTCAGCCGCCAGATCCTCAAGGAGATGGGACGGGTTGCCCGCCTGCACAAGTCGGCCCCCGAGCACGCCAGTCTGGCGGTGCTCAAGGCGCCAGACATCCCCTCTGTGCTGGTGGAGACGGGCTTCATCTCCAACCACGAAGAGGAGAAGCTGCTGGCCAGTACCGCCTATCAGAACAAGCTGGCCCAGGCCATCTTCCAAGGCATTCGCAACTACTACCGGGCGCATCCCACCAAGGGCCCCATCATGGCGGGCAAGGTGAGCAGCTCCCCGACCCGCACGGTGCAGCGCCCCGTCAGCCAGGTGGCACCGGCCAGCCAGTCGGCGCGCGCCGCCGCCCCCGTGGTGGGCGTGGCCAGTGCTTCCGGGGCCGGGATCATCAAACCGGTGGCCAGCCTGCCCGGCAATGGTGCGCTGAGCACCATCGACAAGCAGCGCAGCATCCGGCACGTGGTGAAGCGCGGTGAGAGCCTGTCGCGCCTGGCCGAGCGCCACGGCATCCCCATGTCCCGACTGGCGAAATACAACAATCTGAAATCCAACGAGATCCAGATTGGTCAGGTGCTTTATATCCCCAGAGGATAAGGGGTGACGAGCCGTATCTTGCCGCCGGCAAGGTGGCGGTATGGCTCCCCTTTCTGGAGGACACCCGCGCCCCCCAAGGTCAATCATCAGGAGTAAGCGATGCCGATCCGTATTTTACCTCCTATTCTTGCCAACCAGATTGCCGCAGGCGAGGTCGTGGAGCGCCCCTCCTCCGTGGTGAAGGAGCTGGTGGAGAACAGCCTGGATGCGGGGGCGAACCGGATCGAGATCGACATCGACAAGGGGGGCGCCAAGCTGATCCGCATCCGTGACAACGGCTGCGGCGTGGCGCAAGACGAACTGGTGCTGGCACTGTCGCGCCACGCCACGTCCAAGGTGGCGACCCTGGATGATCTGGAGGGCATCAACAGCCTGGGCTTTCGTGGCGAGGCGCTCGCCTCCATCAGCTCCGTCTCCCGTCTCACCTTCACTTCCCGCACCCAGGCGCAGTCAGAGGCCTGGCAGGCCCAGGCCGAGGGGAGGGAGATGGACGTCACCATCAAGCCGGCGGCCCATCCGGTCGGGACCACGGTCGAGGTGGTGGATCTCTTCTTCAACACCCCGGCGCGGCGCAAGTTCATGCGCAGCGAAAAGACCGAGTTTGCCCATATCGACGAGCTGGTGCGCCGCATCGCCCTGTCGCGCTTCGATGTCACCCTGCTGCTGCGCCACAACGACAAGCTGGTGCGCCAGTATCGCGCCGCCAGCACGATAGCGGAGCAGGAGCGCCGTCTCGCCGCCGTGTGTGGCAGCCCCTTCATGCACCATGCGCTGGCCATCGAGAGCGAGCACAGCGACGTGCGACTGCGGGGCTGGCTGGCGACCCCGGCCGGGGCCAGGCCCCAGAACGATCTGCAGTACACCTATGTCAACGGTCGCATGATGCGCGACAAGCTGATCAATCATGCCATCCGCCAGGCCTATGACGAGCTGCTGCCCGCCGGCAGCCACGCGGCCTATGTGCTCTACATTGAGCTGGATCCCCGCCAGGTGGATGTCAACGTCCATCCGGCCAAGCATGAGGTGCGCTTCCATCAGGCGCGGCTCATCCACGATTTCATCTACCAGGCGCTCTTTGCCGCCCTGCATCGGGCCAGGGAAGAGGCCCCCCTGGCCATGAGCGAGGTGACCCTGCCGGTGGCCGAGCCGCCCGAGTACCCGGGCCAGGCCCCGCGCACCGACTGGTACGGCGCCGAGCATGGCTATCGTGCCCCCGCCGCCGTGCGCGAGGAGGGGGCCGGTGAACGGGGGGGAGCCCCTGCCGGCGGGGGCGGCGCGGACAGGGCGGGGCAAGCGGCGCACGCGCACGGGGCCATCACGGGCCATGGCGTCGGTTTGGCCGAGGCCCCGAGCCGGGAGGCGCTGCGGGGCATGCAGGCCCTGCTCACCACGCTGCCCGAATCCGGGGAGGCTGGCCCGGTCAGGGACGAGCCCCAGAGCGGGCAAGTGGCCCGGGCACTCTCTCTGGTCGAGGGGCGCTACCTGCTGCTGGAGCAAGGGGGGCGGCTCGCCCTGCTGCGGCTGGTGGCGGCGGAGCGCCGACTGCTGCGGCACTGGCTGCAAGATGGCTGGGGGCAGGGGCTCGCGGCCCAGCCCCTGCTGCTGCCCGTCTCCTTCAAGCTGGCCAAATCCCAGCAGCAGGTGGCCAACGAGCAGGAAATCTTGCTCAAACGGCTGGGGCTGGAGTTGAAAAGCGGGGGGCGCGACACCATGATCCTGACTCGGGTGCCCGCCTTGCTGCGCCAGACCGACCTGGCCCGGCTGCTGCCCGAGTTGTTGCAGCTGGTGGAAGGGCTCGGGGCGGCCGACGACCAGGAGCAGGCCCAGGTGCTCTGCCAGTGGCTGGTGGAGCAAGGGCTGGCCGCAGACAAGCAATATGATTTTGCCAGTGCCAACCGCCTGCTGGGGGAGCTGGCCCATCTGCCCGGGGAGCCCTTCGCCGACAGGCGGCTGCTGCGCCCCCTGTCCCTGGCTGCCACCCTGGCCGAATTTGATGGCGAGTGAGAACGCGCCCGGTATTCCCGCCCAAGGGCGGGGAGTGATGCCGGGGCCCGCCTGCCAAGACGACCCTGTATTTTGCCCTGTGAGAGGAAGCTGAACGTGAGCGAGTTGCCGAGCGCGATTTTTTTGATGGGGCCTACCGCCTCCGGCAAGACGGATCTCGCCATCGAACTGTGTCAGGCCCTGCCCTGCGACATCATCAGCGTGGATTCCGCCCTCATCTATCGCGGCATGGATATCGGCACCGCCAAGCCCAGCGCCGATGAGCTCAGGCTCGCCCCCCATCGCCTGATCGACATCCTGGATCCCGCCCTGAGCTATTCGGCGGCAGACTTTTGTCGCGACGCCTTGCGTGAAATGGCCGAGATAGCCGGTCGTGGCCGCATCCCGTTGCTGGTGGGCGGGACCATGCTCTATTTCAAGGCGCTGCTGGAGGGGCTCTCTCCCTTGCCGTCCGCCGATCCGGCCATCCGCGCCGAGATTGAGGCCGAGGCCCAGCGCATCGGCTGGCAGGCGCTGCACGACGAACTGGTGCGCATCGACCCCGTGGCCGGTGCCCGCATCCACCCCAATGATCCCCAGCGCCTGAGCAGGGCACTCGAGGTCTATCGCATCAGCGGCAAGACCCTCACCGAGCTGACCCGGGTGCAGGGGGAGGGGCTGCCTTATCGGGTGCATCAGTTTGCCATCGCCCCTGCCGATCGGAGCCTGCTTCATGAGCGTATCGAGCGGCGCTTCGATCTCATGCTGGCACAGGGGTTCGAAGAGGAGGTCAGGGCCTTGCGCGCCCGGGGCGATCTCACCCCCGACCTACCCTCTATCCGCTGCGTTGGCTACCGCCAAATGTGGGACTACCTGGCCGGGGAACTGGAGTATGATGAGATGCGTTATCGTGGCATCGTTGCCACTCGTCAGCTTGCTAAACGGCAGATGACCTGGTTGCGGGGCTGGCCTGATGTCACCTGGTTGGGATCTGGTGAGTCTGACAACCTCGCCAGGGTCGTCGCCAGCGCTGGTGCGGCTTGACACTCCCTGTATAATCAGGTTGTTATAGTGATATCCGGTGTTTAAAAACTACAAACTATAAGGAAAAAAGAAGATGGCTAAGGGGCAATCTCTCCAAGACCCGTTTTTGAATGCGCTGCGCCGTGAGCGGATTCCTGTTTCTATCTATTTGGTGAACGGCATCAAGTTGCAGGGTCAGATCGAATCGTTTGACCAGTTTGTCATCTTGCTGAAGAACACAGTGAGCCAGATGGTTTACAAGCACGCCATCTCTACCGTGGTGCCGGCCCGTGCCGTCAATCATCACCAGCATGTCGCCACCGGCCAGGGTGATGAGCAGTCCGGTGACAGCGAGGCGTGAGCCGACGCGGCGAGCCCGCTCGCCATACAGATCCCATGAATTCCGTTAAGGAGTCAGCGCTTGTTTGACCGTTATGAAGCAGGCGAACAGGCCGTATTGGTGCATGTCAACTTCAGCGATGAGGGTGAACGTGAGGATCTCGAAGAGCTCAAGATGTTGGTGAGCTCAGCCGGGGTCAACACGCTGGGGGTGGTGACTACCAGCCGCAGTGCGCCAAGTGCCAAGTTTTTTGTCGGCAGCGGCAAGGCGGAAGAGATCGCAGCCGAGGTGCAGTCCCTGGATGCGGACGTGGTCATCTTCAATCATGCCCTGACCCCGGCCCAGGAGCGTAACCTGGAGCGGCTGTTCCAGTGCCGGGTGGTCGACAGAACCGGCCTCATTCTCGATATCTTCGCCCAGCGCGCCCGAACCCATGAAGGTAAACTTCAGGTCGAACTTGCCCAGTTACGCCATCTCTCTACCCGGCTGGTTCGCGGTTGGACCCACCTGGAGCGTCAGAAAGGCGGTATCGGCCTGCGCGGACCAGGTGAAACCCAGCTCGAAACAGACCGTCGTCTGCTGCGTGAACGCATCAAGGCCATCCTGCGCCGGCTCGACAAGGTGGCCAGGCAGCGGGAGCAAGGGCGCCGCGCCCGCAATCGCAACGAAGTGCCGACCGTTTCCCTGGTGGGTTATACCAACGCCGGAAAATCCACTTTGTTCAACGAACTTACAGCTGCCAGCGTGTATGCTGCCGATCAATTGTTCGCGACCCTGGACCCGACCCTGCGTAAAGTGGAGATCCGGGACGTGGGGGATGTGATTCTGGCGGACACGGTTGGATTTATCCGACACCTGCCCCATGATCTGGTGGCGGCCTTCAAGGCGACGCTGCAGGAGACCCGGGAAGCCGACCTCTTGCTGCACGTGGTCGACTGTGCCGACGAGCAGATGCAGGACAATATCGACGCCGTACAACGGGTACTGGCCGAGATTGAATCCGATGATCGCCCCCAGCTGATGGTCTGCAACAAGATCGACAAGCTGAGCGATCGCCCGGCCCTGCTGGAGCGCGACGATGAGGGGCGCCCTGTCCGGGTCTGGCTCTCGGCCCAGACCGGGGAGGGGCGTGAGCTGCTGTTCCAGGCCCTGACCGAGCTGCTGGCGGGGACCATGGTACACCACAGGTTGCAGTTGCCGCCTTCGGCCGCCCGGTTGCGCAGTACCCTCTATCGCCTCAAGGGGATAGAGCAGGAAGGTTTTAGCGAGGAGGGGGATTTTGTGCTGGAAGTCCGCTTGCAAGTGGCCGACTGGAACCGCCTCGTGAAGCAAGAAGGTGAAGTTTTACAACGCTTTATCATGCATTGAACCGCCATCTGGGCGATTAGGCCCGGCGGCATGATGCCGATAGAGATGACATCCATTCGCACGTATTTAAATGGAGACGCTGATGGCTTGGAATGAGCCTGGAAACAACGGCAAAGACCGTGACCCCTGGGGGAATAACGGCAAGACTCAGGGACCCCCTGATCTGGACGAGATGCTGCGCAAGTTGAGCCGCCGTTTTGGTGGCCTGTTTGGCGGCAGTGGCAAATCCGGTGGTGAGATGGGCAAGTTCGGCATCTCCATCGCCGTGCTGATCGCCGTGGTGGTGTGGGTCGTCAGCGGCTTCTATACCATTCGCGAAGCGGAGCGCGGCGTCGTGCTGCGCTTTGGCCAGTACTCTCACAACGTGGATCCCGGCCTGCGCTGGAAGCCGACCTTCATCGACCGGGTGATCCCGGTGGACGTCGAGTCCGTGCGTTCTCTGCCGGCCTCCGGTTTCATGCTGACCCAGGACGAGAACGTGGTCCGGGTCGAGATGGACGTGCAGTATCGCATCGTGGATCCCCAGGCCTACCTGTTTAGCGTGACCAACGCGGACGAGAGCCTGAGCCAGGCCACCGACAGTGCCCTGCGTTATGTGGTGGGTCACACCCGGATGGATGACGTCCTGACCACGGGTCGGGAAAAGGTCCGCCAGGAGACCTGGCAGGTGATCGACGGCATCATTGATCAATATCAGATGGGGCTTCAGATCGTCGACGTCAACTTCCTGCCTGCCCGTCCGCCGGAAGAGGTGAAAGACGCCTTCGATGACGCCATCTCAGCCCAGGAAGATGAACAGCGCTTCATCCGTGAAGCGGAAGCCTATGCCCGTGAGGCGGAGCCCAAGGCCCGTGGCCAGGTCAAGCGCCTGGAACAGGAAGCCGAGGGTTACAAGTCCCAGATCGTGCTCAAGGCCAAGGGTGAAGTGGCTCGCTTCAACGAGCTGTTGCCCCAGTATCAGGCTGCCCCCGAGTTGACTCGTGAGCGTATCTACCTGGAAACCATGGAAGAGCTGTATCAGCAGACCAACAAGGTGGTGGTGGACATGCCGGCTGGCAACAACAGCATGATCTACCTGCCGCTCGACAAGCTCTCCGGCAAGGCGAATGCGGTGCAAGCTGCGCGTCCTGCAGGCAGCGCTGTGGTTGAATCGACCCCGGTGTCCAACGAGGGAGCCAACTCCACCCCGACTCCGCTGCGTAGCGGCGACCGTTTCAGCTCAGGGAGAAACTAATAGATGAAAAAACTAGCTATTGGTGTTATCGCTGTGGCCGCCATGGTCTGCTTCTCCTCCGTCTTCATCGTCGATGAAGGGCAGAAGGGGATAGTCGTGCAGTTTGGCAAGGTGAAGCGGGTTGAATCCGGCGAGCCGCGGCTCTATGAGCCTGGCCTGCACTTCAAGGTGCCGCTCATCGATCAGGTGCGCAAGATGGATGCCCGTATCCAGACCCTGGAAGGCCAGGCGGATCGCTTCGTGACCTCCGAGAAGAAAGACCTCATCATCGACTCCTATGTGAAGTGGAAGATAGAGGACTTCTCCAAGTACTACCTGGCCACAGGTGGTGGCAACAAGATCCAGGCCGAAGACCTGCTCAAGCGCAAGATCAACAACGGTCTGCGTTCCGAGATAGGTAACCGCACCATCAAGGACATCGTCTCCGGTGAGCGCAGTACCGTGATGGAAGATGCCCTGATGAAGATGGCGCGCTCCTCCGAGCTCGGCATCAAGGTGGTGGATGTGCGGATCAAGCAGATCAACCTGCCGGTGGAAGTGTCCAACTCCATCTATCAGCGGATGCGTGCCGAGCGGACTGCGGTTGCCCGTGAGCACCGCTCCCAGGGTCGCGAGCAGGCCGAAATCCTGCGGGCCGACATCGACCGCAAGGTGACCGTCATGATCGCCGACGCCGAGAGTAATGCGCGTCAGCTGCGTGGTGAAGGGGACGCCGAAGCCGCCAGGATCTATGCCGACAGCTACAAGAAGGACCCCGAGTTCTTCAGCTTCGTGCGTAGCATGGAGGCCTATCGTAAGAGCTTCGCCGGTGGCAACGACCTGATGGTGCTCAAGCCGGACAGCGAGTTCTTCCGCTACCTCAAGTCGCCGCAAGGCAGCCAGCCGTAAGCGCAGACAGTGCATGATGCAAGAGGGCCCTCAAGGGGCCCTCTTTCTATTTCTGCCGGCTCAAAGCCCGGTGTGGCGAGGGGGCGGCATGGAGTGTGAGCGGCGCCGTCTCCCAAACCATGAAAGAGCGCTCTCCAGGGGATCTCATTCTATTCTTGCTGGTTCAGAACCTCGCCGACAGTAGGCTCCCGGCCTTGTGGTCAAGGGCGCGGGGAGCGAGGAGGTTTTCTATCAGGGAGTGAGGAGGTCTTCTCCCAAATCGTGGGAGAGGGCCATGACGGCCCATGAAAAAGAGGCCGCAGCGGGCCTCTTTGTGCTGATATTGGAAAGGAAGGTTCAGGTGCTGCGTTGAACCGCCATCTGGGCCAGCTGGATCAGGGCCTGGCGGTGTTGGGTGTCCGGCAGGACCATGAGGGCGGCGATGGCCTTGTCGGCCTCTTCCCGGGCACGCTGACGGGAGTATTCCAGGGCGCCTGTGTCGTCGAGGATGGCGAGGATTTCGTCAAGGTGCGCCATGCCGTTGCGGTGTTCGATGGCATCACGAATGCGCTGGCGCTGAGCCGGGCTGCCCATCTCCATGGCGCGCAGCAGGGGCAGGGTGGGCTTGCCCTCGGCCAGATCATCACCGACGTTCTTGCCCATCTCGTCGCTCTGGGAGCAGTAATCCATCACATCATCGATGATCTGGAACGCCGTGCCCAAGTACTTGCCGTAATCTGTCATCGCCTGCTCGATGGGTTCGGGCTGTTGGGTCAGCACGGCGGCGAGCCGGGTGGCGGCTTCGAACAGCTTGGCGGTCTTGCAGTAGATGACCGTCATGTAGCTCTGTTCCGTGGTGTCCGGATCGTTGCAATTCATCAGCTGCATCACCTCGCCTTCGGCGATGGTGTTGGTGGCGTCGGACAGTATCTCCATTACCCGCAGGTCGGCGAGCTCCGCCATCATCTGGAAGGAGCGGCTGTAGAGATAATCCCCCACCAGGACGCTGGCGGCATTGCCAAACATGGCGTTGGCGGTTTCCCGGCCGCGGCGCAGGTCGGACTCATCGACCACGTCGTCGTGCAGCAGGGTCGAGGTATGGATGAATTCGATGATGGCGGCGAGTTTGAGGTGATCTTGTCCCTCGTAACCCAGCGCCCTGGCGGCCATGACGGTCAGCATGGGGCGCATCCGCTTGCCGCCGGCACTGACAATGTAGAAACCCAGCTGATTGATCAGGCTGACATCGGACTGGAGCCGGGCCAGGATCAGCTCATTGACCGCCGTCATGTCGGCGGCACAGAGCGCTCGAATAGTCTGTTGGTCCATAAGTCTCGTAACGTGACGGGCAGCAATGTCTGCAGTTTTAGTAATGGCGGGGATTCTACACGATTTCACAATGGGTTACAGTTAAGCGTTTATTCACGGTCGGGCATATGCGCACAAAATAAACTTTTTGCTAAATTGGTCTTGCCTGAGTAGACCGATATGCGTAGAATGCCGGCCCATTGTTATAGTTTTTGTGCGGGTCTGGCCTTGAGCAAAAGACTCGCCTTTACGGAGTTAATCAAATGTACGCGGTATTCCAAAGCGGCGGAAAACAACACCGTGTGGCCGAAGGTCAAATCGTTCGTCTGGAAAAGCTGAACGTTGAGACTGGCGCTACCATCGACTTCAACGAAGTGCTGATGGTTGCTGCAGGCGACACTTTTAAAGTAGGTGCTCCTTTCGTTGAAGGTGGCAAGGTTGTAGCTGAAGTTGTGGCTCACGGCCGTGGCGAGAAAGTGACTATCGTCAAGTTCCGTCGTCGTAAGCACCATCGCAAGCAAGCGGGCCACCGTCAGTGGTTCACTGAAGTCAAAATCACTGGCATCAGCGCTTAATTCGAGAGGAATCTGAAAAATGGCACATAAAAAAGCTGGCGGTTCATCCCGTAACGGTCGCGACTCAGAAGCCAAACGTCTCGGCGTGAAGCGCTTCGGCGGCGAAACTGTACTGGCTGGCAGCATCATCGTTCGTCAGCGTGGTACCAAGTTCCACGCCGGTGAGAACGCTGGCGTGGGCAAGGACCACACCATCTTCGCAACCGCGAATGGCAAGGTGAAGTTCGAAGTTAAAGGTCCGCAGAATCGTAAATACATCAGCATCGTTGCTGAGTAATTACGGACCGCAAGGATCCGAGGCCCCGCCAGTATGGCGGGGCTTTTGTTTTTATACAGCATTTGCACGAAAAAACGGGACGCCGATGGTCTGCCGCAGGCGCCATCATCCAGATGCGTATCGCCCGCAGGGGCCTGTACCACTATAATTGCGTATCGGTTTTTCGAATTAAGGTGACGGTTACCTATGAAGTTTGTTGATGAAGTCCAGATTCGAGTCGATGCCGGTGACGGTGGTAACGGTTGTGTGAGTTTTCGCCGTGAGAAGTACATCCCCAACGGTGGCCCGGATGGTGGCGATGGTGGCGATGGTGGCGACGTTTACCTGATCGCCGACGAGAACCTGAACACCCTGATCGACTACCGTTTCGAGCGTTTTCATGCCGCCGAGCGTGGCGAGAACGGCCAGAGTGCGAACTGTACCGGTCGCCGCGGCAAGGATCTCACCCTGAAAGTGCCGGTCGGTACCCGTGCCAGCGATGAGGATACAGGTGAGCTGCTCGGCGATCTGACCCATCATGGCCAGAAGCTGCTGGTCGCCAAGGGCGGTTTCCACGGCCTTGGCAACACCCGTTTCAAGAGCTCGGTCAACCGGGCGCCGCGCCAGAAGAGCAACGGCACTCCGGGCGAGGTGCGCAGCCTCAAAATGGAACTGCTGCTGCTGGCTGACGTCGGCATGCTGGGGCTGCCCAATGCGGGCAAGTCCACCTTCATTCGCGCCGTTTCCGCCGCCCGTCCGAAAGTGGCCGACTACCCCTTCACTACCCTGGTGCCGAACCTGGGGGTAGTGCGCGGGGAGAACTCCCGCTCCTTCGTGATCGCCGATATCCCGGGTCTTATCGAGGGCGCCGCCGAGGGGGCAGGTCTCGGGATCCGCTTCCTCAAGCACCTCGAGCGTTGCCGCGTGCTGATCCATCTGGTAGATATCTGCCCGGTGGATGGTTCCGATCCGGCCGAAAATGCCCTCACCATAGTCCGGGAGCTGGAGAAGTACAGCCCTGAGCTTGCGAACAAGCCGCGCTGGCTGGTGTTCAACAAGATGGACCTGATCCTGGAAGAGGAAGCGGTCGAGGTGATGGATCGTGTCAAGGCGGCCCTGAACCATGAAGGTCCTGTCTACGCCATCACGGCCATTAGCAAGGAAGGCACCAAGAAGCTGTGCTACGACATCCTGGATCTGCTGGACACCATGCCTCGTCAGCTGGAGCAGGATGCCAAAGACGCCATCGAGAAGGTGGAGTTCAAGTGGGATGACTACCACAAGAACCAGCTGGCCCAGGCCGAAGCGGACGCAGCGGCGGCCTCCCGTGCCTTCGATGAATCCCTTGGCGACGATGACTGGGATGAAGACGATGATGACGGGGTAGAGGTCATTTACGTCCGCGATTGATAGTCGCCTTTCGTGTCATCGCATGAATACCGGAGTCCGGCAACGGACTCCGGTTTTTTTATCGAGGTGTCCAGGGATAGCGATGGACTCGAAGCGCGCCAATTGTGGGATTTGTGATGCCAGTTCTTGCCTGGCATCTTCAGCTGGTTATACTGCGCACCTGAACGCAACCTGACTGAAACAATATGCTAACACTTTGGTGTGAATCAATATGCATATCTGTTTGGGTATGTTCTGATGGACGCTTCGTCTGTGAAAATACTTATGCTGAAAATAATGCATTAAAAGCTTGTTTGTGCGTTTTTTTGGAGTATTCTTTCGCCCGTTTTGCTGGGCGGGGCATGAGTATGCAGGCGACCTGGCTAAGGAAAAGTAACATTAAGGCTGTAATACCATGCTGGAAAAGACTCTCGATGCCCCCACGGTGAATACCCGCCGTAACTTGCTGATGTTCTTGGTCCCGTCACTCATCGGGATCCTGCTGTTCATGACCCCGGTGCTCTACGACGGCAATATCACCATACCTGTGGCCGTGCTGGCCAAGACGGTGCAGGCCGTGTTCGCCGACTCCCTGGTGGCCGTGGTGAGTGGTCTCATCACCACCACCATGTTGCTGACCCTGGTCGCCTGGTTGTTCAAGCCTGCCATCCTGGTGCGTCGTCCCTTCCTCAATGCCCTGTTCAATGTCTCCCCCTTCTGGGCTTGCGTACGGGTGCTGGGTGGTATCTTTGCCCTGCTGGTCTTCTTCGGCGTCGGGCCGGAGGCGCTGCGATCCGATGCCACCGGGGGACTGGTGCTGCACGATCTGCTGCCCGTGCTGTTCTCCGTGTTCATCTTCGCCGGTCTCCTGCTGCCCCTGCTGCTGGATTTCGGACTGCTTGAGTTCATCGGCACCCTGATGACCCGCATCATGCGCCCCGTGTTCCGTCTGCCCGGCCGCTCGGCAGTGGACTGCTTCGCCTCCTGGCTCGGCGATGGCAGTGTCGGCATCCTGCTGACCAGCAAGCAGTACGAAGGCAAGTTCTACACCCAGCGGGAAGCCGCCGTCATCGGCACCACCTTCTCCGCCGTCTCCATCACCTTCTGTCTGGTGGTGATCTCCCAGGTCAAGCTGGAGCACATGTTTGTACCCTTCTATCTGACGGTCTGCCTGGCCGGCGTGGTGGCGGCCATCGTAGTGCCGCGCCTGCCGCCGCTTTCCTGGAAGAAGGATGTCTACAGTGACGGCACCCCGCTGTGCCGCAAGCAGGAGGCGGTACCCCACGAGCATAGCCTAGTGAGTTATGGCTTCGAGCGTGCCCTCAAGAAGGCCGACAGCGTCAACGATCTGGGGGCCGTGGCCCGGGAAGGGGTGAAGAATGCCCTGGATATGGTGTTTGGGGTCTTGCCCGTGGTGATGGCGATCGGAACCTGCGCCCTGCTGCTGGCCGAGCACACTCCCATCTTCAACTGGCTGGGGGCTCCTTTCATCCCATTGCTCGAGCTGCTGCAACTGCCGGAAGCGGAAGCCGCATCCAAGACCATAGTGGTGGGGTTTGCCGACATGTTCATCCCGGCGATCCTGGCCTCCAGCATAGAGAGCGAGATGACCCGCTTCGTCATCGCCGCCATGTCGGTGACCCAGCTCATCTATATGTCTGAAGTGGGTGCCCTGCTGCTGGGCAGCAAGATCCCGGTCAAGCTGTGGGAGCTGTTCGTGGTGTTCCTGCTGCGTACCCTGGTGACCCTGCCCGTGATAGCCGGGGTAGCGCACCTGCTGTTCTAAGCATTTGTCACTAGATTTTGTCAGAAAAACGGTCAACCCCAGGGTTGGCCGTTTTTTATGGCACTTTTCCACTTTGTGATCGGATCCTCCTTTTGTGGATCTCCGGGCTGCCGATGGCCTGCTTAGACCAAAGTGGGCGTTGAATTTCCATGTTTTTACACTAACGTAACATTCGACCGCGAGACGTCGCCAGCCGAGCCTTAGGCCACTCGTTCCCCTCATGGCAAGGAGCCTTCATGTCCGCACCACTCAGCTATCGCGCCGGCCCGACCGACGCCCCCCTGCTCGAACAGACCATAGGTGAATACCTGCACACCATGGCGCGCCGCTTCCCGGAGCGACCCGCCGTGGTGGTGCGTCACCAGCAGATCCGCTGGAACTGGCAGGAGTACGTCCGCGAGATAGACAGGCTGGCCAGAGGCCTGCTGGCCATCGGGATCCGCCCCGGCGATCGGGTCGGCATCTGGTCTCCCAACAACATAGAGTGGTGCCTGGTGCAATTTGCCACCGCCCGTATCGGCGCCATCATGGTCTGCATCAATCCCGCCTATCGCCAGGAAGAGCTGGCATTTGCCATCAACAATGTCGGCTGCCGTGCCCTCATCTGTGCGAGCCGGTTCAAGGGCAGCGACTACCTCGCCATGCTGGCTGCGCTGGCCCCCGAGCTGGCCAGTGCCGAGCCGGGAGCACTCAAGGCGGCCGCCTTGCCGACCCTGTCCTGGGTGGTGCGGCTGGGAGAGGACAAAAGCCCTGGCATGCTCAATTTCGGCGACCTGCAGACCCTGGGGGATGAAGCGGACCTTGACCATCTGACGCGGGTGGCTGCCGGACTCAGGGCCTCGGATCCCATCAATATCCAGTTCACCTCGGGCACCACGGGCAGCCCCAAGGGGGCCACGTTGAGCCACCACAACATTCTCAACAACGGCATGCTGGTCGCCGCCGGCATGGGACTGACGGAGCAGGACAGGCTCTGTATCCCTGTTCCCCTCTATCACTGCTTTGGCATGGTGCTCGGCAATCTGGTCTGTCTGAGCGTGGGGGCCTGTGCCTTGTTTCCGGCCGAATCCTTCGACCCCGCGACCACCTTGCAGATGGTGGAGGAAGAGCGCTGCACTGCCCTGCACGGGGTGCCGACCATGTTTATCGCCGAGTTGGAGCTGCCGCACTTTGCCGAGTTCGATCTGGGCTCGCTGCGCACCGGCATCATGGCGGGAGCCATCTGCCCGGAGCCGCTGATGCTGCGGGTGCAGACCCTGATGCACATGAGGGAGGTGACCATCGCCTATGGCCAGACCGAGTGCAGCCCCATCAACCATATGACGGCGGTGGATTGCCCCCTCGACAAGCGGGTCACCACGGTGGGCCGGGCCATAGGTCATACCGAGATCAAGCTGGTCAGCCCGGGTGGCGAGACGGTTGCCATCGGCGAGAAGGGGGAGGTCTGCTGCCGGGGTTACGGCGTCATGAGCGGCTACTGGCAGGACGCGGCCAAGACGGCCGAGACCATAGACGCCGAGGGATGGCTGCATTCGGGCGACATAGGGGTGATGGACGAAGAGGGGTATGTGCAGATCGTCGGTCGCAGCAAGGAGCTGATCATCCGTGGCGGTGAGAATATCTACCCGCGAGAGGTGGAGGAGCGGCTCTACGACCACCCGGCGGTGCAGGATGCCGCCGTGTTCGGCATCGACAGCGATCGCTACGGGGAGGAGGTGTGTGCCTGGATCAAGCTCAGGCCCGGCTGCGATGCCGATGAAGAGGCCATCAAGCACTTCCTGTCGGCGCGGATCGCCTACTTCAAGGTGCCCCGTTACATCCGCTTCGTGGAGGAGTACCCCATGACGGTGACCGGCAAGCTGCAGAAATTTCGCATGAAGGAGCTGATGAGCGCCGAGCTGGGCGGGCACTAGCCGCGACTCAGGGAGGCGCCTCCCTGCTGGCTCGGCGGGCTGGCCTGGTGTGGGCGCCTGCTTGCCCGCGTTGGGCCGGGGGCAGGAAGGCGACCAGATCGACCCGGTCACACTGGCTCTCCTCCAGGAAGCGTTCGCCATAGTGCTGCCAGATGCGGCTGCGCAGGAAGAGGGCGAAGAGGTCAGGGTCTATGTGCCCCTCGTCGGCCATCTGGCTCATGATGGCGAGGGACTGGCTGAGGGACTTGCCCGACTTGTAGGGGCGATCCCTGGCGGTCAGGGCCTCGAAGATGTCGGCGATGGCCATGATGCGGGCCGGTATGCTCATCTGCTCCCGGGTCAGTCCCCTGGGGTAGCCGCCGCCATCCATCCTCTCGTGGTGGCCGCCGGCTATCTCGGGCACCTGCTTGAGGTGGCGGGGGAAGGGCAGCCGCTCCAGCATCTTGATGGTCTGTATGATGTGTTCGTTGATCTTGTAGCGCTCCTCCTCGCTCAGGGTGCCTCGACGGATCCCGAGGTTGTGAAGCTCGCCGCGATCATAGCGATATGCGGGCACGGCCACCTTGAAGCCCCAGGGATTGTCCGGGTTCAGCTGCTCATCCTGGCTGCGGGGGATCCTGTGCTCCGGCCTGTCGGACAACAGTGACTCGCGGCAGGGCAGGGCAGCCGGGGCGCCCTGGTAGCGCCCCAGCTCCTCGGTACCGAGGCCGAGCCGGTTGTCCAGGGTGCGCCACCAGCTGCGACTGGCGATGCGCTGCAACTGCTCGAGCCGCTCGGGGGCCATCCACTCCCCCCCCTGGTTGCACTCGGCCACGAAGGCAAACTCCGCATCCAGCTCGGCCCAGCACGGCAGTACGGCGGTCCGGGCCGCGCTCTGCTGCGCCTCGGTCAACTGCTCGCTCAGGGCCGCGATGTGGGCATCGCGCTTGAGCACCTCGAAGCGGGTGCGTACCTCATGGATGCGATCGTAGAGGGTCTCCAGCTTGGTTGCCTTGTCGACCACGAACTCCGGGGTGGTCACCTTGCCGCAATCATGGAGCCAGCTGGCAATGTGGATGGCCTCCCACTCCTGTTCGCTCGGGTTGAAGCTGGCGAAGGGGCCTTGCCGCTCGGCGCTGGCCGCCTCGGCCAGCAACCGGGTCAGCTCCGGCACCCGCTGGCAGTGGCCGCCCGTGTAAGGGCTCTTGGCATCGATGGCGCCGGCGATGAGCTCGATGAAGGCCGCCAGCAGCCGCTTCTGTTCCGCCAGCAGGCGCTGGTTCTCGATGGCTGAGGCCGAGGTGCCGGCCAGCGCCTCGATGAGGCTGATGCGGGCGCCCAGTTCGGCGGGCGAGCAGGGAGGCAGCAGGATCAGCAGGCAACCGATCACCTCCTGATGATGATCATGCAGGGGTTCGGCCACCAGATGCCCCTCACCCGGATAGTCACCCCAGCCCGCGAGATGGCGCTGCCAGAGCCCGGCCTCGAGGACCAGCTTCACCCGCTCGCCGCGCAACACGGGGCGCAGCAGGGGGGCGCCATCGATCCGCTGCGGCGGCTGGCCCCGCCAGAAGGCGCGCTCCGGATGCAATTCCCCCGATACGACCAGATAGAGGGCCCCGCCGTTGGCGCCCGCCGCGGCTATGGTCTCGCCGAGCACCCGCTGGAACAGGGCATCGACGTCGTGTTCGGCCCCGAGTGCCCGACCTATGTTCATGAAGTTGCCCAGGGTCAGGCGCATGCCCGACATGGTACGGGAGAGATCGTCTATCTCCAGGATGGCGGAGTGGGGATCTTCTCCCTGACTGAAATCGAAATGCTGGATGCGCTCGGCCTCCCGGGTCAGGGCCCGCAGGGGCATGGCGGTGCGTCTGGCCACCAGCCAGATGATGGGGAGCAGCAGCAACAGGGCAAGCAGGGCGCTGCCAAGATTGTGCAAGGCCTGCTGTTTGGCCCCCGCGAACAGGCGCTCGCTGCGGATCAGCAGCCCCAGGTAGAAGGGGGATCCCTCGCCGATGGGGGAGAGATTGACCTGCCACTCCCCCCGCTCTGGATCGTCCAGGGTCAGGGCGCTATGTCCATCAAGCAGGGTGGGCTCGGCGCTGAGGCGACGCTGCAGCAGGGTGAAGACGGGATCGTTGAGGCTCGAGATCTTGGGCAAGACCCTCAGCCGCTCGTAGCCGGGCAGCTGGGCCGGATCCGTTGCCAGCAGGGTGCCGTGATGATCGAACAGCACCAGCAGGGTTCCCTCCTGCTGTATCTTGCCGATGAGGGTGGAGATGCGCTCGACACTGGCATCGATGCCGATCACCGCCTTCTTGTCCCGACTCGCCATGGCCAGGGTGATCCCCGGCTCCTGGGTGGTGAAGAAGAGATAGGGCGGGGTACTGGCGATGCCGCTGCTGCGCAGGGCTTGTTGATACCAGCGGCGGGCGCGAGGATCGAACTGGTAGTCTGCCACGGTCGTGCGAGCGATCAGCTGCTGGCGGGCATCATAGTAGAGGTATTCTCCCCTGCCGCCGACCAGGCTCTGCACCAGCAGGCTGCTCCCCTCGGGCAGAGGGCCCAGCTGCCCCTTGACCCTGTCGGTCAAGGGGCGAACCAGAAAGAAATCCCCGTTCTCATAGCCGACAAAGATGGCGCCATAGCCGTGGTTGCTGGCCAGTGCCTCGGTCAGCTGGGGCAGGAAGGCGAGCCGGGCTTCCTGGGTCTGGGCCTGCATCAGTGTCCCGGCCGCCAGCAGGGAGAGGCTGGTGCGGGCGGGGCGCTCGTTGAGTCGCAGTGCCAGGGCCAGCTGGTCGCGATACTGCTGGAAACTGCGATATTCATAAGCCATGCCCAGGGCTCTATGCTGGTCGAACTGCTGTAGTATCAACAGGGCGCCGAGCAGGCCGAACAGGCCGATAAACAGGGTGGCGATATGCACGTAGAAGGGGCGGCGTCGTGCACCGGTTAGCCTCATGATCCGTATCCTTGTGATGGTCATTCATCCATGGTTGACCAGCAATGAGTGTGGCTCATGACATCAGGATCGCCAGTGAGGGAATGATTGTGTCTCATTTAGAGCTAATGATAGAGTGAGCCCTTTCCCCTCCCAGGAGTGAGTCATGCGCGTTCCCTATTCGGTACTGGATCTGGTACCCGTTCCCGTCGGCTCTCACCCCGCCGATTCCTTTCGCCGCTCCCTGGCGCTGGCCCAGCAGGCCGAGGCCTGGGGCTATCACAGATACTGGCTGGCGGAGCATCACAACATGCCCGGCATCGCCAGTGCGGCCACGTCTGTACTCATCGGTCACCTGGCCGGCGGTACCCGCACCCTGCGCCTCGGGGCGGGTGGCATCATGTTGTCCAACCACTCCCCTCTGGTGATCGCCGAGCAGTTCGGCACGCTCGCCTCTCTCTATCCGGATCGGATCGATCTCGGTCTTGGCCGGGCGCCCGGCTCGGATCAGCGTACCATGCAGGCCTTGCGTCGCCAGCGCAGCGGTGAGGTGGATGATTTTCCCGCCGACGTGGCCGAACTGATAGCCTATTTCGGGGATGAGGCGGGCCCGGTGCGCGCCGTGCCTGGGCTCGGGCTCCATCTCCCCGTCTGGCTGCTCGGATCCAGCCTCTACAGCGCCCAGCTGGCGGCGGCCATGGGCTTGCCGTTCGGGTTCGCCTCCCATTTTGCCCCGGCTCTGTTGTCCCAGGCACTGGAGATCTATCGTAGCCAGTATCGCCCCTCGGCCCGCTGGCCCAAGCCCTATGCCCTGGTCTGTGTCAATCTGATCGCCGCCCGGAGCACGGCCGAGGCGCGCTTCCTGTTCAGCACGGTGCAGCAGCAGTTCCTACGTCTCTATCGGGGGGACGCGGGTGAGCTGCCGGCGCCGGTGGAGGAGCTCACCGGCTGGGCTCCCCATGAGCTGGTGGCGATGGAAAAGACCTTGTCGCGCTCCCTGGTGGGGGATGAGGCGGCGGTGCGCCATGGCATCCAGGCGCTGCTGGCCGAGACCCGGGCCGACGAGCTGATGTTCAATGGCCCCATCTTCGATCAGGAGGCCAGGCTGCGCTCCTTCGAACTGGGGGCCCGAGTCATGCAGTCCCTCTAAGTCTCTGCTCCGGCGATCACCTGGCGCCATGGGCCGGGTGATCGCCGTCCCCTTCCTTCGCTTTCAACCCTTTCCAGCCCCTGTCATCCCATCCGTTCACCTTCCCGAGTCAGCGCCAATCCCTTCTCTGTCAGCGCCTGATTTCCAGTATGTTTTCCGGTATTTCACCGACGTTCGTGCATTGAGCGTGACTTTTTTCGTGTTTTTGCCGAGTGGTCAGTGGGCTGCCTGTCAGGTGCCGGCGCTCGCAAGGGCCTGCTCGCCGTCCCTTCTGGCCCGCAGCGACCCATGGGTAAATTAATGTTTAGATCATTAAACAAAAAATTGAAATTTCATTACTAGGCTAACGATGAGGGCAGAGATCTGATATCTCTCTTCAGCTGTTAAATAGCTTTAAATCATGAGCTTATGAATGTATCACCGTATCGTAGTGGCTATTTACCCTTTTAATGTTCCTGTAAAGTGTTTAGTGTAGTAATGGAATTGCGCCATGGTCACTCCATGGCGCTACGGTAGTCATCCATTAAAAAAGGGCAACATGACAGTCAAACTGGAAGTAAAGACCCTGTACAAGATCTTTGGCGATCAGCCTGACAAGGCATTCAAACTATTGGAAGAGGGAGAGGATCGCGCCGGTATCTTGCAAAAGACCGGGCAGACTCTCGGCGTTCATGACGTGAACCTGCAGATCCATGAGGGCGAGATCTTCGTGGTGATGGGGCTGTCCGGATCCGGAAAATCCACCCTGGTGCGGCTGCTCAATCGCCTGATCGAGCCGACCCGTGGCCAGGTGCTGATCGATGGCGAAGACATTGCCACCATCTCGGACGAGGCCCTGCGCCAGGTGCGTCGCAACAAGATCAGCATGGTGTTCCAATCCTTCGCACTCATGCCTCATCTGACGGTGCTGGACAATGCCGCCTTCGGTCTGGAGCTGGCCGGGGTCCCCCTGGCGACGCGCCATCGCAGTGCCCATCAGGCCCTGGCCCAGGTTGGCCTGGATACCTGGGAGCACGCCTACCCCGATGCCCTCTCCGGCGGCATGAAGCAGCGGGTCGGCCTGGCGCGCGCCCTGGCAAACGACCCGGATATCCTGTTGATGGATGAGGCGTTCTCGGCGCTCGACCCCCTGATCCGCACCGAGATGCAAGATGAGCTGCTCAAGCTGCAGGCGAACCATCAGCGCACCATCATCTTCATCTCCCACGATCTGGACGAGGCGATGCGCATCGGCGATCGCATTGCCATCATGCAGGATGGCCGGGTGATCCAGGTGGGCACCCCGGACGAGATCCTGAGCCAGCCGGCCAACGACTATGTGCGCGCCTTCTTTCGCGGGGTGGATCTCGCCAACGTCTTCAGCGCCCGGGATATCGTCAGCCGCAAGCAGATGCCCCTCATCAAGAAGCATGTCACCGATGGCCCGGCCAATGCCCTGCGCCAGCTCAAGGAGCAGGAGAGAGAGTTCGGCTATGTCGTGGATCGCAGCCGGCGCTTCGTCGGTGTCGTCTCCCTCGACTCCCTGGATCGCGCCGTGGCGAGCAAGGGCAGCCTGGATCAGGCCCTGCTGGGGGAGATCCCCCCCTTGCTGGCGGATACTCCCTTGCACGAACTGATCAGTCAGGTGGCGGCGGCCCCCTGCCAGGTGCCCGTGGTCGAGGAAGATGGCACCTATCTCGGTCTCATCTCCAAGGCCAGTCTGCTCAACACCCTGGACAGGAGTACCCCGGCATGAAACAGCTGATATCCCTCTGGCTGGCGACGCTGCTGCTGGCCAGCCAACCGGCCTGGGCCGACGCCGCCGGTGCGCCCGAGGATCCCTGGGCCAGCGCCCCCGCCAGCCAGAGCGAAGCGGATCCCTGGGGCAGCACCACTCAAACCGCCGTGGCCAGTAATGACTGGCAAGACCAAATAGCCGAGGCCGATGACGGGCCCGCCTTCGACCCCCTGGATCCCTTCCAGCAGGCCTGGCTGCCGCTCGATGCCTGGGTGGAGCAGGGCATCGACGTGCTGGTCACCCACTTTCGCCCCCTGTTCCAGATCATCAGGGCGCCGGTGGAGGTGACCCTCAACGCCTTGACCCAGGCGCTGCAAACCGTGCCCTCCGCCATCATGGTGCTCCTGCTGACCCTGATTGCCTGGCAGCTGGTCAGCGGCGCCATGGCTCTGGGGGCGCTCGGTTCCCTTGTTGCGATAGGCCTCATCGGTGTCTGGTCTGATGCCATGGTGACCCTGGCCCTGGTGATGACCTCCCTGCTGTTTTGCATGGTCATCGGCCTGCCGACCGGCATACTGCTGGCGCGCAGCGAGCGAGCCACCGCCTGGACCCGGCCCCTGCTCGATGCCATGCAGACCACGCCGGCCTTCGTCTACCTCATCCCCATCGTCATGCTGTTTGGCATCGGCAACGTGCCCGGAGTGGTGGTGACCATCATCTTCGCCCTGCCCCCCATGATACGGCTGACCATTCTCGGTATTCGCCAGGTCCCGGCGGATCTCATCGAGGCGGGCCATTCATTTGGCGCCAGCCCGCGTCAGTTGCTGTTCAAGGTGCAACTGCCCCTGGCCATGCCCACCATCATGGCCGGGGTCAACCAGTCGCTCATGCTCTCCCTCTCCATGGTGGTGATCGCCTCCATGATCGCGGTGGGTGGTCTGGGGCAGATGGTGCTGCGGGGCATAGGTCGCCTCGACATGGGCATGGCCTCGGTCGGTGGTCTTGGCATAGTGCTGCTGGCCATAGTGCTCGATCGCCTCACCCAGGCCATGGGCCAGTCGGGGGGCGGGCGCGTCGGGCGCTGGTATCAACGAGGCCCCGTCGGCCTGCTGCTCGCCCCGTTCGGGCGCCATCATCAGACTCACACCAAAGGAGAAGTATTATGAGAACCATCACCAAGGGATTGACCCTGAGCACCCTGCTGCTGAGCTCGACCGCCATGGCCGCCACCCTGGTGCAGCCCATTCAGAGCAACGTGCCGGAGGAGGCGTTCCAGACCCTGCTGGTGAGCAAGTTGCTGGGGGAGCTTGGCTATGACGTCAAGCCCGCCAAGGAGGCGGACTACAACGTGGGCTATGCCTCGGTCGCCAGTGGCGATGCGACCTTCCTCGCCTTCAACTGGAATCCGCTGCACAAGGACAAGTACGAGAAGTCGGGTGGGGACGCCAAGTTCTACCGCCATGGGGACTATGTGACCGGTGCGGCCCAGGGGTATCTCATCGACAAGGCGACCGCCGACAAGTACGGCATCACCAATATCGCCCAGCTCAAGGACCCCAAGCTGGCGGCCCTGTTTGACAGCGACGGTGACGGCAAGGCCGATCTGGCCGGTTGCAACCCGGGCTGGGGCTGCGAGGGGGTGATCAACCACCAGCTCAAGGCCTACGAGCTGGACAAGACGGTGACCCACCAGCAGGGCAACTACGCGGCCATCATTGCCGACACCATCACCCGCTACAAGGAGCACAAGCCGGTGTTCTACTACACCTGGACCCCTTACTGGGTGAGCGGTGAACTGGTGCCGGGCAAGGATGTGGTCTGGCTGGAGGTGCCCTTCACCGCCCTGCCGGATGGCCGCGAGGGCGACACCAAGCTGGCCAATGGCAAGAACTATGGCTTCGAGATGAACAGCATGCACATCGTCGCCAACAAGGCATTCGCCGAGGCGAACCCCTCGGCGGCTACGCTGTTTGCGCAGATGAAGCTGCCCATCAATGACATCAATATCCAGAACAGCCTGATGAAGCAGGGGCAGAACAAGCCGGCGGATATAGCGCGTCATGCCGACGCCTGGCTCAAGGGGCACGAGGCCCTGGTCACGCAGTGGCTCACGGCGGCGCGGGCCGCCAACTAGGCGCCATCCCCCCGTCACTCTCCCCGCCCGGCCTGTGTGCCGGGCTTTTTTCATCCGGGTAAATCGGCTATAAGATATTGATCTGCAATGACTGTCACCCGAATGTCGGGTCGCTGTCGTCAAGGATTTCGCCTAAGCCGGGTACGCTTGCTCTCGTCACTACCACAAGGAGTTCATCGATGATCGTCAGGAAGTTGAGATTGCAGCGCGGCTGGTCACAGGATCAACTGGCCACCCTGTCCGGGTTGAGTGTCCGCACGGTGCAACGGATAGAGGGGGGCCAGGCCCCCGGTCTCGAATCCCTCAAGGCCCTGGCCGCCGTCTTCGAACTCGACATCAGTCAACTGCAGGAGAGCGAGATGAGTGAAACCAAGGGAGCGCAAGGCGTTGCGCCGGACGAGCGCGAGGCGATGGAGTTTGTGCAGGGATTGAAGGGGTTCTACGGCCACCTCATCAGCTACGGGCTGGTGATCTGCCTGCTCTGGGTCATCAACCTGGTGACCAGCCCGGGACATATCTGGGCCTGGTGGCCCATGCTGGGCTGGGGCATAGGGCTGGGGGCCCACGCCTTCAACCTGTTCAAGCTGCCCAAGTGGCTCGGCCCCGACTGGGAGCGACGCCAGGTCGAGAGGCGGCTCGGGCGCAAGCTCTAATCCTTGCCACTGTGTCGAGCCATGAAAACGCCCGGGATGACCCGGGCGTTTGTATTGGGGGCGGCGGGATCAGATCCCCGAGCCGTCGCTCTCGCCACTCTCTTCGTGCAGGCCGCATTCGCGCTTGAGGCCGAAGAAGCGGGTCTGCTCCTCGCTCATGCCCGGCTCCCACTTGGCGGTGGTGTGGACATCGCCCACCGACAGGTAGCCTTGCTCCCACAGGGGGTGGTAGGGGAGGTCGTGCTCCTTGAAGTAGTAGAAGACGTCCTTGTTGCTCCAGTCTATGACCGGCAGGAACTTGAAGCGGCCGCGCTGGATGGCCAGCACCGGCAGCTTGCCGCGGCTGCCGGACTGCTCCCGGCGCAGGCCCGAGAACCAGGTCTGGGCGCCGAGATCATTCAGGGCCCTGTCCATGGGCTCCACCTTGTTGAGCTGGTTGTAGCGGGTGATCCCCTCCACCCCCTGCTCCCACAACAGGCCGAAGCGGGCCTCCTGCCAGGCCGGGCTGAGCTCGGCCCGGTAGATCTTGAGGTTGAGGGCGAGGCGCTCGCTCAGCTCGTCGATGAAGCGGTAGGTTTCGGGGAACAGATAACCTGTGTCGGTCAGCACCACGGGGATATCGGCCTGCTCGCGGCTCACCAGGTGCAGCATCAGGGCCGCCTGAATGCCAAAACTCGAAGAGAGGATGTGCTGTCCCGGCAGGTTGGCCAGGGCCCAGCGTACCCGCTCGGGGGCGCTCATGGCCTCCAGCTCGCGGTTGTGGGGGGCCAGGGCGGCGACCTGCTCCTCTTTGGAGAGGGTGAGCAGTTGTGTCAGATCCAGTGTCATCTCTGTGTCTCGCTCTGTGAAGAAACGGGCGCCTCGCGGCGCCCTTGGGATCAGGCGGCGTAGAAGTCCACGGCGGAGTTGACCACGGGGGCTATGATGCCGGCACGGATCACGAAGTCGCCGAAGCACTCGCCTTGGTTGCGCTCCTTGGCCCAGCGGCCGATGAGGGCATCCAGCTCTGCCAGGATCTGCGGCTCTGTGATGTTCTCCTGATACATGCGGGGGATGCGGGTCCCCTCCAGGTTGCCGCCCAGGTGCAGGTTGTAACGGCCGGGGGCCTTGCCCACCAGACCCACCTCCGCCAGCATGGCGCGCCCGCAGCCGTTGGGGCAGCCGGTGACCCGGAAGATGATGGCATCCTGCGCCAGGCCGTGCTTGGTCAGCAGCCCTTCGATGTCGGTGACAAACGCCGGCAGCATGCGCTCGGCCTCGGCCATCGCCAGGGGGCAGGTGGGCAGGGCCACACAGGCCATGGACTGTTTGCGCTGCTCGCTCACGCCATCATCGATGAGGCCGTACTGACGGGCCAGGGCTTCGATGCGGGCCTTCTCGCCGGCAGGCACCCCGGCGATGATGAGGTTCTGGTTGGCGGTGAGGCGAAAATCCCCCTGGTGGATCTTGGCGATCTCCAGCATGCCGGTCTTGAGGGGCTTGCCCGGGAAGTCCAGCAGGCGGCCGTTCTCGATGAACAGGGTCAGGTGATGCTTGCCGTCGATCCCCTCCACCCAGCCAAAACGATCGCCACGGCTGGTGAAGACATAGGGGCGGCTCTCGGCAAACGCGATGCCGGCGCGGCGCTCCACCTCGGCCTTGAAGGCCTCCACGCCCACCCGCTCGAGGGTGTACTTGGTCTTGGCGTTCTTGCGGTTGACCCGGTTGCCCCAGTCGCGCTGGGTGCTGACCACGGCGGCCGCCACGTCCAGCACGTGGGAGAGCGGAATGAAGCCGAAATCGCTCGCCTTACGCGGATAGGTGCTGGTGTCGCCGTGGGTCATGGCCAGACCCCCGCCCACCAGCACGTTGAAGCCCACCAGCTTGCCGCCATCTGCGATGGCAACGAAGTTGAGATCGTTGGCGTGGACATCGATGTCGTTGTGGGGCGGGATCACCACGGTCGTCTTGAACTTGCGCGGCAGGTAGTTGGAACCCAGGATGGGCTCCTCGTCTTCACCAAGCTTCTCGCCGTCCAGCCAGATCTCCACGTAGGCACGGGTCTTGGGCAGCAGGTGCTCTGAGATCTGCTTGGCCCACTCGTAGGCCTCCTGGTGCAGTTCGGACTCCACCGGGTTGCTGGTGCAGAGCACGTTGCGGTTCACGTCCCCGGCGGTGGCTATGCTGTCGATGCCTGTGCTGTTGAGGGTCTGGTGCATCAGCTTGATGTCGCGCTTCAGTACCCCGTGGAACTGGAAGGTCTGGCGGGTGGTCAGGCGGATGCTGCCGTACAGGCTGTGCTCCTCGGCGAACTTGTCGATCACCTGCCACTGGGCCGGGGTGATGATGCCGCCCGGCAGACGGGCCCGCAGCATGACGTTGTGCAGGGGTTCGAGCTTCTGGGCGGCGCGCTCGGGGCGGATGTCGCGGTCATCCTGCTGGTACATGCCGTGGAAGCGGATCAGCTGGAAGTTGTCGCCGTTGAAGCCGCCGGTGAGGGGATCCTTGAGATCCTGCTCTATGGTGCCGCGCAGGAAGTTGCTCTCGCGCTTGAGGCGTTCGTTGTCAGCCAGCGGCCCTTCGACCGGTCCCGGAATAAGTTGCTTGCTCATCAATAGACATCCCTTTGATAACGTTTGGCACGACGCAATTCGCTCAAATACTCTTCTGCTTCTTCACGGCTCTTGTGGCCGTGCTCGCTAATCACATCCAGCAGGGCTTCCTGCACATCCCTGGCCATGTGGTTGGCGTCGCCGCACACATAGAAGTGGGCGCCGGCTTCCAGCCACTGGTAGAGCTCAAGCCCCGCCTCGCGCAGGCGATCCTGCACATAGATCTTCTCGGCCTGATCCCGGCTGAAGGCCAAGGAGATCTTCGACAGCAGGCCCGACTTCACATAGCGCTGCCACTCCACCTGATAGAGGAAGTCCTGGGTGAAGTGGGGGTTGCCGAAGAAGAGCCAGTTCTTGCCGGAGGCACCGATGGCGTCCCGCTCCTGCAAGAAGGCACGGAACGGGGCTATGCCGGTACCCGGGCCCACCATGATGACGGGGGTATCGGGATTGGCCGGCAGGCGGAAGTTGTCGTTGTGCTCCACGAACACCCGTACCTCGGCCCCGTCATCCAGCCTGTCGGCCAGATAGGAGGAGGCGGCGCCACTGCGCACAGTGCCATCCTCCTGGGGGTAGCGCACCACGCCCACGGTCAGGTGGACCTCCTCTTCCACTTCGCTCTGGGCGGAGGCGATGGAATAGAGGCGGGGCGTGAGCGGGCGCAGCAGGCTGGTCAGCTGCTCGGCGCCAAGGGCGGTCGGGAAGCGCTTGAGCACATCCACCACCTGGGCGGAAGCCACCAGGGCATTGAGCTGGGCCTTGTCACCGGCGATGTCATGGAGCGCCGCATCGGTGGAGATCTCGGCCAATCCGGTGATGAAGCCGCCGTGCAGTCGGGTCAGCTCGTAGTGGCGAGTGAGGGCGGCGCGCAGGGAGCCATGCTCGCCGGGCTCGTCACCGGTGAGACCCGCCAGGGCCAGCACTTCCCCCACGAGATCGGCGTCGTTGTCGAACCAGACCCCGAGGGCGTCACCGGGCTGATAATGGATGCCGGACTCTTCCAGGCTGATCTCGATGTGGCGTATGTCCTTGGTGGAGTCGCGGCCGGTGATCTTCTGGTTGACTGACAGGCGCGCTGGGAAGGGGTTGGCCTTGTCGAACTGGCGGTGACCCACGGCCGCCTTGACGGCGCCAGCCACAGAGCCGGTCGGGCCCGTATTCAGGGTCGCGGCGACCGCGGCCAGGGCCTGTTCGGTCCAGGCCTTGGCGCCGGCCTCGTAATCCACGTCCAGACTGGCGAGGGGGGCGATGCGCTCACCGCCGGCCTGGGCCAGCCAGCCATCGAAATCCTGACCTGTCTTGCAGAAGAATTCATAGGAGCTGTCCCCCAGCCCCAGCACGGCGAACTTGACGCCGTCGAGCTTGCCGAGCTTGCCCTTCTTGAGCTGCTCGTGCAGATCCACCGCGGGCTCGGGCGGCTCGCCCTCGCCATAGGTGCTCACCACCACCAGCAGGTGGGTCTCCTTCTTGAGCTGCTTGGGCTTGTAGTCCGCCATGGAGACCAGGGTCACCGGCAGTCCCTGTGCCTGGGCTTGCTGGTGGATGGCGCTGGCCACCCCCTTGGCGTTGCCGGTCTGGGAGCCGTACAGAATGGTCAGGCTGCCGCCGGCCGCCGCGGCCGGGATCGGCGCCGCCGCCACCCCGCCACCGGCCTGGGCCAGACCATAGAGGTAGCCGCTGACCCAGGTCAGTTGCTGGCTGTTGAGGGTGGCGAGGGCCTGGCTCAGCTGGCGCTGCTGCTCATCGGAGAGGGGGGTTATCTGGGTCAAAGAGTCCGTCACTTGCATCACACACGTCTTCCATGGTCTGATTTTTGGTCAGGGTAAGGGGTACGATGGATAACAACAAAGAATAAAAATGTCTTTTTTATTCGATTGAGGCATTAAGAAGAGTCGGACGGACGCTGGATGCGGGATGGCGCCCATGGTGGCGTCGGGAGAGTGTCCTGATCCTGAGTCAAGGGAGAGTGGCAGCTCCCGCTTGGCTGAGGTCCATGGAATGCCATTGTCATGATGTAACCATAAAAAAGAGGCCCCGCCATGGCGGAGCCTCTCGTTGCACTGGCTGTCAGGATTGGCCTGACAGCTTGCCGTCTGCGGACCTTATTTCTGCGGACGCAGGGCCGGGAACAGGATGACATCGCGGATGGTGTGGCTGTTGGTGAACAGCATCACCAGACGGTCGATACCTATGCCCTGACCGGCAGTGGGGGGCAGGCCGTGTTCCAGCGCGGTGACGAAGTCGGCGTCGTAGAACATGGCTTCGTCGTCCCCTGCGGCTTTCTGGTCAACCTGAGCCTGGAAGCGCTCGGCCTGATCTTCCGCATCGTTCAGCTCGGAGAAGCCGTTGGCCAGCTCGCGGCCGCCGATGAAGAATTCGAAGCGGTCGGTCACGTCCGGGTTCTGGTCGTTGCGACGGGCCAGCGGGGAGACGGCGGCCGGGTACTCGGTGATGAAGGTCGGTTGCAGCAGCATGTGTTCCACCGTCTCTTCGAAGATCGCGGTGATCACGTGGCCCAGCTCCCAGCTCTTCATCAGCTCGATCTTCAGGCCCTTGGCGACGGCGGTGGCCTTCTCCAGGGTGGCCAGATCGTCACGGGTCACATCCGGGTTGTACTTCAGGATGGAGTCCACCATGGAGAGACGCTGGAACGGCTGACCGAAATCGATGGTCAGACCCTCTTCGCCCTCTTTGGCGTAACGGATTTTGGTGTCCCCCAGGATGTCCTGGGCCAGGGTGCGCAGCATCTCCTCGGTGAGATCCATCAGATCGATGTAGTCGGCGTAGGCCATATAGAACTCGAGCATGGTGAACTCGGGGTTATGGCGAACGGAGATGCCTTCGTTGCGGAAGTTGCGGTTGATCTCGTAGACACGCTCGAAGCCACCGACCACCAGACGCTTCAGATAGAGCTCGGGGGCGATACGCAGGTACATGTCGATGTCCAGCGCATTGTGGTGGGTGACGAAGGGACGGGCGGAGGCGCCACCCGGGATGACCTGCATCATGGGGGTTTCCACTTCCATGAAACGCTTGTCGTTCAGGAACTTGCGGATACCTGCCACCACCTTGGTACGGGTCACGAAGGTCTTGCGGGACTCTTCGTTGGCGATGAGATCCAGGTAACGCTGACGGCAGCGGGCTTCCTGGTCGGTCAGCCCCTTGTGCTTCTCGGGCAGCGGGCGCAGGGCCTTGGTCAGCAGGCGGATGGCTTCGACGTGGACGGAGAGCTCGCCGGTCTGGGTCTTGAACAGGGTACCTTCGACACCGACGATGTCACCGAGATCCCACTTCTTGAACTGCTCGTTGTAGAAGCCTTCCGGCAGGTCGTCACGGGTCACGTAGATCTGGATCTTGCCAGCCATGTCCTGCAGAGTCGCAAACGATGCCTTGCCCATGATCCGGCGGGTCATGATGCGACCGGCGATCGATACCCGTTTACCCAGGGCGACCAGCTCATCGCTGCTCTTGTCACCGAACTCGGCGTGCAGATCGCCGGAGAGGCTGTCACGACGAAAATCGTTGGGGAAGGGATTGCCCTGGGCGCGCAAGGCGGCCAGCTTGGAACGACGCTCAGTCATCTCGTTGTTGAGTTCGAGTGATTGATCGACTTCCGCAGTGGTGGTTTGTTCAGACATGGTGATTCCTGCTGTTCTGTGTTTACAGGCCTGACTTCAGGCTGGCTTCGATAAACTTGTCCAGATCGCCGTCGAGCACCCCTTGGGTGTTGCGGGTCTCGACGCCGGTGCGCAGATCCTTGATACGGGCGTCATCGAGCACGTAGGAGCGGATCTGGCTGCCCCAGCCGATGTCGGACTTGGTCTCTTCCAGGGCTTGCTTCTCGGCATTCTGCTTCTGAATTTCCAGCTCGTAGAGCTTGGCCTTCAGCTGCTTCATACACTGATCTTTGTTCTTGTGCTGGGAACGGTCGTTCTGGCACTGCACCACCACCCCGGTCGGGATGTGGGTGATACGCACTGCGGACTCGGTTCGGTTGACGTGCTGACCACCGGCACCGGAGGCGCGGTAGACGTCGATGCGCAGATCCGCCGGGTTGATCTCGATGTCGATGTCGTCATCGATCTCGGGATAGACGAACACGGAGCAGAACGAGGTGTGACGACGGCCACCGGAATCGAACGGCGATTTCCGTACCAGACGGTGGACGCCGGTCTCGGTGCGCAGCCAGCCGAACGCATACTCGCCGGTGAACTTGATGGTGGCGGACTTGATGCCGGCCACGTCCCCTTCGGAGCATTCGATGAGCTCGGGCTTGTAGCCGTGGGCATCGCCCCAGCGCAGGTACATGCGCAGCACCATGTTGGCCCAGTCCTGGGCCTCGGTGCCGCCGGAGCCGGACTGAATGTCGATATAGCAGTCGGAGGCGTCGTGCTGGCCGGAGAACATGCGGCGGAACTCGAGATCCACCAGCTTGGCCTCCAGCCCGTCGGCTTCGGCCACGGCTTCATTGAAGGTGTCCTCGTCCTCGCCTTCCACGGCCAGCTCGACCAGCATGGCCACGTCGTCGGCGCCCTGGGTCAAGGTGTCGATTGTGCCGACCACGTTTTCCAGCGCGACGCGCTCCTTGCCAAGGGCCTGGGCACGCTCGGGTTCATTCCAGACGTCCGGCTGTTCCAGCTCGGCATTGACCTCTTCTAGACGCTCTTTCTTGGCGTCATAGTCAAAGGTACCCCCTAAGCAGCTCGGTCCTCTCAGACAGCTCCTTAAGCTTGTTTAATACAGGATTGACTTCAAACATCGTGAAAACTCTCGGGGTCGATGTGATTTAAAAACGGGATATTCTAGCCAATTGTGGAAGGAATAAACAGGGTTGCCCCGCCCTTGTCGTCTTCGATGGTGCAATGAGTGGTGCATTTTTGGCCGCGGGGGCGAAAAATTTGCCGGGTTGGCAAGATCCGGGTTCAGATTTTCCGCAACCGGCCGCTATTCATTGCTGCAAGACTAGGATGCCGATGGCATCGGTGGGCACACTCTCTTCCTGACATAAGAAGCACACATGATGAAAAACCTCTCACTCAAGCAGAAGATACTGTTATCTGTGGTGATCGCCCTCTCGCTGGTGATCCTGCTGCTCTCCTGGCAGAGCTACTCCAGCCAGAAAAACCAGTTGCTGCAAGGCAGTCAGGAGCAGGTGCTGCGTCTGGGCGACCAGCAGGCCCAGAGTGTCAGTGACTGGCTCGCGGCCCGCCGGGACGTCATCCAGGCCCTGGGCAACAAGGCGAGTGCCCAACCCCTCGATGCCCTGCAGCAGGCCCAGGTCTCCGGCCGTTTTCAGCTCACCTATTTTGGTGAGGGCAGCGGCAAGATGCATGACTCCGACCCTTCCATCAACCGTGACGGCTATGATCCCCGCTCCCGCGGCTGGTATCAGGAAGCCATGGCCAAGGGCGGCATGATAGTGACCAAGCCGTACCTGGACGTGGCCTACAACGTCATGGTGGTCACCCTGGCCCAGCCGGCCCAGGGCGGCGTGGTGGGGGGGGATCTCTCCATCGCGGCCCTGGTGGAAGACATCACCAAGATGAAGCTGCCCGCCGACGGTTTTGCCATCATGATGCACAAGGACGGCACCGTCATCGCCTACAAGGATGCCGCCAAGGCGATGAAGCCGGCCACCGAGATCGACAACGATCTCACCAATGCCCTGATCGATCAGAGCAAGGCGAGCCAGAGCCTGGTGCCAGCCTACTTTGATGGCGAAGGCCGCGACAAGCTGCTGCTGGCGGTCGATGTGCCGGGCACCGACTGGGAGCTGGTACTGGTGCTGGACAAGGGAACCCTGGAGGCGCCCCTCTCCTCCCTGCTGATGACCCAGCTGGCCATGGCGCTGGTGGTGCTGGTGGGCAGCATACTCGCCATCTCCTGGCTGGTCAGCCTGCTGCTGGGCCCCCTGGTCAAGGTCTCCCAGGCCCTGGCCCGCATCGCCGACGGCAACGGCGACCTGACCCAGCGCATCAAGATAGATGCCAATGACGAGGTGGGTCAGCTGGCGGACAGCTTCAACCGCTTCGTAGGCAGCCAGCATCAGCTGATTGGCCACATTCGCAACCTGGCCCACGAGCTGGACGCGGACGCGGAGCGCAGTCTGGTCACCAACCAGGCCGCGGTGGAAGAGCTGCAGCGCCAGCAGCAGGAGGTGACCATGGTCGCCACTGCCGTCACCGAGATGGCCAGCGCCACCATGGAGATCGCCGGCAACGCCGAAAACACGGCGGCGGCGGCCCAGCAGTCGACCCAGAGCAGTGAACAGGGCAAGCAGCTGGTGAACCAGACCCGGCAATCGATCAACAGCCTGGCCAGTGAAGTGGGGCAGGCGACCGAGGTGATCGGCGAGCTGAGTCGCCACGCCCAGGCCATCTCCGGCATCCTCTCCACCATCCAGGGCATCGCCGAGCAGACCAACCTGCTGGCGCTCAACGCCGCCATCGAGGCCGCCCGTGCCGGTGAGCAGGGCCGCGGTTTCGCCGTGGTGGCGGACGAGGTGCGGGTGCTGTCGCGCCGCACCCAGGACTCCACCCAGGAGATCCAGTCCACCATAGAGACGCTGCAACAGACCACGGCCCGTGCGGTCAGCCTGATGCAGACCAGCCAGGGTCTGGCGGACAACAGCGTGCAGGATGCCGATGCCGCCGCCGCCGCGCTCGAAGAGATCACCCAGGCCGTGTCCCTCATTTCCGACATGGCGGGCCAGATAGCGACCGCCGCCGAGGAGCAGACCCAGGTAACCGGCGAGATCACCCAGAACACCACGGCGATCAAGGACGTGACCGACGAGATCACCGCCTCCGCCATGCGCGATCTGGATCAGGCCCACAGCCTCAAGGGCCGGGCCACGGATCTGAGCAAGCAGGTGTCGACCTTTATCCTCTGAGGCACAAGGTCAGCGTCATGAGAAAGAGCCCGGGAGGGCTCTTTTTTTATGGCCGAATCTGGGGGAGAGGGGCCGGGCAAAGGGGCTGGCTTCCATGCCGCCCGGCCCAGGCGCCGATTGCTGGTGACTTTCGAGGAGCCATGGGGAGAGCACTCATGTCCGTTTGGGAGCTCGGTCTGTTGCCTGGCTCGCGGTGGCCTGCCGCGAGGACGGTGTTGCCATGGCGCGGCCCAGGGCATTGCCGTGCCAGCATCTGTGCCGAGTGCCTGAGCCCGCGGGGCAGCATGGCATGAGCGGGGGAGGGTGAGGCGGGTCAGATCACGCATCCCGGGATGTTATTGCGGGCGTACCCTGGTCTCGCAGGGCCCAGGGCGCAGAGGATGCAGCCTTGCGTGACGCATGACAGGGCCGAAAGCGAAGGCGCTGGCAGCCCCCGGCAATGAAAAAGGCGACCGCAAGGTCGCCTTTTCAGCATGCAGAGCGCGGGATCAGAGCTGCTCGATACCCACGATATGCCAGGGGGCGCCGGCCTTGGCCAGATTGCGCTCCAGGTGCCACACCTCTTTGATATCTTCCTCGACCTGCTCCTGACGGTCCATGTAGCGGCCGCTGAAGCGCACGCTCACCTGGGCCCAGTCGCTGCCGTGGTCGGCGCGCACCAGCTGGGTGTCCACGTACATGACTTCGGTATGCTGCTCGCCGGAGAGCTCGGCGCGCTCCGCCTTGAGCTGCTCGAACAGCTCGGGGCTGACGTACTCGCGCATCTTCTCCAGATCGTTCTGGTTCCAGGCCTCTTGCAGGGTACGGTAGTGATCGCGGGCACCGGACAGGAAACCGTTCATGTCAAAGCCCGGCGGCAGGCGGAAGGGCACGTCGCTGTCGGCGAAACCGGTCGCCTGCGGGGCGCTGGCGCTCTGCTCGAACTGCTGGGGGGCCTGAGGCTGGTAGCCGGCATAGGCCGTGCGCTGCTGGGGTGACATCTGGGCCGCCTTGCTGCGGCGCAGGGCGCGGATCAGGAAGAAGGCGCCGAGGGCCAGAGCCGCTATCAGCAGCATGTCCATGCCCTGCAGACCTTCGAAGGCGCCGCTGCCCAGCAGGTAGGCGAACAGGCCACCGGCCAGCAAGCCGCCCAGCAGGCCGCCCATCATGCCGCTCTTCTTGGGAGCCGCTTGCGCGCCCAGGGTCGGATTCTTGTTGTCCACAGGCTTGGCCGCCGGTTGGGCCGGCGCCGTCTTGTAGCTCTTGCCAAAGGATTTGCCGCCGCCAAATTTCTTGGCTTCGGCGATGGGAGCCCCCAGGCCAATGGCCAGGATCAGGGCAAACAGGGTCAGCATTTTTTTCATTTTGACGCGTTTCACTCTCAGCTATGGGTGGGGCATGTCCCGCTAGTGGCAAGGCGCATGGCAGGCTGCCAGTCCCGCAATGTGGCGCAGCTTGGCGCTAGGAGTAACATCCCAGGCATGAATTGTTCATGAACGAAGTAAGGGGGAGACAGCCTGCCCGAGTGGTGCCTCCCTGGCAAGGGCGGCGCGGGCCGATCCGGTTCCTCGCCAGATTAGCGCTCGCGGTGGCGGGCTTTCTTTTGTAAAATTCCCGTCCCCTTCCCGCTGCGGTTTTTAGGTGTATGGCAGAGCAAGTGACGGCGAAAAAAGACGCCAAGACACAACAGCTGAAAGTTCCCCCCCACTCCTTCGAGGCAGAGCAGTCCGTACTGGGCGGCCTGATGCTGGACAACGAGGCCTGGGATCGGGTGGCCGAGCGGGTGATCGACAAGGACTTCTACAGCCGACCCCACAGGCTGATCTTCCAGGCCATGGACAGGCTCTCCAACGCCGGCAACCCCATCGACCTCATCACCCTGCAGGAGGAGCTGGAGCGTTCCGAGCAGCTGGAGGAGGCCGGTGGTTTCGCCTATCTGGTGGAGATCGCCAAGAACACCCCGAGCGCCGCCAACATCAGCGCCTACGCCGAAATCGTGCGCGAGCGCGCCGTGGTGCGGGAGATGATCTCGGTCGCCAACGAGATAGTCGAGGCGGGCTACGAGCCCCAGGGCCGTACCTCCGGCGATCTGCTGGATCTCGCCGAGAGCAAGGTATTCAAGATCGCCGAGCAGCGCACCAGCGCCAACGAGGGTCCCCAGCCCTTGAAGCTCATTCTCGAACAGACCGTCGACAAGATTGAGGAGCTGTTCAAGACCCCCCACAACGGGGTGACCGGCGTCTCGTCGGGCTACAACGATCTGGACAAGATGACCGCCGGCCTGCAGCGCTCGGATCTCGTCATCGTCGCGGCCCGCCCCTCCATGGGCAAGACCACCTTTGCCATGAACCTGTGCGAGCACGCGGCCCTCACCGCCGACAAGCCGGTGCTCATCTTCTCCCTGGAGATGCCCTCCGAGCAGATCATCATGCGTATGCTCGCCTCTGTGGGGCGCATCGACCAGACCAAGGTGCGGACCGGCCAGCTCGACGACGAGGATTGGGCCCGCCTCTCCTCCACCATGGGGCTGCTGCTCGAGAAGGGCAAGATGTACATAGACGACGCCTCCGGCCTGACCCCGACCGACGTGCGCTCCCGTGCCCGGCGCATCGCCCGCGAGCACGGCGGCCTCTCCATGATCATGATCGACTACCTGCAGCTGATGCGGGTGCCCGCGCTCTCCGACAACCGGACCCTGGAGATAGGTGAGATCTCCCGCTCCCTCAAGGCCCTGGCCAAAGAGCTGCAATGCCCTGTGGTGGCGCTCTCCCAGCTGAACCGAAGCCTGGAACAGCGGGCCGACAAGCGGCCGGTCAACTCGGACCTGCGGGAATCGGGCTCCATCGAGCAGGATGCGGATTTGATCATGTTCATCTACCGCGACGAGGTCTATCACGATGACAGTCCCGACAAGGGGATCGCCGAGATCATCATCGGCAAGCAGCGTAACGGCCCCATAGGCCGGGTGCGGCTCACCTTCCAGGGCCAGTTCTCGCGCTTTGACAACTACGCGGGTCCTGCGTTTGATGATGACTATTGATGTAAACCCAAGGTGAGGGCTGCGTAGCCATCACTGCAACTGCCCTGACCGATGGCCAACTCAGATAGTGGCCGACCGTCAGGGCTTGTTTTCCCGGTTCGACAATTCTGCCGGTCCGGCCTTAGACGATGAGATTTGAGGGCTGACACCACCCGGTGCCTGATTATCATGCCCTCGTAAGGGAAAACAGATGAAAGCGGCTATCGCCCAGATCAATACAGCGGCCCTGCGCCACAACCTCGCCGTGGTCAAGCGCCACGCCCCCCAATGCAAGATCATCGCCGTGGTCAAGGCCAACGCCTACGGCCACGGCCTGCTGCCGGTCGCCCGCACCCTGGTGGATGCGGACGCCTACGCGGTAGCCCGCATCGAAGAGGCGCTGATGCTGCGCTCCTGCGCCGTGGTCAAGCCCATAGTGCTGCTGGAGGGCTTCTTCAGCGCCGCCGACCTGCCGGTGCTGGCGGCCAACAACCTGCAGACCGCGGTGCACACCTGGGAGCAGCTCGAGGCGCTGGAGAAGGCCGAGCTGCCCGCCCCCGTGGTGGCCTGGCTCAAGCTCGACACCGGCATGCACCGGCTCGGCGTGCGGGCCGACGAGATGCCTGCCTTTATTGAGCGCCTCGGCAAGTGCAAGAACCTGGTGCAGCCGTTCAACGTCATGACCCACTTCAGCCGCTCCGATGAGCTGGAGCAACCCGCCACCCGCGAGCAGATTGACTTGTTCAGCCAGCTGACCGCGCCGCTGTTGGGCGAGCGCGCCATGGCCAACTCGGCAGGCATCCTGGCGTGGCCGGATTCCCACTGCGACTGGGTGCGCCCGGGCGTCATCCTCTACGGCGTCTCCCCTTTCCCCAACACGGTGGCGGCCGATTACGACCTCAAGCCGGTGATGACCCTCAAGACCCAGCTCATCGCGGTGCGGGAGCACAAGGCGGGCGAGCCGGTAGGCTATGGCGCCAACTGGGTGTCGACCCGCGATACCCGGCTCGGGGTGATTGCCATCGGCTATGGCGACGGTTATCCGCGCATGGCCCCCAACGGCACGCCAGTGCTGGTCAATGGCCGCATCGTGCCCCTGGTGGGACGGGTCTCCATGGACATGACCACTGTGGATCTCGGTCCCGGCGCCACCGACAAGGCCGGTGACGAGGCGGTGCTCTGGGGGGAAGGGCTGCCGGTGGAGCGGGTGGCCGACCAGATCGGCACCATTCCCTATGAGCTCATCACCAAGCTGACGTCCAGAGTCTTTATGGAGTACGTCTAACACTTTGACTCGGGATGGCGGTCGAGGAGATAGGCACGATCTTCCCCCTATGAGCTCATCACCAAGC
Source organism: Aeromonas bivalvium (assembly GCF_046078285.1). Taxonomy (NCBI): domain Bacteria; kingdom Pseudomonadati; phylum Pseudomonadota; class Gammaproteobacteria; order Aeromonadales; family Aeromonadaceae; genus Aeromonas; species Aeromonas bivalvium. The sequence goes on from NZ_JBGXBV010000002.1 coordinate 94,610, forward strand.
TCACTTCCCGCGTCTTTATGGAGTATGTGTAGGCGAGTTGCCCCTCATCCCCAACCCTTCTCCCGCGAGGGGAGAAGGGAGAACAAAAAGGCCGCCCCGATAAGGGCGGCCTTTTTCATGGGCGTGTCCCAGAGACGAAAGAACAAGCCCCGCATAAGCGGGGCTTGGATTCAGGGAACGGTTCGGCGCTTAGCCGATGGTCATCAGGCTGGCGTTGCCACCGGCGGCGGCGGTGTTGACCGAGAGGGCGTGCTCGATGAGCAGGCGCTCCAGCGGGATGTCGGTCTCGCCGCGGTGCAGGCCGTGCACGCCTATGATGGCGCCGTTACGGGCCGCCTGGCGCGCGGCGGCGAGCTTGCTCACCTCCCGCAGCTGATCCGAGTCACCGTGGTGCAGCAGGGCATCGAAGTCCGTCTCCCCCGTGGCCCAGTCCGCCACCAGGGCGATGGGATCCCGCACCTCGGTCGGCAGGGAAGAGAGCAGGGAGCGGGTCTGGGCATCGTCCGGCAGCAGCACCTGGCTGCCGACCGCCAGACAGGCGGCCAGCTGGGCCAGCAGGTCTGCCTTATCTTCTGCCAGGCAGAGCACCCGTTCCCGGGGCAGCAGGCTGTAGCTGTTGCGCTCGCCGGTGGGGCCGGTCAGCAACTGGGTACGGCCGCTCTGGGAGAGTGCGGAGTAGTGATCGCACAGGGCGGCGAGGGCCGGATCCTGCTTGCTCGCCCAGTCGCGCAGGGCCAAGAGGGGGGCTTTCGCCTCGGCGTGCAGGGCACCGGACTCCTGATGCAGCTGGTTGGCCACCGCCTCCTGGGGACGGGCGCCGAGCAGGCGATACATGTAGAGCGGGCCACCGGCCTTGGGACCGGTGCCGGAGAGCCCTTCGCCGCCGAACGGCTGCACCCCGACCACGGCGCCCACTATGTTGCGGTTGACGTAGAGGTTGCCGACCTTGGCGGTGTTGACCACCTGGGCGATGGTCTCGTCGATGCGGGTATGAACCCCCAGGGTCAGGCCGTAGCCGCTGCCGTTGATCTGCGCGAGCAGCTCCCCGAGCCGGGTGCGCGGGTAGCGGACCAGGTGCAGCACGGGGCCGAACACTTCGCGTCCCAGTTCGTCCAGGCTGTCGAGCTCGATCAGGGTCGGCAGCACGAAGGTGCCGCGGCTGCAGGCATCCCCCTGGGTGCGAGCGATCTGGTGCACCTTGCGCCCCTTGTCGCCCATGGCCTTGATGTGGCGCTCTATGTTGGCCTTGGCCTCGGCGTCGATGACGGGGCCGATGTCGGTGGAGAGGTGCTCGGGGCTGCCGACCTTGTACTCGGCCATGGCGCCCTTGAGCATCCGGATCACCCGATCCGCCACGTCATCCTGCACGCACAGCACTCGCAGGGCGGAGCAGCGCTGACCGGCGCTGTCGAACGCCGAGGAGATGACATCCATCACCACCTGTTCGGTCAAGGCGGAAGAGTCGACGATCATGGCGTTCTGGCCGCCGGTCTCGGCGATGAGGGGAATGGTGCGACCCTGGGCGTCGAGGCGACCGGCCAGGTTGCGGGAGATGATGCCCGCCACCTCGGTGGAGCCGGTGAACATGACGCCGCGCACCCGTTCGTCCGCGATGAGGGCCGCGCCCACGGTCTCACCGCGGCCCGGCAGCAGTTGCACCGCACCGGCGGGTACCCCAGCTTCCAGCAGGATGCGCACCGCTTGCGCCGCGATGAGGGGGGTCTGCTCGGCAGGCTTGGCCAGCACCGTATTGCCGGCGGCCAGGGCCGCGCACACCTGGCCGCTGAAGATGGCCAGCGGGAAGTTCCAGGGGCTGATGCAGACCACGGGGCCGAGCGGTCTGTGGGTGTCATTGGCGAAGTGGTTGCGCGCCTGGGCGGCGTAGTAGCGCAGGAAGTCCACCGCCTCGCGCACCTCGGCGATGGCGTTGGCGAAGGTCTTGCCGGATTCGCGCACCAGCAGGCCCATCAGGGGTTGCAGCTCGGACTCCATCAGATCGGCGGCGCGCTCCAGCACGGCGGCCCGCTCGGCAGGGGGGGTCGCTTGCCAGATCTGGCCGCTCGTGAGGGAGCAGGCGAGAGCCTTGTCCACCTGCGCTACCGTGGCTTCGGTCACCTGACCGACGACATCGCGGTGATCCGCCGGGTTGACCACGGGTTGGAACTGGGTCGGCGCCTCGGTGTCGCAACCCAGAATGGGCACGGCCTGATAGACGGTGTTGGTGCTGGCGAGCAGGGCGGCGGAGAGTGACCCCAGGCGGTGCTCGTTCGCGAGATCCAGACCTGCAGAGTTCGGGCGCGCCTCGCCGTAGAGATCCCGGGGCAGGGGGATGCGAGGATGGGGCAGACCCAGGGCCCCTTCACGGGCGGCCATCTGCTCGATCTGCTGCACCGGATCCTGCACCAGATCCGAGAGGGAGATGTTGTTGTCCGCGATGCGGTTGACGAAAGAGGTGTTGGCCCCGTTCTCCAGCAGGCGGCGCACCAGGTAGGCGAGCAGGGTCTCGTGGCTGCCCACCGGGGCATAGATGCGGCAGGGGCGACCCAGCTTGCCGTCGGCCACCTTGCCGACCACCTGTTCGTAGAGCGGTTCACCCATGCCGTGCAGGCACTGGAACTCGTACTGGCCCGGGTAGTAGTTCTGACCCGCCAGCTGATAGATGGCAGACAGGGAGTGGGCGTTGTGGGTGGCGAACTGGGGATAGATGGCCTCGGGCACCGCCAGCAGCTTGCGGGCGCAGGCGAGGTAGGAGACGTCCGTGTAGGGCTTGCGGGTATAGACCGGGTAGCCTTCCAGCCCTTCCTGCTGGGCGCGCTTGATCTCGCTGTCCCAGTAGGCGCCCTTCACCAGGCGGATCATCAGGCGGTGACGGCTGCGCTTGGCGAGATCGATGACATAGTCGATCACATAGGGGCAGCGCTTCTGGTAGGCCTGGATGACGAAACCGATGCCGTTCCAATCGGCGAGGGACGGATCGAAGCAGAGTTTTTCCAGCAGATCGAGGGAGATCTCCAGCCGATCGGCCTCCTCGGCGTCGATGTTGATGCCGATGTCGTACTGCCTGGCGAGCTGGGTCAGCCCCAGCAGGGTGGGGTAGAGCTCCTCCATGACGCGATCGTACTGGGCGCGGCTGTAGCGCGGATGCAGGGCGGAGAGCTTGATGGAGATGCCCGGCCCCTCGTAGATGCCGCGACCGTGGGAGGCCTTGCCGATGGCGTGGATGGCCTGCTCGTAGGAGGCGAGATAGCGTTTTGCGTCCTCCTCGGTCAGGGCCGCTTCCCCCAGCATGTCGTAGGAGTAGCGGAACCCCTTGCTCTCCATGCCGCCTGCGTTCGCCAGCGCCTCGGCGATGGTCTCGCCGGTGACGAACTGCTCACCCATCAGGCGCATCGCCATGTCGACGCCCTTGCGGATGAGCGGCTCACCCCCCTTGCCGATCAGCCCCTTGAGGGAGCTGTTCATGCCCGCCTCGTTATGGGTGGCCACCAGCTTGCCGGTGATGAGCAGGCCCCAGGAGGCGGCGTTGACGAACAGTGAGGTGCTCTGGCCCAGGTGCTGGCTCCAGTTGCCGCCGCTTATCTTGTCGCGGATCAGGGCATCCCGGGTCGCCTTGTCGGGGATGCGCAGCAGCGCCTCCGCCAGGCACATCAGGGCAACCCCTTCCTGGGAGGAGAGGGAGAACTCCTGCAGCAGCCCCTGCACCAGGCCCTGACGGCCGCTGGCGCTCTTCTGGTTGCGCAGCTTCTCGGCGATGCCCATGGCCAGCTTCTGGGTCGCGTCAGCCTTCTCCCTGGGCAGACGGGCCTGCTCCAGCAGCATGGGGACGGCCTCGGTCTCGGGGCGACGATAAGCCCCCGTGATGGCGGCCCGCAGCACGGACTGGGGCAGAATGCTCTCGGCAAACTCGAGGAAGACCTGGATGCCCTGCTCGGTCAGGGTCTCGACGGCCTCTTCCCCGGCGGCGGCAGCCAGCCCGGAGTGCTCGGGCGGGGTCAGACCGCGATCCAGCTGCTCCAGATAGGTGAAGATGGCTTGCTTGATCAGCCAGTGGGGGGTGCGATCCAGGGTCTGCGCAGCCTGCTTGAGGCGGTCGCGGGTCGCTTCATCGAGTTTGACGCCGAGGGTGGTAGTGGCCATGGGACTTCCTGTGTCTAGAAGGTAACAATATTACCGGACGGTTAAATTTCGCCGATGATGGTGCAACCAGGTGCAACCTTCAAGCAAGAAATTTTAATGTATTGGTTACATTGTTGAATTCTTCCATGAATCCGGTCTCCATCAGGCTCTCTTCAAATCTGCCGCTTGTCCCCTTTTCACAGCATTATTAATGGGTTGGCAATGCACCTTATGAATGCTGGATATGAGGTGCAACCTTTTGCAAATCGGGTTGCGTTTTTTGCTGGTGCGACCGAAGCGAGGCCAGCGAGCGGGCCATTCCCTGCACCCCATGCGGGGAGGGGCGCCGGATCGCCACCTGACAGCACCCCGTGCTCTTCTATGCTGTTAGCTGGCCACAGGGGCCAGCTATTGGTGATCAAGGAGAAACCCATGGCGCGTGTCAGTACCTATCTCAATTTTGCCCGGGAGACGGAGGCGGCCTTCCTCTTCTATCGGGAGGTGTTCGGCGGCGAGTTTGACGGCCCCATCCACAGGTTCAAGGAGTCTCCGGGTTGCCCGGGCCAGCCCCCTCTGTCACAGGAAGACGGGGAGCTGGTGATGCATGTGGCACTGCCCATCCTCGGCGGCCACGTGCTGATGGGCACGGATGCCCCGGCCAGCATGGGGTTTACCCTGGTGCAGGGCAACAACAGCTACCTCAACCTGGAGCCGGACAGTCGGGCCGAGACCGACCGCCTGTTTGCGGCCCTGGGGGAGGGGGGCCAGGTGGAGATGCCGCTGGCGGAGATGTTCTGGGGCGACTATTTCGGATCCCTGGTGGACAAGTTCGGCACCCGCTGGATGTTTAACTGCCAGAGCAAGACCTGACGGCAGATCTGCAATGAAAAGGGCGCTATGGCGCCCTTTCTGCTGGTAACCGCCTCCATTTACCTGGTCCCTCCATCTGGGTAGGCACCGGTATCTGACTCCCAGAGGGCTGAGATGGCCTATGGCTGCCGACCCACCATGTCGGCGGGCACCACCCAGGCGTCGAACTGCTCCGCGCTGAGGTGGCCCGAGGCGATGGCCGCCTCCCGCAGACTCAGCCCCTGATGGTGCGCCAGTTTGGCGATCTCGGCCGCCTTGTCATAGCCGATATGGGGGTTGAGGGCCGTCACCAGCATCAGGGAGCGGGAGAGCAGTTCGTCGATGCGCGCCCGGTTCGCAGCGATGCCCACGGCGCAGTGATCGTGGAAGCTCTGCATGCCATCCGCCAGCAGCCGCACGCTCTGCAGGAAGTTGTAGGCGATCATCGGCCTGAACACGTTGAGCTCGAAGTTGCCGCTGGCCCCGCCGATGTTGATGGCCACGTCGTTGCCCATCACCTGGGCGCAGAGCATGGTGAGTGCCTCGCTCTGGGTCGGGTTGACCTTGCCCGGCATGATGGAGGAGCCGGGCTCGTTCTCGGGGATGATGAGCTCCCCCAGCCCGCTGCGGGGGCCGCTCGCCAGCCAGCGCACGTCGTTGGCGATCTTCATGAGAGAAGCCGCCAGCGTCTTGAGGGCGCCGTGGGCGTAAACCTGGGCGTCGCTCGCCGCCAGGGCCTCGAACTTGTTCGGCGCCGTGACGAGGGGCAACCCCGTCTGGCTGGCGAGCTCCCTGGCCACCGCCTCGGCAAAGCCGGGGGGGCAGTTCAGACCGGTGCCCACCGCGGTGCCGCCGAGCGCCAGTTCGCACAGATGGGGCAGGGCGGCCCGGATGTGACGCTCACCCTGTGCGAGCTGGGCGACCCAGCCGGAGATCTCCTGGCCCAGGGTGAGGGGGGTGGCGTCCTGCAAATGAGTGCGGCCAATCTTGACGATGTCGTCGAAGGCGGCGGCCTTGTCGGCCAGGGTCTCTCTGAGGGTGATGAGGGCTGGCAGCAGCTGGCCCCTGATGGCGGTGACCGCCGCCAGGTTCATGGCACTCGGGAAGACGTCGTTGCTGGACTGGCTCTTGTTCACCTCGTCGTTGGGATGCACCAGACGCCCCTCTCCCCTCGGGCCCCCCAGCAGTTCGCTGGCCCGGTTCGCCAGCACCTCGTTGAGGTTCATGTTGGTCTGGGTGCCGGAACCTGTCTGCCACACCACCAGGGGAAACTCCTCATCATGGCGCCCCGCCAGCACCTCGGCGGCGGCGGCCATGATGGCCTCGGCCACCTGATAGTTGAGCAGGCCCAGGCTCAGATTGGCTCGGGCGCAGGCCTGCTTGATCCGGGCCAGGGCATGAATGATCGCCATGGGCTGGCATTCTCCCGAGATGTTGAAGTGGTGCAGGGAGCGCTGGGTCTGGGCCCCCCAGAGCCTGTCCGCTGGGACGGCTATCTCTCCCAGGCTGTCTCGTTCCATCCTGATGTTCATGGGGATTCTCCTGCCGATGAGAGGGGTGTTCCCCAGCATGAACCCAAACGGCGGTCGGGGCCAGCTTGCACATGACACTGTATTGCTTATAATAAGTAAAGCTTACTATATAGGTTGCGTACTATGAGCCAACAACCCGACACCCTTGGCTTTCTCATCGGCGACGTCCAGCGTCTGATGCGCCGCCAGTTCCAGCAGCAGCTGGAAGGGAGCTGCCTTACCCTGGCCCAGGCCCGCGCCCTGGTGCACATCGCCCGCAGCGAGGGGATCCGTCAGGTGGATCTGGCGGATCGGCTCGATATCCAGCCCATCACCCTGGCCCGCCAGCTCGATCAGCTGGCGGAGAGCGGCCTGGTGGAGCGGCGCAGCGACCCCCATGACAGACGAGCCCATCAGCTGTTTCTGACCGAGGCCGCGACCCCCTATCTGGCGATGATCAAGCAGGCCTCGGATCAGGTGCATCAGAGAGCCATCGGCGAGCTGGGGGAGGAGGCGACGGATGCGCTGTGCCGCTCCCTCAAGATCCTGCGTACCAACCTGGGCCACCTCTGATGTTTTCCTGTGATGCCAACCAACGTGGAGCCATATCATGACCACTGATTCCCCCTCTTCCTCCCGTCCCGCGGCCAACCGACGCCGTACCCGCCTGCTGTTGCTGGTGGTGGTGCCGGCGCTGGCCCTGCTCGGGGCGGGCGCCATCTATCTGCATGGCGGACGCTATGTGGAGACGGACAACGCCTATGTGAAGGCGGACAAGGTGCCCATCAGCACCGAGGTGCTGGGCCGGGTGGCCAAGGTGTTCGTCGCCGAAAACCAGCAGGTCAAGGCCGGTCAGCCGCTGTTCGAACTGGATCCCGAGTCCTTCCAGGTCGCCGTGACCAAGGCCGAGGCGGAACTCGCCAAGGTGCGCACCGACCTGGTGGCGCTGCAGACCAGCTATCGCGGCCAGCAGGCGGAGATTGCCGTGGCCCGCACTCGCCATGCCTATGCCCTGAAGGAGGAGCGTCGTCAGGCGGATCTGGTGGCCAGGCACTTCACCTCCACCGCCAACTACGATGACGCCCGCCAGCTCACCATACAGACAGGCCAGCAGCAGGTGGCGCTGGAGGAGGGACTCAAGAAGATAGAGGCTTCCCTCAGCGGCGACGTCAACCTGCCGGTGGAGCAGCAGCCCGCCTACCGGGAAGCCGCCGCCGAGCTGGCCAAGGCCAGGCTGGATCTGGCCCGCACCACCATCTATGCCCCCGCCAACGGCATCGCCAGCCAGCTGCCCAAGCCCGGCCAGTACAGCATAGTGGGCATGACCGCCATGATGCTGGTGGAGACCGACACCCCCTGGGTGGAGGCAAACTTCACCGAGACGGAGCTGACCCATGTGCAGCCGGGTCAGAAGGTGGACATCAGCGTGGACACCTACCCGGACGCCCGCTGGCACGGGGTAGTGGAGAGCCTGAGCCCGGCCACCGGCTCCGAGTTCTCGGTGATCCCGGCCCAGAACGCCACCGGCAACTGGGTCAAGATCGCCCAGCGCGTCGCGGTGCGGATCAAGCTGGAGGAGGGGGCGGATCTGCCCACCCTGCGCGCCGGCCTGAGCGCCACCGCCGAGATTGACACCGGCCACCAGCGCACCCTGCCCGGCCTGTCAGGTCGAGGTTGATATGACGAGTGCAGCCACAGGGCAGGCCGGCCAAGTCTCCCGCCGCACCTTCATCACATTGTCGGTGATGCTGGCCACAATCATGCAGGCGCTGGACACCACCATCGCCAACGTGGCCCTGCCCCACATGCAGGGTGCCATGGGGGCGACTCAGGATCAGATCTCCTGGGTGCTCACCTCCTACATAGTGGCGGCCGCCATCTTCATGCCGCTGACCGGTTTCATCTCGGCAAGAATTGGCCGCAAAAGACTGTTCATGTGGTCGGTGGCGGGCTTTACCGTCGCCTCCATGCTGTGCGGCGCGGCCCAGAGCCTGGATCAGATAGTGCTGTTCCGTCTACTGCAGGGGATCTTCGGCGCCAGCCTGGTGCCCCTCTCCCAGGCGGTGCTGCTCGATACTTATCCCCCCGAGAAGCACGGCTCCGCCATGGCGATGTGGGGCGTAGGGGTCATGGTGGGCCCCATCCTGGGGCCGTCTCTCGGGGGCTGGCTCACCGAGTACTACAACTGGCGCTGGGTCTTCTACATCAACCTGCCGTTCGGCCTGCTGGCCTGGTTCGGGCTTGCCGCCTTCATCGAGGAGACGAAGATCGATGCCAGCCGCCGGTTCGATCTGCTGGGGTTCGCCCTGCTCAGTCTCGGCATAGGGGCGCTGCAGATGGCGCTGGACCGCGGGGAGTCCCAGAACTGGTTCGCCAGCCGGGAGATAGTGATCGAGACCGCCCTGATGGTGATGGCCTTCTATCTGTTCGTGGTGCACATCTTCACCCACAAGCATCCCTACATAGAGCCGGCCCTGTTTCGGGATCGCAACTTCAGCGTCGGCCTGGTGTTTATCTTTATCGTCGGCATCATACTGCTGGCGACCATGACCCTGCTGCCCCCCTTCATGCAGGGGTTGATGGGCTATCCGGTGATCGATGTGGGCTACCTGCTGGCCCCGCGCGGGGTGGGGACCATGTTCGCCATGATGCTGGTGGGTCGGCTGTCGGGCCGGGTGGATGTACGCATCCTGATCCTGCTGGGCTTGCTGCTCACCAGCCTCTCCATGTGGGAGATGACCCTGTTCAATACCGATATCGGCAGCTGGGACATAGTGCGCACAGGCATCATCCAGGGGCTGGGGCTCGGCTTCATCTTCGTGCCCCTCTCCACCATCACCTTCGCGACCCTGGCGCCGCGCTATCGCAACGAGGGCACGGCCCTGTTCAGCCTGGTGCGCAACATCGGCAGCAGCATCGGCATCTCTGTGGTGATCACCTACCTGGCCCAGCGCACCCAGATGAATCACGAGGTGTTCGCCTCCTACATCAATCCGTTCAACATGGCGCTGCATCAGAGCGGCGAGATCGCCAAGCTGGACACGGTCAAGGGGCTGGTGGAGCTCAATGGCGAGGTGACTCGCCAGGCCAGCCTGCTCGCCTACCTGCAGGACTTCCGCCTGATGATGTGGGTCAGCCTGTGCGCCATTCCGCTGGTGCTGTTGCTCAAGTCACCCAGACGAGACGGGAGCACCGGGGAGGGGGTACCCCTGCTGGATTGATGCTGATAGAGTCTTGTCGGACAGGGCCGGATGGATATCCCATGACGGTGTCTGCGGATCATCATGGTGCCCTGTTCATGGGGGCACGAGCACAAGGAGAGCGCAAGGATGGCGCGGTTGGCAAGAAATCTGGTATCCCATGGTCTGGTGGCTGTGCTGGGCTTCATGGCGGGCATCTATGCCTTGCCAATCCTGGTGGCGCAGTCTCATACCCCTGCCCAGGCGAGCCTGCAACTGGCCCAGGATGCCGCGCACTACCAGGGGACGTTTCGCCGGGAGCTGGCGGGCAGCGACCCCTTGCATTGGGCGCAGGGCAGGTTGTTCGTGGGTGATCATGCCATTGCCATGGTGGGGGAGATGGCCCCGGGGCCGGACTACAAGCTCTATCTCTCACCGACCTTCGTCGAGACGGAGGCGGACTTCCTGGCGCTCAAGGACAAGATGGCGCTGGTAGGGGATGTGCGCAGCTTCGACAGCTTCGTGATCTCCGTGCCCGGTCATGTCAATCCGGATACCTACACCACCGCCATCATATGGTGCGAGTCGTTTGGCAAATTCATCAGCGCCGCCCAGTATCAGGGCAGCGCCGGGTTGTGACCCCATGCCAGGTGAAAAGAGGGATGGCCCTGGCCATCCCTCTTTTCATTGCAGCGCCCCTGACTCAGATCTTGGGGGTGAAGGGGGTGAGGGCGGCCAGGGGAGCGGCGTCCTCATGCTCCTGGATCGCCTCGCCGTGCTTGAAGATTTTGAAGCCCTCGCCGCGCACGCTCCAGTACTCGACTGTCTCGCCGCTGATCTGCAGCAGGCTGGCTTCGCGCAGGGCCACCACGAACTCGCTCGGGTTGATGGCGCAGAACTCGGCGAGCCGCTCGTCCCGGGTCTCCCCCATGTGGCCGCTGATGCTGGCGTCCAGATAGTGGGGATTTATCTGCAGCGGGAACAGGCCCAGCGCCGGCAGCACGGCGGCGCTGCACACCGGCATGTCGTTGGTGGTGCGAATGCTCGGCGTCGCCACGTTGCAACCTGCGCTCCAGCCCACATAGGGCACGCCCCGTTCGCGCACGGCGCGCTGTATGGGCACTACCAGGCCGTATTCGTGCAGCAGCTGGTTCAGGCGCCAGGTGTTGCCGCCGCTGATGAAGATGGCGTCTGCCTGATGGATGGCCGCCACGGGATCGTCGAACTGGTGGATGCTGATGGTCTCCACCCCCAGGCTCTCGGTGAGATCCTGGGCGCGGGCATCCCAGTCGCTGCGGATCACCGCATAGGGGATGAGCAGGATGCGCTTGACCTGTTTGCGGGCGAGCAGGGTCTGCACCCGGTCGCGGGCCCAGCCGAGCAGGCCCGGGTGTTCTGTGGTTTTGCCGTTGCTGAGCAGAAGCAGTTCCATGATGTCTCCTCGAAATAATGCGCAGGACCTCGGTCCGTCCTGATAAAGGGAAGGGGCTACTCTACCCCCAAGACGGTACCGAGTGTGTGATCTCGCCGCGTTTTGTGTCCCGGGATTGGGTTTGCCCATGGCGTGGGCCAGTCAGGGCTGCCCGTTGACCGCCGCATAGCGCAGCATCAGCTCGGCCAAGGAGCCCACCTCTAGGCGCTTCATCAGGCTGGCGCGGCACACCTCGACGGTGCGCACCGAGATGCAGAGATCCTGCGCTATCTGCTGATTCTTGTGACCCCGGGCGATGAGCTGCAACAGCTGGTGCTCGCGGGGGGTGAGCCGCTCGAAAGCGTGTCGGTGGGCAAGCCGCGCCGCCGCGGCCAGGGTCGCCTGCTCGGCCCGCGCCATGGCGGCGAGCAAAGGGGCCAGCTGCACCGGCTTTTGCAAGAAATCCACCGCCCCCTGCTTGAGGGATTCCACCGCCAGGGGCACCTCACCGTGGCCGGTGAGAAACAGGATGGCGATGGGGCTTTGGGCCGCCTTCAGCCGCTGCTGCACCTCGGGGCCCGACAGCCCCGGCATGCGGCAATCCAGGATGAGGCAGGCGGGCAGGCGCAGATCGACCTCGGCCAGGAAGCGCTCGCCATCGGCAAAGCAGTGCAGCGGCCGCTCGTCACAGCTCTCCAGCATGAAGCGCAGGGAGTCGAGCACGGCCTGGTCGTCATCGACCAGGTAGAGGGGAGGGCGGTCAGTGGACTGCATATCAGCTCCTTGGATTGAGAGGGGACGCGGCCCCAGGCTGCTGCCGAGGGGCGGGCAGGGTCACCCGGGCCAGGCAGCCGTGGGGGTTCAGGTTGCTCAAGGCGAGCTGGCCACGATGAGACTCGACCACGTCCCGGCAGATGGCGAGACCCAGCCCCATGCCGTCGTCCTTGTCGCTGTGAAACGCCTGTTGCAGCCAGGCCTCTGGCATCCTCAGTCCGGGGCCGTTGTCGCGGATCTCCAGGACCAATAGCTCCGCCTCGAAGGAGACAAGCAGCTCGACCCGGCCCGGCTCAGCCCTTTGCGCCGCTGGACCGTCCGTTCGGGCCGCGCTCTCGGCGCCATTCTTGATGAGGTTCATCAGCAACTGCTCCACCCCGGTGCCATCCAGAGGGAGCAGGCGTGGCTGCCCCAGCCAGCGCAGGGTGAAGACGACCCCGAGGGGGGTCAACATCTGACCGAGCAGGGGTTGCAGCCCCTCCACCAGGGCGACCAGGTCCGTGGGCTCGGCTTGGCGGGGGCGCTTCTGCAGCCGGGATCTCAGCCGGTTGACGGTCTGGGTGATGCGCTGGACCTGGAGCCCTATCTGCTCAAGGGCCTGGCGCAGGGGTTCCTGGGAGGGATCCTGCCCCTGCCTCGCCAGACGCAGCAGGGCACCCTGGCTGTAGTTGGCGATGGCGGTGAGAGGCTGGTTGATCTCGTGGGCCACGTTGGCGCCGAGTTCACCGAGTTCGGCGAGGCGTCTGGCCTGCTCGAGCTGGCGCCCCTTCTCCTCGAGCTGCTGGCGGGTGGCGAGCAGTCGGCGCTGGCTGCGGTTGAACAGCCGTTGCAGCAGCAGGTGGTGACCGCCGAGCAGCAGCACCAGCGCCAGGGCGCCCCAGCCCCACTGCTGATGCTGGCGCAGCCAGTGCCAGGCCGATTGCCACCAGGGGCCCTGCAGGGGGTGGCGATCCAGCGCCTTGAGCAGGCGGTCGATGGCGAGCTGGCTGGTGGGCACTGTCCAGCCCGCCGAATCGGCGGCCATGGCCGCCTCGCTGTGTGCGGGCAGGTCGAACAGCGCTCGCGTCACCGCCAGGGCGAGCGCAGGGGAGGCCTGCTCCGTCTGGGCGAAGGCCCAGTTCGGGTAGAGCCGGGTCGAGCTCTGGCAGCCAAAGCCCGCCGGAGCCTGGTTGTCCAGCACCCTAAAATCCGAGGCGGCGACCTTGCCCTCTCGCACCATGCGCTCCAGCTGGCAGACCGGCACTATGGCGGCGGCGACGTCCCCTGCCGCCAGCTGCTCGATGAGCCTGTCCAGGGGGAAGCCGGTGAAGCGCACGGCGGAGAAGAAGCGCTCCAGCCTGATCCCCTGCATGTCTGCCTCGAAGCGGTAGGCGAGGTAGCCGCCGAAGGCGTTTTCCGACACGGCGGCGACCGGCTGCCCCTCGAGATCCTGCCAGTGCAGGTAGGGGGCATGGGCGCGCACCACCAGGGCGGCGCCGATGGCGAGGTTGTCACCCCCCGCCGGGCTCTTGAGGGTGGCGAGCCAGGCCAGTGGATACTGGCGCGCCAGGCTCACCGACTGGCCCGGGTTGGTGATGACAAAGTCGAGCCTGCTTTGCGCGACGGCCTCGGCCAGCGCATCGAGCTCCAGGGGCACCAGCGCGAAGCGCCGCGCTGGCACGCGCTCGTCCAGCCACGCCATCAGCGGCTGCCACTGTGCCCTGGCCAGCGCCGGGCCGCGGGTTGCCAGCACCCCTATGCGGACCGGCTCGCTCCGGGCCAGCGCCGACTCAGCCTGGGGCGGCACAGGCCCTGCCAGGGCGGGGGCGAGCCAGAGCCAGAGCAACAGGGCCGGCAGGGACTTGCGGGCGGGCGATGAGGGGGCGTGACGGAACAGGGCGCTCTCCTTGGGCGGCTGATGGGGAGGCCAGTCTATCACCGGGGCGATGTGCTGGGCCGCCCTGGCGCCGTGATGGGCGACGAATGGGGCTTTGGTCACAGTTTGGCGGTTATGGGGCCGGTTTTATTGCGCTGGATCAACCTGGCTCCCGGTATGTGGAAAACCACAATAGAGGCGACTTCCTGCGTTGCGGACAATCGGCCCAACCCCCTTTCGGGGAAGCCAGCTCAGCAGAAGGAAAGACGCCATGGAGCCCAGCAAGCGCCGATTGTTATCCGGGATCGCCGCCCTCACCGCAGGGGCGGCTCTGATCCCCGTGACTCAGGCCCAGTCCGTCCCCGTTCCCCGCAATGGGCGGGCGGCCATCAGTCGCGGGGACGGACGCAAGCGCTACGGCATGCTGATCGACTTGCGCCGCTGCGTCGGTTGTCAGGCCTGTACCGTGGCCTGCACCATGGAAAACCAGCCCCCCCTCGGCCAGTTTCGCACCACGGTCAGCCAGTACGAGGTGAGCGACGTGGCGGCCCTCGAGGCTCCCGCCTCCCTCTTGATGCTGCCGAGGCTGTGCAACCACTGCGCCGAGCCCGCCTGCCTCGATGTCTGCCCCACGGGGGCCACCTTCCAGCGCGACGACGGCATCGTCGTGGTCAACAACGACTGGTGCGTCGGCTGCGGCTACTGCGTGCAGGCCTGCCCCTACGACGCCCGCTTCATCAACCACGAGACCAACACCGCCGACAAGTGCACCTTCTGCGCCCACCGGCTGGAGGCGGGACTCTTGCCCGCCTGCGTGGAGAGCTGCGTCGGCGAGGCGCGCATCATAGGGGACTTAAACGATCCCAAAAGCCGGATCAGCAGACTGCTGCGGGAATACGAGCCCGCCATCAAGGTGCTCAAGCCCGAGGCCCATACCCAGCCGCGGGTCTTCTATCTCGGGATGGACGAGGCCTTCGTGAGCAAGATCGACGGCCATCCGCCGCTGCGCACCCTGCTCGGCGACGACGGCAAGGAGATAGCCCATGACCATTCATGAACTGCTGGCCCCGGCTCAGCCCATCACCTGGCTGCCCTGGGCGGTGCAATATTTCTTCCTCATCGGCCTCGCTTACGGTGCCCTCTGGCTCGGCGCCTTCGATCTGTGGCGCAAGGCGCAGGACCCGCGGTTGCAGACCCTGGCCGCCGTGTTGATGGTGGCAGCCGGCCTGGTGGCTCCCATCGCCCTGACCGCGGATCTGCACCAGCCAGCCCGGGCCTGGCACTTCTACGCCCAGACCCGCTTCACCTCCGTCATGTGGTATGGCGCCTACCTGCTGCCCCTGTTCAGCCTGCTCTCCATGCTGCTCGGCTGGCTGCTGATAAGGCCGAACCTGGCCAGGCGCGGCGAGGAGCATGACAGGGTGGCCGCCCTGGCGCGGCTGCTCTGCCTGGGAAGCTGGTCCGGCGATGCGTGGCTGAGGCCCCTTGCGGTGGTGGCGGCCTTGAGTGGTCTCAGCATCGCCCTCTACACCGGGCTCGAGACCATGGCGGTGCAGGCGCGCCCGCTCTGGCATACCCCCTGGTTGCCCTGGCTGCTGGCGCTGAGCGCCCTGCTGGCGGCCCAGAGCGCCCTGCTGCTGCTCAATCGCCTGCTGGCTGGCTGGCAGCAGCATACCGAGGCGGGGCTGCTGCGCCAGATCCGCCCGACCCTGGCCCTGCTCGCCCTCTCCCTGCTGGGCTGGGCCCTGTCTGGCGGCGCCTCGGCGGCTGAGGCGAGTGCCCTCTATCGGCTGGATCCCAGCTGGCGGCTGGCGGCCCACTGGCTGCTGCTGACCCTGGGGCTGCTCGGCCTGCTGCTGCTGGCTGGAGCAAGACTCTCCCCCCGCCTGCAAACCTGGGGCCTGGGGCTGCTGGCACTGCACCTGGTGTGGGGCCTGCGCTGGCTGGTGCTCATCCAGGGGCAGCTGGTCCCGAAATACGGGGCCGGGGTCTATCTCTACGACATCGCCTGGGGACCGGCCGGGGTGCTCGGCATCCTCGGCACCTTCGGCCTGCTGCTGGCCCTGCTGGTGGCGCTCTCAGAGCTGGTGTGCGCTCCGGCTCTGCCATCCGTCACCACTTCCTCTGCCACCCAGGCAGCCAACCCCCACTCCGCTCGCGAGGCACTCTGATGGATCACAGCAAACGCAAGTTTCTCAAAGGGGCCGCCATTGCCGGGGGCACAGGGCTCTTCGTGGCCGGTTACAGCGACACCCTCAAGCAGGTGGCGAGCGGGGTGGCCACCGGCAGCTCCGGCAAGCCGACCCGGGATCCCATTCACGGCAACTCGCTCGCCGTGGAGTACAGGGTCGACGAGAAAGGGGAGCTTCATCCCAATCCGGATCAGCGCCTCGCCAACACCATGTGCCTCGGCTGCTGGACCCTGTGCGGGGTGCGGGCCCGCATCGACAACGAGAGCGACAGGATAGTGCGCATCCTGGGCAACCCCTATCACCCGCTCTCGGCCCTGCACCACATCGACTTCAAGACGCCGGTCAAGCAGGCGCTGCTCGCTACCAGCGGCCATCAGGAAGGGGGGCTGGAGGGGCGCTCCACCGCCTGCGCCCGGGGCAACGCCATGCTGGAGCAGCTCGACAGCCCCCACAGGGTCACCCGCTGCCTCAAGCGAGTCGGCCCCCGCGGCAGCGGCCGCTGGCAGAGCATCCCCTTCGAACAGCTGATCGAGGAGGTGGTGGAGGGGGGAAATCTGTTCGGGGAGGGGAAAGTGGAGGGGCTGAGGGCCATCCGCAACCTCGCCGAGCCGCTGGACCCGGCGAACCCCGAATACGGCCCCAGGGCCAACCAGCTGCTGGTGAGCAACGCCTCGGACGAGGGGCGCGATGCCTTCATCAAGCGCTTCACCTTCAACAGCTTCGGCACCCGCAATTTCGCGAACCACGGCGCCTACTGCGGCCTGTCGTTCCGGGTCGGGGCCGGTGCCCTGCTGGACGATCTGGAGAAGAACGCCCACCTCAAGCCGGACTGGGACGAGAGCGACTTCCTGCTGTTCATGGGCACCTCCCCCCAGCAGTCCGGCAACCCCTTCAAGCGCCAGTCCCGCCAGCTGGCGGCGGGGCGGGCGCGGCAGGGCAAGCCGTTCTCCTACGTGGTGGTGGCCCCCAGCCTGCCGAACACGGTGAACCTGCCGTCCGCCCCCGCCAACCGCTGGCTGCCCATCCGGCCCGCCACCGACTCGGCCCTGGCCATGGCCATGCTGCGCTGGATCATCGACAACGAGCGCTACGCCGAGCCCTTCCTGGCGGCCCCCCATGCCGAGGCCGCCGAGCGAGCCGGTTATCGCGGTTTTTGCAACGCCAGCCACCTGGTTGTCTGCGACGAGTCCCACCCCCGCTTCGGCCAGATGCTGCGGGCAAGCGATCTTGGCTTGCCCTTTGATGGGGAAGCCTATGGGGAGGGGGATGCGGTGCTGGTGGTCGAGGAGGGGAGCGACGCGCTGAAACCCGCAGGCCAGTGTGAGCGGGCCAACCTCTGGGTGGCGCGCAGCATTTCGACTCCGGGCGGGGAGCTCAGGGTCAAGAGCAGCTTCCAGCTGCTGGCCGAGGCGAGCCGGGAGCACTCTCTCGAGCAATACAGCGCCGAGTGCGCCGTGCCGGTGAGCGACATCAAGGAGCTGGCGCGGGAGTTCACCAGCCACGGCACCCGGGCGGCGGTGATCTCCCATGGCGGCACCATGAGCGCCAACGGCTTCTATTCGGCCTGGGCCATCATGATGCTCAACGCCATGATAGGGAACCTCAACGCCCGGGGCGGCGCCGTGGCGAGCGGCGGCAAGTTCGATCCCTTCGGGGCCGGGCCGCGCTACGATCTGGCGAGCTTCCCCGGCATGGTCAAACCCGCCGGGGTCTTCCTGTCGCGATCCAAGTTCCCCTACGAGAAAACTTCCGAATATCGCCGCAAGCGCGAAGCGGGGCAGAACCCCTATCCGGCCCACGAGCCCTGGTTCCCGATCTCCGGCCCATTGCTCGGCGAGCATCTGACCGCGGCGGTGAGCGGTTATCCCTACCGCGCCAAGGTCTGGATCAACCACATGGGCAACCCCCTCTACGGTCAGGCGGGGCTCAGCCATGCCATAGGCGAGCAGCTCAAGGACCCTGCCGTGCTGCCGCTCTTTGTCAGCATCGACAGCTTCATCAACGAATCTTCGGCGCTGTCGGACTACATAGTGCCTGACACCCTGACCTACGAGTCCTGGGGCTGGGCCAGCGCCTGGCACGGGGTCATGACCAAGGTCTCCACCGGCCGCTGGCCCGTGGTGGAGCCAAGAGTCGCCAAGACAGCCTCGGGGGATCCGGTCTGCATGGAGTCCTTCTTCATCGCCGTGGCGAAGCGGCTGGGGTTGCCGGGCTTTGGCGAGGGGGCCCTCAAAGGGGCGGATGGCAAGCTGCACGCCCTGAACAAGGCGGCGGACTTCTCCCTCTACGGGGCGGCCAACGTGGCCTATCTCGGCGAGCCTGTGCCTGCCATAGATCCTGAGGATCTCGCCTGGTCCGGGGTGGAACGGATCCTGCCGGTGCTGAATACCACTTTGAGCGCGGAGGAGGCGGGCCGCGCTGCCTACCTCTTCGCCCGAGGCGGGCGCTTCGAGCCGGTGGCCAAGGGGCGCGATGAATCGGGTCAGCCGAGCAAGCGCTGGCCCAAGCCGTTGATGCTGTGGAACCCGGCGGTGGGCAGCCGGCGCCACAGCCAGAGCGGCCAATACTTGAGCGGCACCCCGCGCTTCTTCCGCCCCCAGCTCGCGGACGGCACGCCGCTGAGCGAGGCGTTCAAGCCGTCCCAGTGGCCCCTGCTGCTCACCAGCTACAAGTCCCACACCATGAGCTCCATGAGCATAGGCTCGGATCGCCTGCGTCAGGTGCACCCCAGCAACGGGGTGCGGCTCAACGTCCAGACGGCGGCGCGTCTTGGCATAGTGAGCGGGGACAGGGTGCGGGTCAGCACCCCCAATGGCAGCGTGATCGGGCTGGCGGAGTGCGTGGCCGGGGTGCAGGAAGATGCCATCGCCATCGAGCACGGCTTCGGTCACAAGGAGCTGGGGGCGCGGGCGCATTGGGTCGACGGCAAGGAGGTGGTGGCCAGCCCCTTGCGCGGCGCCGGGGTGAACCTCAACGATCTGGCGGTGCTGGATCCCAGCCGTCACGGCCGCTACCCCCTGGTGGACTGGGCCATCGGCTCCTCGGCGCGCCAGGGCCTGCCGGCCCGGGTGGAGAAGCTGGTGTAGCGCCAGAGGCAAAAAAAGCGGGGCTATCATGGCCCCGCTTTTCATTGAGTTACCCTGAACATCACTGGTCCAGTTCGAAGTCCACCCACACCAGGCGGTGATCCGAGCTGACCCCCTTGGCGATGCCCAGCTTGGCGTCATACACCAGGTGGTAGCCCGGCTCGAAGCTGGCGGGCCAGAACACCCCAGAGGCGATGGCATTGAGGTTGGCTGAGGGGATCAGGTGATCGAGCTGCAGGCCGCTGCTGCTGGTGATGCGCTCCGGGGTGGTGCGGTTGTTGTTGCGCTTGCACAGATCCGGCTGACTGGCGAGGCACTCCGGGCCCCCCTGGCTCACCGGGATCAGGGCGCCATTGGTGACCGCCTGATTGACCAGCACATGGTTGTGCAAGTCCTGGATGGCACTGAGATCCCCATCGCCTGCTTGCGGATCGGCGTTGAGATCCCCGGCGATGACGAAGCGGGCACCCTGTGGCAGGCCGCCCGCCTTGCCGGCGTCGTCCACCATGTAGCTGGCGCTCTCCACATAGTCTTGCCAGAAGGCGACCTCGGCCCTGTTGTGCTTGACGTTGTGGCGCGCCGCATTGCCAAAGATGGGGGGCGTCGGGTGGGAGATGAGGAAGTGGATCACTTCTTCCCCCTTGGCGGTCTTGACCCGCACCGGCACGTCAGCGTGGTTCTTGGAGGAGAGCGGGAACTGCGCCCAGGCGGCGTCGTCATACCAGGGCTCGCCGCACTGGCGGCCCGCCGGGATCGGCGCCCTGGGGTTGTTGCAGTCGTCGATGACGGGGTTCGTCTCGCCCGGCATGTCCTTCCACTTGAAGTGCTGGAAGGTGCGGATCCCCTTGGTGTCGATGGGATACTTCGACATCAGGGCGAAGGCGTACTGGCCGTGGTAGTTGCCAAAGCCCCAGGCGTCGTCCGGCCCGTTGTTGCGCTTGCCGTCCAGGTTGAGGTCGTGGCCGCTCATCAGCCCTGTGTTGGTGGCGAAATTCTGCATCACAGGGTAGCTGATGGCCTGCACCTCGCCGTGCTGGGCATGGGCCAGGTAGTTGTCGTTGAAGGCCTTGAGATCGGCTGTGCTCTCCCCCTTGCCGTCGTTGTCGAACTCGTTGAGCAGGAAGACATCCGGCCGGGTGCGCTGGATGATTTCGGCGATATTGCGGATCTGCTGCACGTCGAGGGCCCTGGTCTTCTCGGCGCCGCTCAAGGTGCCGTCGGCGAGGCGGGCCAACAGGGCATCCTGGGCGGCGCGGTCCAGCGCCAGTTCGCCGGAGAGCATGCCGGGGGCGGTGCGATCGAAGGAGAGGTTGAAGGTAGCGAAGCGAACCATGGGATCTGGGGCCTTGGAGTCATTGTTGCTGTGACAGCCTGCCATCAATCCGAGGGAAATGGCAGCGGCGAGCAGGGTCTTGGGGATCAGTTTCATTATATTTTCCGTAGCGACTATGAAGATTGCCCTTTTGCGGCGCGGGCATTATAGGGCGCGAACCCTGCAATTTGGTTTCAAGTGACTTCGATTGTGAGCCGTCTCACGGAGTGCGGCGGGGGCTTGGCCGGGGGCCCGCCCTCCTGTTCATGGAATAATCAGGCGGGGCGCGATAAGGTAAATGACGCAAAGGGTGGTAAAAGCGGCGCCCTGGGTGAGAAATCCCCCGTCTGGACGTTGAAATTTGCGCCTCGGCAGGGAAGAATGCGCACCAGCCGTGCCGCCGTGTTCATCAAGGGATGAACGGGCACCACCCTGACCTGGTTGACAGGAACACTCATAGGAATTGTATGAACGCCTTTAGTACCGCGGTTAGCACCGCCACCTCGGCCCTGCTGTGCAGTCTGATGCTGGTCAGCCAGCAGGCCGCCGCCGTTGAATATGCTCTGCCCGCGGCCAACAGCCGCCTGATCGGCGAGAACCAGGAATACGTGGTGCCCGCCGACAATCGCCCGCTGGAGCAGATTGCCGCCGACTTCCAGCTGGGGCTGACCAATATCATGGAAGCGAACCCCGGGGTGGATCCCTTCCTGCCGACGCCGGGCAGCACACTGGTGATCCCCCACCAGCTGATCCTGCCGGACGCACCGCGCCAAGGCATAGTGGTCAACGTGGCCGAGATGCGCCTCTATTACTATCCCAAGGGCAAGAAGGTGGTGCATGTGCTGCCCATCGGTATCGGCCAGCTGGGGGTGAATACCCCGGAAAACTGGGTCACCAAGGTGGAACGCAAGCGCGCCAACCCGACCTGGACTCCGACCGAGAACATCCGTCGCCGCTATGCTGCCCAGGGCAAGACACTGCCGGCGGTCTGGCCGGCCGGTCCGGACAACCCCATGGGGTTGCACGCCCTTTACATCGGAAACCTCTACGCCATCCATGGTACCAATGCCACCTTCGGCATCGGCCTGCGGGTGAGCAGCGGCTGCGTGCGCCTGCGTGCCGACGACATCAAGTACCTGTTTGACAACGTGCCGGTCGGGACTCGCGTCCAGTTCGTCAACCAGCCGGTCAAGGCCACGGTGGAGCCGGACGGCAGCCGCTACCTGGAGGTCCATGAGCCGTTGTCGCGCAGCGAGGCGGAGTTCAACTCCAATGCCCCCGTGCCCCTCAAGCTGACCGCCCCCATCAGCCGCTTCATCGCCAACGCCGAGAGCGACTCCGCGCTGGTGAAAGAGGCGCTGGAGCAGCGTTCCGGTATGCCGACTCGCCTCAATCCCGAGGCGTGATCGACTCCTCCACCAGAAACAACAACGGCGACCCCAGGGTCGCCGTTGTTGTTTCTGGTGGCCACTCAGGGGCCGGGCGGGGCATAGAGGGCGAGCCGGTTGCCTTCGGTATCCTCTATGATGACCCGGGAGCCATGGCCGCTGCCAATGCTGTGCAGGGGGGCCAGCACGCGCCCGCCAAGGCCGGGCACCAGCCGCTGCGCCTCTTCCAGCCGATCGCCCAGGGAAAGGTAGATGAGGGGGCCGGCGGAGCCGGGCTGGTGGTATTCATCCATGGGGCCGAGGCAGGCCGCCGCGTTGTTGCCGTCGTGGCGCAACATGGCGAAGCGTATCTCCTCCTGTACCGGCGTGACGTCCACGTCGAGCAGGGCGGCATAGAAGGCCATGGCGCGATCCAGATCCCGAGTCGGAATGTCGGCCCAGACCAGGGTATTGTCCATCTTCGTATTCTCCCGCGGTTTCCGGCCGATGCGACCGGTGGCTCCTTGAGGGTAGGAGTGGCTGAACAGGGGCGCCATCAATGAAAAAACGGCGCCATAAGGCGCCGTTTTGGCGTGGGGGAGAGCAGCCGTTTCTGCACTGCATACAGTCAGTTGCCTTCGAGGTTCAGGCCACCGACCCATCTCTGTGCCGGCAGGCTGCGGCTCTCCTTGTCCGAAGGTCTCACTTGCCGGCGATGCTCAGCCCGCCGAAACGGATGAGGGGGGCGTAGAAGCCCTTGCCATCGTCGTGGTGCAACACATTGCCGACGGCCTCCAGCTCGCCGAGCAGGCGGTAGAAGTTGCCCGCCACCGTGATGCCGCGCACCGGTGCCACCCGCTCGCCGTCCCGGCAGAGGAAGCCTGAGGCGCCGAACGAGAAGTCGCCGCTCACCGCATCGGCCCCCGAATGCAGGCCGTCCAGCTTGACCAGCTCCAGATAGTCGCCGCCCTGCACCTCGCTCTCGCTGTGAGGGCCGAGCCCGAACACCAGGTGGCGCGGGCTCACATCCAGGGCGCTGCGGGCGCTGCGGGCCGCCGCGCCATTGCTGGCCACACCGAAATGGCGGGCGGTGGCGCTGTTGTGGAGCAGGGTCTTGAGCTCCCCCTCGCCGATGAGCAGCAGATCCGAGGTGGCGGCCCCTTCGCCGTCGAATGCCTTGATCTTCATGCCCCCAGGCATATGGACCCGGCTCTCCAGGGTGAGCCAGCGGGACGCCACACTCTGCCCAAGCTTGCCGCGCCAGGGGTTGATCCCCTGCTGGGCCCACTTGCCCGACAGCGCAGACTGGAAGCAGCCAAACAGACTGGCCAGGCAGTTTGTGCTGAAGAGGACGCTGTAGCGGCCGCTTTGCACCGCCTCCCCCATCAGCAAGCCATCGGCTACGGCGTGGATCTGGCGGATGAGGGCCTGGCTCTCCAGCTCGTCGAAGCGCCGTGCGTACTGTCCCTGGTAGTGCATGGACTGACGGCCGTCCCGCTCGATCAGCGCCGAGCTGTGGCAACCGACGCTGAACTCCTGGTGCTGGCAGAGGCTGCCCTGGCTGTTGGCGAGCCACAGCCGGCTCTCTCCTTCGAAGAAGCCGTTGTAGGGGGCACCGGTGACAGCCGGCAGGGCCAGCATGTCCGATTCGAGGCGCAGGGCCAGGGCTATTTTCTCCTCCACCGCCGTGGTGTCGGGCTGGCTTATCTCGGCGCAGTCGGTGGTGATATGGCTGCCTGTCACCGAGATGCGCTGATCCGCATCGACCTTGGCAAAGCGGCTGGCATCCAGGGCATCCTGCACCATGGCATCCAGTGCCGGTTCATCGAGGGACTCGGAGTAGGCGATGCCGACCCGGCCCTCCTTTATCAGGCGAATGCCTATCTGCTGGCTGCTGGTGACCTTGTATTCACTGAGCTCGCCCTTGTCGGCCTTGAGGGAGAAGGCCTTGTCCTGGTTGGCGATGATGTCCGCCTCGGCGCCGAGATCGGCGACCTTGTCCAGCAGGCGGCTGAGCAGTTGATTCATGTCGAGTTGGCTCATCAGGCGTTCCCCCCGATCAGCATCAGGTCCACTTTCAGGAGCTTAATGGTGTCATTCATCAGGAATTACCTCCCACCAGGATATTGTCCACCTTGAGGGCGGGCTGACCCACAGAAGTGGGCACAGAGCCGGAAACCGAACCGCACATGCCGGCGGCCAGGGCCAGATTGCTCCCTACCATGGAGATCTCTTTCAGCACCTGGGGGCCCGTGCCTATCAGGGTCGCCGACTTGAGGGGCCGGGTGATTTTGCCCCCCTCGATGAGATAGGCCTCCTGCACGTTGAAGTTGAACTCGCCCGTGCCCGGCTGCACCGAGCCGCCCCCCATCTTCTTGGCATAGATGCCGTGCTCGACGGTGGCCAGCATGTCGTCCAGGCTGTGGCTGCCCGGCTCTATGTAGGTGTTGCGCATGCGGGAGGTGGGGGCGAACTTGTAGGATTCCCGCCGTCCTGAACCGGTACGGGCATGGCCGGTCTTGAGGGCCCCCATCCTGTCCACCAGGAAGCCGGTGAGTACGCCCTCCTTGATGAGCTGGGTGTGCTGGGTCGCCATGCCTTCATCATCGACGTTGATGGAGCCCCAGGCGTTGCTCTGCAAGCCTTCATCCACGGCGCTGACCGCCGGATTGGCGATGAGCTGGCCCATCTTGTCGTGGAACACGGAGGCCTTCTTGGCCACCGAGGTGGTCTCCAACAGGTGGCCGCATGCCTCGTGGAAGATGACGCCGCCAAAGCCGCTCTCCATGATGACCGGCAGCTTGCCGCTCGGGCAGGGGGCTGCCCCCAGCTTCACCAGCGCCTGACGGGTGGCGGTGAGGGCCAGCTCGCGGGGATCTATGCTCTCGGCATGCTCCCAGCCCATCAGGGCGCCGGGGGCTTCGTAGCCCATGGTCTGCTCGCTGCCAAGGGCGGCGATGGCCTGGGCCATGATGCGGTTGTAGTGGCGGCGATCGCTTATCCAAAGCCCCTCGCTGTTGAAGATCTCCACCTCCTGCTCCCAGCCCAGCAGGTTGCCGGAGAACTGGCTCACCCGCTCGCTCTCGGCGCGGGCCGCGGCGTCCATGGTGTGCAGGTAGGCAATCTTCTGCTCCAGCTGTTTGTCGGCCGAGAGCGGCAGGGCCACAGGGTTGCGATCGGTCAAGCGGGTGAAGTCGAAGGCGGTGGCGGTGACCAGGGGGTCACGCCTGTCCTTGGCCGCCAGCAGGGTGACGATACGCAACAGCTCGTCGCGGTCGGCCAGGTTGGTGTAGCCGTAGAGCACCTTGTGGCCGTAGCACAGGCGCACGCCTATGCCGAAATCGAGGCCACCGCTGATGTTTTCTATCTGGCTGGAGAGCAGGCTGAGCTGGCTGCGGCGCTTGCGCTCCACAAACAGCTCGGCAAAGTCGGCCCCAAGCCGCAGGGCGTGATCGAGCACGTCGCGGGCGATGGCGGGGGCCAGGAGAGAGAGTTGATTCATAGAATGTCCTTTTCTGGTCTATTCCTGTTTGCTTCCAGCGCCCTGATTTTTAGGCTTATGTTGGGCGCTGGTTAACATTGTTACAGACCAGGGTACAAAAGTCGCTAGGCCAAACCCGATGGCGACGATAGAAAACAGGCGCGAGGGAAGGCATGACGCCGTGTCTGGTGTGATCTCGCCGAGGGGCTGCCAGGCACACTGTGGAGGTCGCTCTGTCAGAGCCTTGCCTGGTGTGATCTCGCCGAGGGGCTGCCAGGCCCACAGTGGGGTCGCTCTGTCAGAGCCTTGCCTGGTGTGATCTCGCCGAGGGGCTGCCAGGCCCACAGTGGGGGTTGTTCTGTCAGAGCAGTGCCTGGATCTCGCCGAGGATCTGCAGGGTCCACTGTTCGAGTCGCTCGTCGGTCTGTTCGTACTGGTTGGCGTCATCGAGGGCCAGGCCGACGAAGTGGCGACCGTCGTCGATCAGTGCCTTGGAGGCGTCGAATTCGTAGCCCTCATTGGGCCAGTAACCCACCAGCCTGACTCCCTTGGGCACCAGCTGATCGTGCAAGAGTCCCAGGGCATCCTGATACCACTCGCCATAGCCCAGCTGATCCCCCATGCCGAACAGGGCTATGATGCGCCCCTCCAGGTCGACATCGGCGATGTCTTCCCAGCGGGATTCCCAATCTTCCTGCAGCTCGCCAAAATCCCAGGTGGAGATGCCGAGGATCAGGATCTCGTACTCAGTCATGCGCGCCAGGGGGACATCCTTGATGTTGTGAATGTCGACCAGCTCCGGGCCCAGCAGGGTGCGGATCTTCTCGGCGGCCATCTCGGTGTAACAGGTGGTGGAACCGTAAAACAGACCAATCTTCATCGCTCTTCCCGCCAGCTCAAGTAAAGGGGCGAGTTTACCAGAGAGTGGCGTCCCCTTCCCAGCCCGCTCATCCTGCTTCGGGCCGGCGTGGTAACCCTTGCCGTCTCGCCCCGCCTTGGCGTTAGAATGGAGGTCCGTTCGCCAACCCGACTCGCGCCATGACCCGCAAAGCCGCCTCGTCCGCCACGCCGCCTCATCCCTTGATCGAGCAGTTCCTCGATGCCCTCTGGCTGGAGCGGGGTCTGTCAGACAACACCATCGCCTCCTACCGGGTCGATCTGGGCAAGTTTGCCCTCTGGCTCGATGGCCAGGGCGGCGCCCTGTTGCTGGCCGGGATGGACGACATCCAGCACTACCTCGCCTGGCGGGTGGATCAGGGCTTTGCCGCCAGCAGCACGGCCCGCTTCCTCTCTGCCCTGCGTCGTTTCTACCAGTATCTCAACCGGGAGAAGCTGAGGGGGGATGATCCCACAGTGCTGCTGGAGGGGCCCAAGCTGCCCAAGAAGCTCCCTTCCGACTTGAGCGAGGGGCAGGTGGGCTCATTGCTCGACGAGCCGAATGTGGAGGATCCCCTGGAGCTGAGGGACAAGGCGATGCTCGAATTGCTCTATGCCACCGGGTTGCGGGTCTCCGAGCTGGTGGGGCTCACCGCCGAGCATGTCAGCCTGCGCCAGGGGCTGGTGCGGGTGGTGGGCAAGGGCAACAAGGAGCGGCTGGTGCCCATGGGGGAGGAGGCGGTTTACTGGCTGGAGCGTTATTACCGGCAGGGGCGCCCCCTCTTGCTGGGGGGAGTCAGCTCGGACGTGGTCTTCCCCTCCAAGCGGGCCCAGATGATGACGCGCCAGACCTTCTGGCACCGTATCAAGCTCTATGCCCTGCGGGCCGGCATCCAGGGAGAGCTCTCCCCCCATACCCTGCGCCACGCCTTCGCCACCCATTTGCTCAATCATGGCGCCGACCTGCGGGTGGTGCAGATGCTGCTGGGTCATGCGGATCTCTCCACCACCCAGATCTACACCCATGTGGCCAACGAGCGGCTCAAGGCGCTTCATGGCGAGCACCACCCCCGCGCCTGAGTCACCCCGCTTCGGGCAAAAAAAAAACCGCGTTCACGCGGTTTTTTTAGCGATGCACCAGCAGGGGGGGGGTTATTTGCCCTGCTGGGATTTCAGCAAGTCGCGGATCTCGCTCAGCAGCTCCTGATCCTTGGTGGGCGCTGCGGGGGCGGCCGGGGCCTCTTCCGCTTTTTTCTTCATGCTATTCATGGCCTTGACACCCATGAAGATGGCGAAGGCGATGATCAGGAAGTCGATGATGGTCTGGATAAACTTGCCATAGGCGATGACCACGGCCGGGGTGTCCCCCTCCGCCGCCTTGAGCACCACGGCCAGATCGCTGAAATCTACCCCGCCGAGGATGATGCCGATGGGGGGCATGATGATGTCGCCGACGAACGAGGAGACTATCTTGCCAAAGGCGGCACCTATGATGATACCGACGGCCATGTCGATCACGTTGCCACGGGCAGCAAAGGCCTTGAATTCCTGGATAAGGCTCATTGAATTCCCTCCAAAATGGGTAAGGTTGAGCAAAATAAGGGGTCATGATGCTAGGCCAGAAGGCGGGATAATCCCTGCCCCCTGGCCACCCCTGATAGCTTGCGGTGGCAGAGTCCAATTGGCAACCTGAGCAGGCTAAATTTCTGTTATCACCCGGTTATTAACGGGATTGGCAATAAGAGGCCCTGATCGCGCCCTCGGGAGGGCGGACGTTTTCTCAGCCCCGGCATTTGCCTAAGGGGGACAGGAGTGCGATCCTTGCAGCCTGTTTCGGCCTCTGCCCCCGTTTGAACCCACTGGATATCGCCATGTCTTTGCAAATCCGTCGTCGCCCCCGGGTGGATGATTCCCATCTGCCCGATACCCTGCACCCCCTGCTGCGCCAGATCTTCGCCAGCCGCGGGGTGGAAGATCCCGCCCTACTAGAGCGCAGCGCCAGCCAGCTGCTGCCGCCCCAGCGCCTGTTTGGCATGGAGCAGGCGGTACCCCTGCTGGCGGATGCCCTGACGGCGCAGCAGCGTATCCTCATCGTCGGTGATTTTGACTGTGACGGCGCCACCAGCTCGGCCCTGTGCGTGCTGGCCCTGCGCGCCATGGGGGGGCGCCACATCGATTTTCTGGTGCCCAACCGTTTCGAGTTCGGCTACGGCCTCACCCCCGAGATCGTCGAGCTGGCGGTGGCCCGGGGCGCCGAGTTCCTCATCACGGTGGACAACGGCATCTCCAGCATCGCCGGGGTGGCGGCGGCCAAGGCGGCCGGCATGCGGGTACTGGTTACCGATCACCACCTGCCGGGCCAGGAGCTGCCTGACGCCGATGCCATCGTGAACCCCAACCAGCATGGCTGCGACTTCCCCTCCAAGTCCCTGGCCGGGGTCGGGGTCGCCTTCTACCTGATGGCGGCCCTCAACACCCACCTGCGCCAGAGTGGCTGGTATGAGCGCCAGGGCATTCGCGCCCCCAATGTGGCGGATTATCTCGATCTGGTGGCCCTCGGCACGGTCGCCGACGTGGTGGCGCTCGATGGCAACAACCGCATCCTGGTCCATCAGGGCCTGCAGCGGATCCGGGCCGGACGCTGTCGCCCCGGCATTCAGGCGCTGGTGGATGTTTCCGGCCGTGACGGCCGCCGCCTGTGCGCCGCCGATCTCGGCTTTGCCCTGGGGCCCCGCCTCAACGCGGTGGGTCGACTCGACGACATGTCCCTCGGGGTCGCCTGTCTGCTGTGCGACGACCTCAACCTGGCGCGCCAGCTGGCGTCCGAGATGGACAGCCTCAACCAGGAGCGCAAGGAGATAGAGCAGGGGATGCAGCAGGAGGCCCTCGCCACTTTGGAGCAGATCCGTTTTCGTGATGGTGAAGTCCCCTCCGGCATAGTGCTGCACCGGGACGAGTGGCATCAGGGGGTGGTGGGGTTGGTGGCCTCCAAGGTGAAGGAGAAGTACTACCGTCCGGTCATCGCGTTTGCCGAGAGCAGCGAGACCGAGCTCAAGGGCTCGGGCCGCTCCATCCCCGGGGTGCACCTGCGCGATGCGCTCGAATTGCTCGATACCCGCCATCCGGGCCTGATGGGCAAGTTTGGCGGCCACGCCATGGCGGCGGGGCTGACCCTGCCCAAGGCCAATATCGAAGCCTTCGGTCGCGCCTTCGAGGCGGTGATCGGCGAGCTGGTGACGCCGGAGCTCTTGACCGGGGTGCTGCTCACCGATGGCGAGTTGCTGCCGGACGAGCTCACCCTCGAGCTGGCGGAGCTGATCCGCGCCTCCGGCCCCTGGGGCCAGGCCTTCCCCGAACCGCTGTTTGACGGCGAATTCGTGCTGGTGCAACAAAGGCTGGTGGGGGAGAAACACCTCAAGATGATGCTGACCACGGATTCCGGCCACGCGGTGGATGCCATCGCCTTCGGGGTGGATCTCAAGCGCTGGCCCGATGCCTCGGTCAAACGGGTGCGGCTGGTCTACCGGCTCGACGTCAACGAGTGGCGCGGCAACCGCAGCGTGCAACTGCTGGTGGAGCATCTGGAGGCCGCCGGCCTCTGACGCTCGTGAGTCTGTCTGTATGCCGATGACGGCCACCCTGGGGTGGCCGTTTTTATGGGCGATGCTCAGGAAAAAGGCGTTGACCCGTCTACAGCTTCACCGTTTAAGTTTCCCATCATCGGCTCACGGATCCCATTGCGAGTGGTTGTCATGAAAATATCCGAACTGGCCCGCCGCTGCGGCTTCGTGGCGAACGGGGCGCTGACCCTGCCCGGCGTGCCCCCGGAATACTTCATGGCCCGCCGCTTGGGGGCGGCGGGGGCCAGTGGTGAAGTGAGCTACCACCCGGCCTTTGCACAGGAGTGAGGGCCGCGAGTCAGCTCGCCTGCGGGATCTTCGCCGCCGCCCTGATGGCGCCGGCCATCTCCATCAGCAGCTCATAGGCGAGGGGCAACTCGGTAAAGCCCTCCCGATCGAGAAAATGGCCCCCCTGTGCAATCGGATGCAGGGGGGCCTGCAACCGCTGGGCCAGGGCCAGGGAGAAGGACGGGGGGACGATGGCGTCATCGGTGGAGGCGATGAGGGCGCAGCGCGGCACTCTGGCCCTGATATGGGCGAGGGGCAGGGGCTGGGCGACGAAGGGGGTGAGCTCGGGCAGGGTAGCGAGGGGTTCATCGAAGCCGGAAACCAGCAGCAGGCCACCCAGGTCGCTCAGGGGAGGGTGCTGATGCAGGTAGCGCAGGGCCGAGATGCAGCCCAGGCTGTGGCCAACCAGCAGGGTGTGGCCATCCGCCTCGCCTATGCTGGCCGCCAGATGGGCATCCCAGGCGGCGGGCTCGGGCGCCTGGGGATCCGGCATGGCGAGCACCCGGGTCTGGATGCCCTGCTCCTCGAGCCGGGCGGCGAGCCAGGGAAACCAGTTGGCCTGGGGCGAGGCGGTGTAACCATGGATGATAAAGGCGGTGATGGGGGACATGTGATACTCCTGAAGGCGCTGGGAAGTGGGCATGATAGCCTCTGCCCTCAGGAACAGAAATGTTCGAACGGGGTCTTGCCATTGCCTCCGGATGTCGATGAGGCGCCCTGTACCGCGTCAGCCCCTGGCGATTAATTGCCCTGGATCAGGTCAGAGCAAGCTGGGCGGCGCTAGATTGAGGCTATTTGGAGGAGAGCAGATGCAGATTGGATTCGTGGGCCTGGGGGCCGTGGTGGAGACGGCCTACCTGCCGGCCCTGAGGCGACTGGCCCTGTCGGGCCTTGAGTTGTGGGGTTACGATCGGGATCCTGCCCGGCAACTGGCAGGGGTTCATGCGCTGCCGAGTCTGGATGCCTTGTTGGCCAGACCGCTGGATCTGTTGTTCATTACCACTCCTTCCCTGGATCATCTGGTGACCCTGAGCGCAGCGCTGGCCAGCGCCATCCCCCTGCTGGTGGTGGAAAAGCCCGTGGTCGCCCGCCTGGATCAGCTCGAGCAGCTGGAGGCGCTGCTGGCGGAGCCTGCCTGTGCCGGTCGGGTGCTGGCCCTGGATCACTGGATGGCGCGCACCGGCATCCAGCAACTGTTATCGGGGCAGCTGGGAGCGAACTGGCTGCCGGAGGACTCGGCCCAGGGCAATCCGCCAGATCTGAGCGGAGCCCGGCTGCTGCGACTGGAGGGCTATCTGCAAGAGCCCAGTGGTCAGGATGAGCAAGGCCGGCCCATTGCCCTCAACTTCGCGACGGGAGAGGCGGACTGCCGCACGCTGCGCCATCCGGATGGGGTTATTCTCGATATCGGCACCCATGTGCTGACTCAGATACGGGAGCTGGTGGCGGCACTGGGATGTGATGAATCCTTGCAACTGCTGGCTGGGGAGGTGACCGACCGGCTGGGGGCGGCCATCGTCCATGGTGACCTGCACGTCGCCGAGGGCCGGGCTCGGCTGCGGGGATCGGTCGGGGGGATACCGCTGCAGATCCGGCTCGACAAGTATGCCGGTCCCGGGGGCGGGCAAAAAGGGGTGACGGCATTCCTGGCCGATGGTGGCCAGATCAGCCTGGATCGCTGCGGCAACGGGGAGCGGCTCACCTTGACTCAGGGGTCATACCACCAGGGCTGGCGCCAGGAGGGTGCGCTCTATGAACACTGCCTGGCCGGGCTGCTGCTCGGGGAGGGGATAGACAGGGAGGCGCGCATTGCCCTGACCCGGCGCCGGCTGGCCGAGGTTCGGGCCCTGCTTGCGCTGCATCAGCAGTTGCGGGGCCCCCATTGAACCCGTGACTACGACCATAAAAAAAGAGCGCCCTTTGGCGCTCTTTTTTCAGTGCAGAGGAGAGAAGGTCATTTGACCTCTTCGCCCTTGGCCTGCAGATCCGCATGGTAGGAGGAGCGTACGAAGGGGCCGCAGGCGGCATGGGAGAAGCCCAGCTCCATGGCGACATCCTTCAGCTCGTCGAACTCTGCGGGCGGCACATAGCGTTTCACCGGCAGGTGGTGACGGCTCGGCTGCAGGTACTGGCCCAGGGTCAGCATGTTGACACCGTGCTCGCGCAAGTCCTTGAGCACCTGGACTATCTCTTCGTTGGTCTCGCCCAGACCCATCATGACGCCGGACTTGGTCGGCACATGGGGGTGCATCTCCTTGATGCGGCGCAGCAGCTCCAGGGACCACTTGTAGTCGGCGCCGGGGCGGGCGACCCGGTACATGCGCGGGGCGGTTTCCAGGTTGTGGTTGAACACGTCCGGCGGGGTCTCGCGGAACACCGCCAGGGCCTGCTCCATCCGGCCGCGAAAGTCCGGGGTCAGGATCTCGATGCGGGTCTGGGGGCTGTGCTCGCGGATCTGCTTGATGCAGTCGGCGAAGTGCTGGGCACCGCCGTCCCGCAGATCGTCGCGGTCCACCGAGGTGATGACCACGTATTTCAGCCCCATCTCCTTGATGGTGAGGGCCAGCTTCTTCGGCTCTTCCGGATCCAGCGCCAGCGGGCGGCCGTGGGCCACGTCGCAGAAGGGGCAGCGGCGGGTGCAGATGGCGCCCATGATCATGAAGGTGGCGGTGCCGTGGTTGAAGCACTCCGCCAGGTTGGGGCAGGAGGCCTCCTCACACACAGAGTGCAGCTTGTTCTTGCGCAGCGTGCTCTTGATGTGCTCGATCTTCTGGCTCGAGGGGGGCAGTTTGATCCGCATCCAGTCCGGTTTACGCAGCACTTCTTCGGTGGGATCCGGCATGAATTTCACCGGGATCAGGGCCATCTTGTCGCCATC
Organism: Aeromonas bivalvium; assembly: GCF_046078285.1. Classification (NCBI taxonomy): domain Bacteria; kingdom Pseudomonadati; phylum Pseudomonadota; class Gammaproteobacteria; order Aeromonadales; family Aeromonadaceae; genus Aeromonas; species Aeromonas bivalvium. The sequence continues at coordinate 127,405 of NZ_JBGXBV010000002.1, forward strand.
GCGCAGCTTGACGCCCGGCTCCATACGAACGGGTTTGCTCATGATTCACTCTCGGTGTTTGTTACTGTCTGATTGATGTCCGCAGAGGGCATCTTGAGATTCGCATCGTGCCATGGCATGGCGCCTTGCTCGACATGGGTGATGGTCTGGTAACCGATGAGGCTGGCCAGCTCGGCCATCAGGGGCCGGGCCGCCTCGGGCACGCTCAAGGGGCCCCCCAGGGCACTGGTCTGGGTCATGGCCATGCCCGCATAGCCGCAGGGATTGATCCGCAGGAAGGGGCTCATGTCCATGTTGACGTTGAGGGCCAGTCCATGGAAGGAGCAGCCACGGCGAATGCGCAGGCCCAGGGAGGCTATCTTGGCTTCTAGGCCGAGCCCGTCTCGCACGTAGACGCCGGGGGCGTCCGCCTTGGCATAGGCCTGGATGTCGCTCCTGGCGAGCACCTGGATGATGGCGGTTTCCAGGCAGGTGACCAGCTCGCGCACCGACAGCTTGCTGCGGCGCACGTCCACCAGCACATAGAGTACCAGCTGGCCGGGGCCGTGATAGGTCACCTGGCCGCCGCGATCACTTTGCACCACAGGGATGTCGCCGGGGGCGAGCAGGTGCTCGGCCTTGCCGGCCTGGCCCTGGGTGTAGACGGGATCGTGCTCCACCAGCCAGAACTCGTCCGGGGTCTCTTCGCCGCGCGCGTCGGTAAACGCCTTCATGGCGTCCCATACGGCCTGATAGGGGCGGCGACCCAGGTCTCTTGTCAGCAGATGGCGTTGTGCTGGGGTGGACATGGCTTCCTCATGGGCTGGGCGGACAAACAGGCCGTCGCCCCTTGGACGGGGCGACGCGGGTGTGATCACAGAACGTAGCGAACCAGGGATATGTTGCCGAGGGCGGCATACATGGCTTCGATATGTTCCTTGCTCTGGGCGGTGACCGTCACTCGTACCGAGTGGTAGTTGCCCTTTGAACTGGGTTGTACCGTGGGGCTGTAGGTGCCGGGGGCGTGCTGCTGCAACACTTCGACCACCAGATCCGGCAGGGCGGGATCGGCCACACCCAGTACCTTGAAGGGGAACTTGCAGGGGAATTCCAGCAGTTCATCAAACTTGGTATTCATTGACTCACCTTTTCGTCATCCGGGATGACTCTCTCATGTGGCTCGTTGCCATTGGCCCAGGGGGCCGCCAGTACAAGTCTATATGGGCATGGCCCACACCGGGATCAAGACCCGGTATCGTGCGACAAGACGTGGAAGTGCTGCTTTTTACCACAAATCCCGGGTCGGCGGAACCTGCAGATTGCAGGGTTATTCGCTGCCAGGCTCCATCAAGACAGCAACGGCGCCCGATGGCGCCGTTGCTTGACAAGATTTTACCCTGAGATCACTTGAACCAGCTGGTGACCAGCAGTACCACATAGTCCCACAGACGGCTCATCAGGCCACCCTCTTGCACCTCTTCCAGGGCAACCAGGGGAACCTGCTTGATCTCCTTGTCCCCCTGCTTGAGGAAGACGGTGCCGACGCGCTGTCCCTTGGCCAGCGGGGCCTTCAGCTCGCTGTCGAGCTGGAAGTCGGCCTTGAGGTTGCTGGCCTGGCCACGGGTCACCAGGACGGAGACATCCTGATCCACACCGAGCTTGACCTCGGGCTTGTCACCCATCCAGATCTTCTGGCTCACCAGTTCGGTGCCTGCCTTGTAGGGGGTGGCACTCTGGAAGAAGCGGAAACCGTAGGTGAGCAGCTTCTTGCTCTCGGCGGCGCGGGAAGCCTCGCTGGTGGCACCGAACACCACGGCGATCAGACGCATCCCCTCGTTGTTGGTGGCGGAGGAGACCAGGTTGTAGCCGACCTGGCTGACATGGCCGGTCTTGATGCCATCCACTTGCAGGGATTGATCCCACAGCAGGCGGTTGCGGTTGTGCTGGGTGATGCCGTTGAAGACGAAGGACTTCTGGGCGTAGATCTTGTACTCCTCCGGCAGGTCGCGGATCAGGGCCTGGCCCAGGCGCGCCATGTCGTGGGCGGTACTGTAGTGACCCTCGGCATCCAGGCCATGGGGGTTCATGAAGTGGCTGTCATTCATGCCCAGCTTGGCGGCCCAGGTGTTCATCAGGCTGGCGAAGGAGTCGGTGCTGCCCGCCAGGAATTCGGCCATGGCGACGCAGGCGTCGTTGCCGGACTGGATGATGATGCCCTTGTTCAGATCATCGACCGAGACCTGCTTGCCCACCTCGATGAACATCTTGGAGGAGTCGGAGTAGTTCTTGGACCAGGCGTTCTGGCTGATGGTCACCATGTCGGTGCGCTTGATGTTCCCCTTGGCCAGCTCCTGGCCGATGATGTAGGAGGTCATCATCTTGGTCAGACTGGCGGGGGGCAGCCGCTCCTCGGCGTTCTCCTCGGCCAGCACCTGGCCGCTGGCGTAGTCGATCAGAATATGGGCCTTGGCCGAGATGGTCGGCGCGGCGGGGACGACGACCGGCATGCTGTTGGGGGTGGGCAGCGGATCCCGCGTCGGAGTATTGGCCTGGGCGGTCGCGCTGATCAGGGCGGCGAGGATGACTGAATGGGCAAATTTGGACATCGTGAAAATTCCTGCGAGCCTGGTTGGGGGTGACCCCTGGTAAATGAAAATGCGGGGCTCACTATACCAGAAGAGGGCTCTGGTCATAGCCCGGCATGGCGATCGATGGGCATTTTTTAACACTCACTGACCGGTGGCGCGTCGTAATCAGGCGCGCCACCTGTCGTGGTGAAAAGCAGGGGCTCAGGGGAGGAAGAAGGCCTGCTCGAACCCTTCACTGCGCACCTGTTGCAGCAGCGCCCCCTGCTTTGCCGCCGGGATGGGGCCGAGCAGCACCCGGTAGATCTGGCCGACGGCCTGGATCTCATGGGGCACGCCGTACTGGCTGCCGAGCTGCTTGGCCAGGGCCTGGGCCCGCTCCCTGGATCCGCTGGCGAGCACCTGCATCCGTTTGCCGCCGCCAGCCTGGGAGGAGACAGCCGGGGCTGCATCTGCCTGGGGGGAGGAAGCGGTGGCCGGTATGGCCGCGGCCAGGGGGACCGCCTTGGCGGGGGCGGCTGTGCCTGTCTCCTGGCCGGGGCGGGTGTCCGTCATGGGAATATCCGCCACCCGTTCAATCTGCTGATCCGGGGTGTCTGTGATGAGATCCAGCCTGACCCGCGCCTCACCCTGCTCGACCATGCCAAGCTGATGGGCCGCGGCATGGGAGAGATCGATGAGCCGGGACGCGGTGAAGGGCCCCCGATCGTTGACTCTCACTATGGTCTCGCGGCCGTTGTCTAGGTTGGTGACACGCACATAGCTCGGCAGCGGCAGGTTGCGATGGGCGGCCGTGAAGAGGGTGCTGTCCATGGTGTCGCCATTGGCGGTCTTGTTGCCGTCCAGCCCCTTGTCGAGCCAGCTGGCGCTGCCCTCTTCGCTGTAGTGCTTGATGTCGCGCCACACCTGGTACTTCTGCTTGCCAATCCAGTAGTCCCGGTTGCCGCTGGCGCTCAGGGGTTCGGGACGGGGGATGGCCCCCGTGGCCTGGGGAAACTCGATGACGGGCGCCTTCTCCACTTCGACCGGTTCGGGGAGAGGTGCCGGTGCCGGGGCATCCGGCTGGCTGCTACAGGCGGCCAGGAACAAGGCCAGGCTGAGGGGGAGGAGTCTGTTGTGCTGCATAGGCATCCTGGATGGCTTGACTGAGTTGGTGTACCGCCATGCCGTACAAAGGGCTGCGGTTGTAGCGATTGATCACGTAAAAGTTGTGGCGGGCGACCCAGTAGCGGGGGCCGTCGACCTCCTCGAGGGCCAGCAGCCGCACCAGGGTATCGTCCGCGGGAGGAGTGGCCAGACGCAGCCCGGCCTCGGACAGGGTCTGCCAGCGCAGGCTGGGCTCAGGGGCCTGGCCAATGAGGGCCTCGGCCACAGGCGCACTGGCCTCGGCCGGCTCGACCACGGGGTCGCGCCAGCGCCAGCCATGCTCGGCGAAGTAGTTGGCCACGCTGCCGATGGCATCGGCCCGGCTGGCAAACAAGTCCCGCCTGCCGTCACCGTCGAAATCCACGGCGTAGTGGCGATAGCTGGAGGGCATGAACTGGCCCATGCCCATGGCGCCGGCGTAGGAGCCCTTGAGCGCGGTGAGGGGCAGCTGCTCCTCCCTGGCGAGCAGCACCAGCTGGGCAAACTCCTTGGCAAAGAAATCGGCCCGCTCCGGGTAGTGAAACCCCAGGGTATAGAGGCTGCCGAGCACGTCGTGGCGCCCCATCTGCTTGCCGTAGGCGGTCTCCACACCCAGGATGGCGGTGATGAGGGCGGCGGGCACCCGGTAGGTCTGCTCCGCCCGGGTCAGCAGTTCGCTGTTCTCCTGCCAGAAGCGTACCCCGGCCTGAATGCGTTGCGCTGTGACGAACAGGGGCCGGTATTGGTACCAGGGCTTGGCTTCCCAGGGGCGGCGCATCAGGGCCAGCACCTCGGGATTGAGCCGGGCCGATCCCACGGCGGCCTCCAGCTCGGCCAGGGGCACGGCCTGACGCTCGGCGAGACGGGCCAGGGCCTGCTCATCCGGCCCGGCGGCGGCCCCTGCGGCCGGCAGCCAGACCGCCAGCAGCAGGGCGGGAGCGAGGCGCATCATCAGGCCAGTAGCCTTCTGTGGGTCTGAATGGACATCAGGATGCCGAAGCCCACCATCAGGGTCACCATGGAGGTGCCGCCGTAGCTCACCAGGGGCAGGGGCCTCCCACCACCGGCAGAATATATCCGCCTCATCATGCCAGTAGCCTTCTGTGGGTCTGAATGGACATCAGGATGCCGAAGCCCGCCATCAGGGTCACCATGGAGGTGCCGCCGTAGCTCACCAGGGGCAGGGGCACGCCCACCACCGGGAGTATGCCGCTCACCATGCCCATGTTGACGAACACATAGACGAAGAAGGTGAGGGTCAGGGCGCCGCCGAGCAGGCGCTCGAAGCTGCTCTGGGCCTGCATCGAGATGTAGAGGCAGCGGCTGATGATGTAGAGGTAGAGGGCGAGCAGCAAGGCCACACCCACCAGACCGAACTCCTCGCTGAACACGGCGAAGATGAAGTCGGTGTGGCGCTCTGGCAAAAACTCCAGCTGGGACTGGGTCCCCTGCAGCCACCCCTTGCCGAACACGCCGCCTGAGCCTATCGCTATCTTGGACTGGATGATGTGGTAGCCACGGCCGAGCGGGTCCTTCTCCGGGTCGATCAGCATCAGCACCCGCTGGCGCTGATAGTCGTGCATCAGGAAGAACCAGAGCAGGGGCAGGAAGGCGGCGAGCAGCATCACCGCCAGGCCGATGAGCCACCAGCTGATCCCCGCCAGGAAGATGACGAAGAAGCCGGAGGCCGCCACCAGGATGGAGGTGCCCAGATCGGGCTGGGCCGCGATCAGCAGGGTAGGCAGCAGCACCATGACAAGGGCGATCACCACATGACTGAGCTTGGGGGGCAGGGAGTGCCGGCTGAGCCAGGTGGCCACCATGATGGGCATGGAGACCTTCATCACCTCGGAGGGCTGGAACTTCATGAAACCAAGGTCCAGCCAGCGCTGGGCCCCCTTGCCGATGTGGCCGAACACGTCCACCGCGATCAGCATCAGGACCACCACCACGAACACGGGGATGGCCCAGCGGGCATAGAGGGTCGGGGGCAGCTGGGCCAGGGCCAGCATCAGCACGAAGGCGAGGCCGCCGCGCACCAGCTGGCGCACGATGGATTCCAGATCCTGGCCCGAGGCGGAGTAGAGCACCACCATGGAGAGCGCCATCAGGCAGAGCAGGCCGATGAGCAGGGGCAGGTCGATGTGCAGCCGGTACCAGATGCTTTGCTGGCGAGCGGAGTTACTCATGAGAGGCAACCTCTTCGGATTGGGGCTTCTTGGCCGGTGCCGGGGGCAGCTGGGGCTCTGGCGGCAGCAGATAGGCATCCAGCATATGGCGGGCGACGGGGGCCGCCATGGCGCTGCCGCCACCTGCGTTCTCCAGCACCAGGGCGACCACGGCCTTGGGGGCGTCGAACGGCGCGAAGGCGACGAACAGGGCATTGTCCCTGTGCTCCACCTTGGTGGTGGCCGCGTTGTAGACCTGGTTCTCCTTGAGACCGACCACCTGGGCCGTGCCCGACTTGCCCGCCGCCACATAGGGGGTGTTGGCAAAGGCGCGCCGACCCGTGCCCTCGTGGCCGTTGATGACGCGCCACATGCCATCCCGTCCCACCTGCCAGTAGCTGTCATGCTTGACCTTGAGCGCCACGTTCGGGTTGATGGGGGCAGGCACAGTGCCGTCGAGGGAGACGGTGCTCTTGAGCAGATGGGGCGTCACGTCATGGCCATTCTGGGTGAGAATGCTGATGGCCTTGGCGAGCTGGATCGGGGTGGAACTCCAGTAACCCTGGCCGATGCCGACCGAGATGGTGTCCCCCTGATACCAGGGTTGGCGCCAGCGGGCCATCTTCCAGTCCCGGGAGGGCATGACCCCCTTGGTCTCTTCATACAGATCGACCCCGCTGTAGCGGCCAAAGCCGAACTGGGTCATGTATTCGTGGATCTTGTCGATGCCGACCCGGTAGGCGAGATCGTAGAAATAGGTATCCGCCGACACCTCGATGGCGCGATAGACATCGAGCCAGCCATGGCCCCAGCGTCGCCAGTCACGGAACTTCTTGGTGGTGCCCGGGATGGAGAAGCTGGGCCCGCCGAAGTAGCGGTACTGGGGGGTGATGGCCCCCTCGTTGAGTCCCATCACCGAGAGCAGGGGCTTGACGGTGGAGGCGGGGGCATAGATGCCCTGGGTGGTGCGGTTCACCAGGGGGCGAGCCGGATCGTTGAGCAGGCCGGAATAGTTGGCGGTGGAGATGCCGGTCACGAACAGGTTGGGGTCGTAACTCGGGCTCGACTCCATGGCCAGGATGGCGCCCGTCTTGGGATCCATCATGACGATGGCGCCCCGGCGACCGTCCAGCAGCTGCTGGGCCTTGAGCTGCAGGCGGATGTCGATGTTGAGGTAGATGTCCTTGCCGGGCTGGGGCGGCTGGAACTTGAGGGTGCGCACCACCCGGCCGCGGTTGTTGACCTCGACCTCCTGGTAGCCGGCCACGCCGTGCAGCTCATCCTCGTAGAACTTCTCCACCCCCTGCTTGCCGATGTCCTTGGTGGCGGCATAGTTGGCGAGCTTCTCCTCCTTCTCCAGGCGCTCCACGTCCCGGGTGTTGATCTTGGCCACATAGCCTAGGGCATGGGTGAGGGTGTCACCAAACGGGTAATAGCGCTTGAGATAGGCCTCTATGCTGGCTCCCGGGTAGTTGTGCTGGTCGACGGAGAAGAGCGCCACCTGTTTCTCGGTCAGCTTCTCGTAGAGGGAGACCGGCTTGAAGCGGCGCTGGCGTTTGACCTCGGCCAGAAATTTCTCCTTGGTTCCCTCCGGCAGGCCCAGCAGGGCGATCAGATCGTCGGCCATCTTGTCGATGTCCCCCGCCTCCTCCGGCACGATTTCCAGGCTGTAGACAGGACGGTTCTCCGCCAGCAGCACCCCGTTGGCGTCATAGATGAGGCCCCGGGGGGGCGCCACCGGCACGACGCGGATCCGGTTGTCGTTGGAGCGGGTCTGATAGGTGTCGAACGATTCAACCTGCAGATAGTAGAGGTTGCCGAGCAGCACCAGCATCAGGGCAAGCATGCCCAGATAGGCGACCAGGGTGCGACGAAAGAAGAGGTTGCCCTCTGCGCTGTGATCGCGCATCTCGATGCGCTGTTTCAGCATGGGGAGGCCTCGGGAGTCGGGGAGAGCGAAGGCATAAGGCGCTATTCCCTGTGATAGGGGTGGTTGGTGGTGATGCTCCAGGCCCGGTAGAGACTCTCGGCCACCAGCACCCGCACCAGGGGATGGGGCAGGGTGAGGGGCGAGAGGGACCAGCTCTGTTCGGCGGCGGCCTTGCACTCGGGAGACAGGCCCTCGGGCCCGCCCACCAGCAAGGCCACGTCGCGGCCATCCAGCTTCCAGGCTTCCAGCTGGCCGGCCAGCTGCTCCGTGGTCCAGGGCTTGCCGGGAATGTCCAGGGTGACGAGGCGGGCGCGACCGGCGGCCGCCAGCATGGCTTCCCCTTCCTTTTGCAGGATGCGGGGGATATCGGCGTTTTTACCGCGTTTTCCGGCGCTTATCTCCACCAGTTCGAACGGCATGTCTTTCGGGAAACGGCGACGGTACTCCTGGAAGCCGTGCTCGACCCAGGCGGGCATCTTGGTGCCCACGGCAATCAACTGAATCTTCATGGGGGATCAGGCTTGTACCGGAGCATTGCCCCAGAGTTTTTCCAGTTGATAGAAGTCGCGAAACTCGTCCTGCATCACATGCACTATAACGGAGCCGAGATCCACCAGCACCCACTCGCCGGTCTGCTGTCCTTCGACACTGAGCAGGTCGAGCTTGGCATGACGGGCCTCGCTCGCCAGGTTGTGGGCGATGGCGCAGACATGGCGGCTGGAGTTGCCGGAGCAGATGATCAGGGTGTCCGTGATGCTGGATTGACCGCGCACATCCAGGGTGACGATGTCGCGGCCCTTCATGTCATCGATCTTGTCGATGATGAAAGCGTGCAGTTCTTGGCCTTGCAATAGTGTTTCTCCTCTGGATCCGCCGCGGCTCGCGCAGGCGTGGGGCGGCGGATTATATCATGGGTGGCCTGGTTTCCCACCCGGCTGGGCGGGGCCTGCCTGGGGGTTTTCCGCCACAGTGCGGTAGAGCCCCTCTTGCTCAATATAGTGCGCGACACAGGCTGGCAACAGGTAGCGGGTATCCTGGCCCCGGGCCAGCAAATCCCGCAGCCGGGTCGCGGAGAGCGCAATGGGCAGGTTGTCCGCCAGCCAGATGTGACCGCTCAGCTTGAGGTGCAGATCTTCGGCCCGGCGGGTGCCGTGGCGTGCCAGCAGCCCGGCTATGTCGGCCGGGTAGTCCGGTTGCCAGCCCGGGCGCAGGCTCACCACCAAGTGGGCGTAATCGAGCAGCTCTTGCCAGCGATGCCAGCTCGGCAGCGTGAGCAATGAGTCCATCCCCATCAGAAAGCAGAGCGGAGTGTCCGGCAGCTCGCCCCTCAGCTCGATGAGCGTGTCTATGGTCCAGGAGGGCTTGTCCCGCTTCAATTCCCGCTCATCTACCACGAACCCCGGGTTCTCTGCCGCCGCCAGTCTGACCATGGCCAGGCGCTGCTCGCTCGAGCAGAGCGGATTGGCGCGATGGGGCGGGATATGGTTCGGGATCAGCCTGATCTCGGCCAGTCCCAGGGCGTCGCGGGCCTCGATGGCCGGTCTCAGGTGACCTATGTGGACAGGATCGAAGGTGCCTCCGAGAATACCGACGGGTGGCTTCAGCATGGACTGGTCTCGGGCAGAGGCAGCAGGGTGCCATCGCGAAACCCCAGGGCCATGGTCTGCAACATCAGCCAGGCCTGCTCGGTATCGAAGCGGCGCTGGGCGTCATCGAGGCGGGTCATCAGCTGCCACAGCTGCTGCAGCTTGGCGAACGGCAAGCGGATCAGGGCCTGCTGGATCAGCTGCTGGCGGCTCTGCCAGATGCGCAGCCGGCTGAAGTGCTCCCCCAGGGGCTGGCCAGCGCGCATGGCCAGCGACAGCTCGGTGAGCTGTTCCAGCTCCCGGCACAGGGTCCAGGCCAGCATGCCGGGCTCGGTGCCCTCGGCCCGCAGCGCCAGCAGGATGCGCTGGGCCCGGTTCACCTTGCCTTCCAGCAGGCAGTCGATGAGCTGGAAAGGGGTGAAGTGGGCGTGGCGTATGATGGTCTCCTGCAGGTAGGCAACCGTGATCGGTTGGGGCGGCGAGAGCAGGGTCAGCTTCTCTATCTCCTGACTCGCCGCCAGCAGGTTGCCCTCGTAGGCATGGCACATGAAGTTGACCGCATCCGGCATCGCCTTGAGGCCAAAGCGCTGGAACCGGGCCCCCATCCAGCGCGGGAAGAAGCGCGGCTCGGGGTGATTGACCGGCACATGGGTGCCAATCTGGTAGAGCTTGTCAAACCAGGCGCTTTTCATCTGGGTCTGGTTTAGTCGTCCCCCAGAGAGTACCAGCAGCAGATCGGGATGAAGCTGCTTGCCGATCTCTGTGATGCGGGCGGCGATATCCTTGTCGAGCTTGGCCGGCAGCTCCAGCTCGATGAGCTGGCGCGTCGAGAACAGGCTCAGGGCCTGGCAGGCGTCGTAGACCTGATTCCAGTCCAGACCGGGCTCGACCACGAAACTGTGGCGCTCATCGAACCCCTGCTTGCGGGCGACCTGACGGATGACGTCGATGGCTTCCTGTTTGAGCAGCGGCTCGTCGCCAAAGACCAGATAGCAGGGCCTGAGCCCCGCCTTGAGGTGGTCCGCGAATTGTTCAGGGTAGATCCGCATCAGCACCCGGCCTGGTTGAGGGAGGAGAACGCAAGGTCGATGGCCCGCTCTTTCTCGAGCAGCGGCTCGTCGCCAAAGACGAGATAGCAGGGCCTGAGCCCTGCCTTGAGGTGATCCGCAGAGGGTTTTGGATGGATGCCCATCACGCGGCTCCCATCAGAACTTGACCTGGCTCAGCTGCCGGATGATGAGGCTCGCTGCCTGCTCCTGCATCTCCTTGCCAAGCTGTTCCTGCTCGCGGGAGGAGGCCAGGGCCGCATCCGGCTTGTTCAGGAAGCTGCGGTTGAAGGTGATGGGGAAGATCTGGGTCGGCTGGCCCGGCATGGAGACGGTGAAGCTGGTGCTGTAGCCGAGCACGTACTCCTTGTCCTGGCCGAGGGCGTCAACCGAGGCGACCTGACTGCTGTTGCTGACCCCACCCAGGGTCAGCACGGGGATGCCTTCCTTGTCCGTCAGGTTCACTCCCGAGGCCTTGAGGCGGGTGGTGACCTGGCGATAGAGATCGCTCTTGGTGTCACCGACCACCTTCATGGTCATCAGCTCGGGGGGGATGGCCTGGCTACGGAGCTGGAAACCGCAGGCCGAAAGCAGCAGGGCTGTCACCAGTATGGTGACTCGGCGAATGAGGGGCGAACCCATGGCATGTCCTCTCTGATTCAAGAAGGAGGCGACGCGCATGGGCGCGCCGCCTCCTTCGATTATATGAAGGTGCGCGGCCGCAGGCCGGGCACCAGGGCGATGGCTATCAAACCGGCCCGGATCAGTTGGCTACTATGTTGAGCAATTTCCCCGGCACATAGATCACCTTGCGCACGGTCAGGCCGTCGGTGAACTTCTGCACCGAGGCATCGTTCATGGCCAGCTGCTCGACATCGGCCTGGCTGATGTCGGCCGGGACGGTGAGTTTGCCGCGCATCTTGCCGTTGATCTGCACCACCACCAGTTTCTCGGTCTCGACCATGGCGGCCTCGTCGGCCACCGGCCAGCCGGTCACGTCTATGTCCCCTTCCTTGCCCAGCATCTTCCACAGCTCGAAGCCGATGTGCGGGGTGATGGGGTAGAGCATGACCACGACGGCTTCCAGCGCTTCCTGCATCAGGGCGCGATCCTGGGCGTCTGAGCCCAGTTTGGCCAGGTTGTTCATCAGCTCCATGATGGCGGCGATGGCGGTGTTGAAGGTCTGGCGGCGACCCACGTCATCGCTCACCTTGGCGATGGTCTTGTGCAGCTCGCGGCGCACCGCTTTCTGTTCGCCGGTCAAGGCGGCCAGATCCAGCGGGGCGACGGCACCCCCGGCAACGTGCTCGAAGGTGATGCGCCACAGGCGACGCAGGAAGCGCTGGGCGCCCTCCACGCCGGAATCGGACCACTCCAGGGTCATGTCGGCCGGGGAGGCGAACATCATGAACAGACGGACGGTGTCGGCGCCGTAACGCTCCACCATCAGCTGGGGATCGATGCCGTTGTTCTTGGACTTGGACATCTTGGTCATGCCGGAGTGGATCACCTCGCGCCCTTCCAGATCCACCGCCTTGGTGATGCGGCCCTTGTCGTCGCGCTCCACCTTGACCTCGGTCGGACTGACCCAGACGTTGCCGCCCTTCTCGTCCTTGTAGTAGAAGGCGTCGGCCAGCACCATGCCCTGGCAGAGCAGGCGCTTGAACGGCTCGTCGCTGTTGACCAGGCCCGCGTCACGGAGCAGCTTGTGGAAGAAGCGGGCGTAGAGCAGGTGCATACAGGCGTGCTCTATGCCGCCTATGTACTGATCCACCGGCAGCCAGTGGTTGGCGGCCGCGGGATCCAGCATGCCCTTGTCGTAGTCCGGGGAGCAGTAGCGGGCGTAGTACCAGGAGGACTCCATGAAGGTGTCGAAGGTATCGGTCTCGCGGAACGCGTCCTGGCCGTTGTAAGTGGTCTTGGCCCATTCGGCGTCGGCCTTGATGGGGCTCTGGATGCCGTCCATCACCACGTCTTCGGGCAGCAGCACCGGCAGCTGATCTTCCGGGGTCGGCACCACTGTGCCGTCCGCCAGGGTCAGCATGGGGATGGGGGCACCCCAGTAGCGCTGACGGGAAACCCCCCAGTCGCGCAGGCGGTAGTTGACGGTGCGCTTGCCGTGACCGAGGCCTTCCAGCTTGCTGGCGATGGCATCGAAGGCACCCTGGAAGTCGAGACCGTCGAATTCGCCGGAGTTGAACAGCGCGCCCTTCTCCGTGTAGGCGGCGTCGCTCACGTTCGGCGCTTCCCCGTCGGCCTGCTTGATGACGGCCTTGATCTCGAGGCCATACTTGGTGGCGAATTCAAAGTCGCGCTGGTCGTGACCCGGTACCGCCATCACGGCGCCGGTGCCGTAGTTCATCAGCACGAAGTTGGCGACCCAGACCGGCACCTTGCGGCCATCCAGGGGATGAATGGCATACAGGCCGGTGGCCATGCCCTTCTTCTCCATGGTGGCCATGTCTGCCTCGGCCACCTTGGTGTGCTTGCACTCTTCGATGAAGGCGGCCAGTTCCGGATTGCTTTCGGCAGCCTGGGCGGCCAGCGGGTGACCGGCGGCGATGCCCACATAGGTCACACCCATGAAGGTGTCCGGACGGGTGGTGTAGACCTCCAGGTGCTCGTCCTGACCCTCAATGGCAAAGCTGATGTTGACCCCTTCGGAGCGGCCAATCCAGTTGCGCTGCATGGTCTTGACCATCTCGGGCCAGCCTTCCAGATTGTCGATGTCGTTCAACAATTCTTCGGCGTAGTCGGTGATCTTGATGAACCACTGGGGGATCTCTTTTTGCTCCACCGGGGTGTCGCAGCGCCAGCAGCAGTTGTCCACCACCTGCTCGTTGGCCAGCACCGTCATGTCGTTCGGGCACCAGTTGACGGAAGAGGTCTTCTTGTAGACCAGGCCCTTCTCGTAGAGCTTGGTGAAGAACCACTGCTCCCAGCGGTAGTAATCCGGCTTGCAGGTCGCCAGCTCTCTGTCCCAGTCATAACCCAGCCCCAGCATCTTGAGCTGTTTCTTCATGTATTCGATGTTTTCATAGGTCCAGGGAGCCGGCGCCGTCTTGTTCTTGACCGCGGCGTTCTCGGCGGGCAGACCGAAGGCATCCCAGCCTATGGGTTGCAGCACGTTCTTGCCATTGAGCCGTTGATAACGGGAGATCACATCACCTATGGTGTAGTTACGCACGTGCCCCATGTGTAGACGACCAGACGGGTAGGGGAACATGGAGAGACAGTAGAATTTCTCTTTATCTACTTTCTCCACTGCCTTGAAGGTTTTCTTGGCGTCCCAGTGCTGTTGCACTGCTGGTTCAATGGATTGGGGAACGTATTGCTCTTGCATTTGGTGACATCCGGATCTGTGAAATGGATAGATAAATCGGCTGGGAAATCGCAATAGAATACCCATATCCTGCGGCGGCAACAACCGTCAGCGTCCCGGGTCGCCCGAGGCAGAGCACCCATCCGTCATTGAGAGAGGAGTTACGCCATGGACAAGCGCCGAAAAGGTTATGAGGCCTTCATCGCCCAGCTCAGAAAGCAGTGGGAGGAGACGGAGGCCTTTCAGGGAGAGCGTCTCAACAAGATGATCGCCAAGGTGCAGGCCTATCTGGAGGCGGCCGGGGATCTGACCCAGGACGAGCTGGCCCTCATCGCCGAATACGTGAAGCGGGATCTGGGCAACTATGACGAGAGTCGCGCCGAGGTACCCGAGTCCGCCTTTATGCTGGCGTTGAAGGATACAGTGTGGTCCTGGCTGGCGGACGTGACCGACCGCTCCCAGGTGGAGTGGCAGGAGCTGGCGGACGAGCTGGAGCACAAGGGGCTCTATCAGGCCGGCGACTGGGTGGGGTTGGGAGTCATGGTGTGCGATCAGTGCGGCTGGCGTCATACGGTATTGAAACCGGAGCAGCTGGGCACCTGCCCGGAGTGCGGCGCCAGCGAGTATCACAGGGAGCCGCTCTCGCCCTGAGCCCGCCCCGGATATCATTGGCTGGCGGAATGGCAAGAGGCGCCCCATTGGGCGCCTCTTTTCATTGACGGGTCAGCCTTGGCCGAACCAGGCCGCTTACAGCTCGCGGGCCCAGGGGTGGGCGCGGGGGCGCAGCACCAGCGCCAGCAGCAGCCCCAGGGCGCAGAAACCGTAGAGCGGCCAGCTGCCAAAGCGCAGGTAGGGGGTCTGGCCGTGGGCGGGACGCACCTCGGTGCGCAGCACTCCTGCCTCGAACTGGGGGATCTGGCCCGTGATGCTGCCATCGATTTCCGTGGTGATGGTGATGCCGTTGTTGGTGGCACGTAGCAGGGGGCGGGCCAGCTCGAGGGCACGCATGCGGGCGATCTCCATGTGCTGCCAGGGGCCGATACTGGTGCCGAACCAGGCGTCGTTGGAGACGGTCAGCAGGAAGTCGGTATCCGGCTGGACGTTGCGGCGCAGCTCCTCGGGGAAGATGATCTCGTAGCAGATGGCGGCCGCCAGCTTGAGTCCCTTGGCGATCAGGTTCGGCTGCACCGCATCCCCCGGGCTGAAGGAGGACATGGGCAGATTGAAGAAGGGGGCGATGGGGCGCAGCCAATCCTCGAACGGCACATATTCCCCGATGGGCAGCAGATGGTACTTGTTGAAGCGGTTCTCGTGCTCGTAGTGATAGGAGGCCTTGCCGTCCGCATCCTGCACCCCCATGCCGAGCACCACGTTGTAGAAACGCTGGGACTTGGCATCGTAGTTGATGATGCCCGCCAGAAGGGCGGTATCGTTCACCTTCATCGCCTTGTCCAGACTCTCCAGATAGCTGCCCATCTCCTTCTCGAGGGCCGGAATGGCCGACTCGGGCCAGACGATGAGGTCGGCATCCTGGTGCTCCCGGCTGAGATCCTGATAGGTGCGGATGGTGGGGACCAGGGCTTCCGGGTTCCACTTGAGAGACTGGGCGATATTGCCCTGCACCAGCGCCACCTTGACCGGCTCGCCCCGGGTCACCCAGTTAAGCTGCATCAGTCCCAGGGCGGTGCCCACCAGGGCGACGGGCAGCAACAGCCAGGCCGGCTTGCGGCTCTGCCAGGTCAGCCAGAGGGCGGAGGCGGTGAGCAGCAGGGCGAGGGTGATGCCCTGCACCCCGAGAATGGGGGCGAACCCCTTGAGGGGGCCGTCTATCTGGGTATAACCAAACCAGAGCCAGGGATAGCCGGTCATGATAGTGCCCCGCAGCCAGTCGGCGATGAGCCAGAGCGCCGGGAAGGCGAGCAGCCAGCGACTCCAGTGACGGGCGGTGAAGTAGCGGGCGAAGACCCAGCAGGCCAGGGTCGGGTAGAGGGAGAGATAGGCTGCCAGCCCCGCCAGCAGCAGGAAGGCGGCCGGCAGCGGTATGCCGCCAAACTCCGTCATGCTGACATGGATCCACCACTGACCCGGCAGGAAGAGGCCCATGGCATAGCCGAAGCCGCGCCAGGCGGCCTGGCGCGGGCTCGCCTTGTCCAGCAGGGCGTAGAGGCCGAGCAGGGAGGGGATCACCAGGGGCCAGTAGCCAAAGGGGGAGAAGGCCAGGACGGCGAGGGCACCACAGGCCAGGGCGCACAGGCTGGTCAGGAGTTTCGATTTCACGGGTGATGGGGCTCAAATTGGGCTGAAAACGGAGTTGGTGGATATCTTAACCCGTAATGGTGGGCAACGGCGAGTCCGGTGCGCCACGGCCGCCCTCTGTCCCGCTCCCGAAGGGCCCGTTAGCCTACCTCCAGCACGGCCATCCAATGAAAAGGCCCCGCGTGGCGGGGCCTGATGTCGAGGCGCGACGAGGGGGGATCACTGGGTCTCGGACTGGGCCGCGACATGGTTCTCCGGGATCTTGACCTGCAACTGCTGCAGGCGGCGCCGGTCGGCATGCATCACCTTGAACAGGTAGCCGCCCAGCTCGATCTCCTCGCCCTTTTTCGGCAGATGGCTGAAGGCGTGCATCACCAGGCCACCCACGGTATCCACCTCTTCATCGCTGAACTGGGTGCCGAAGAAGTCGTTGAAGTCCTCTATCTCGGTCAGGGCGCTGACCGAGAAGACCCGCTTGCTGATGCGGCGGATCTCGTCCGGCTCGTCGTCATCGTCATCGAACTCGTCATCTATCTCGCCGACGATGAGTTCCAGTATGTCTTCAATGGTCACCAGACCCGAGACGCCGCCAAACTCGTCCACCACTATGGCCATGTGGTAGCGCTCCTCGCGAAACTCCTTGAGCAGGCGGTCGACCCGCTTGCTCTCGGGCACGATCACGGTCGGGCGCAGGATGTTTTCGAGGGCGAGGGGCTCGCTGGCATGGTGGGAACCAAAACCGAACGGCAGCAGATCCTTGGCGAGCAGTATGCCCTCCACATGATCCTTGTCTTCGTTGATCACCGGGAAACGGGAGTGACCCGATTCTATGATGACCGGCAGGAGTTCATCCACGGACTGGGATTTCTCTATGGTCACCATCTGGGAGCGGGGGATCATGATGTCGCGTACGCGTAGATCGGCGATCTCGAGCACACCCTCAATCATGTCCTTGGTGTCCTGATCGATGAGATCGCGCTCCTCTGCGTCGGCAATCACATCCACCAAATCGTTGCGGTCTTTTGGCTCGCCCTGGAAGAGTTGGCTGAGCTTGTCGAGCCAGGTTTTCTTCGGCGAGCCGGTACTAGGGTGATCGTCGGTCATTTTTTCTCTTGGTTACTCATTTAAACATGCGGGATTAGTGTGTCTGCTACATGAGGATGACGGCGGCCTGTTTCAATGCCGTGACATGCCTCGGTCAGGGATCAGGCTTCATCGTCGAGATAGGGATCCGCAAAGCCGAGCTCGGCCATGATCTCGCGCTCGAGCGCCTCCATCTCCTCGGCTTCCTCATCCTCGATATGGTCATAACCTAGCAGATGCAGACTGCCATGCACAACCATGTGGGCCCAGTGGGCCTCGAGGGGCTTGTTCTGCTCGGCGGCTTCCCGCTCCACCACCTGGCGGCAGATGACGAGATCGCCAAGCAGGGGCAGCTCCAGACCCGGCGGTGCCTCGAACGGGAAGGAGAGCACATTGGTCGGGTTGTCCTTGCCACGATAGGTGTGGTTGAGTTCGCGGCTCTCCGCCTCGTCCACCAGGCGTACCGTCACCTCGGCTTCCTGCTGAAAGCCGAGAAGGGTGCCGTCGAGCCAGGCTTGCAACTGGGCCTGGCTCGGGAGGCCGGTCTCTTGCTCACAGGCCAGCTGCAGATCCAGGATCACGCTCATTTTGCGCCCTCCTTGCCGGCGGCAGAGTTCGACCGGGCGGCCTGCTCGGCGTCGAACGCCTCGTAGGCCTGGACGATGCGAGCCACCACGGGGTGGCGCACCACGTCCCTGGATTCGAAGAAGTTGAAGGAGAGGCCATCGACCCCCTGCAGCACCTCGATGGCGTGGCGCAGGCCGGAGCGCATGTTGCGCGGCAGATCCACCTGGGTGATGTCACCGGTCACCACCGCCTTGGAGTTGAAGCCGATGCGGGTCAGGAACATCTTCATCTGCTCCGTGGTGGTGTTCTGGGCCTCGTCGAGAATGATGAAGGCATCGTTCAGGGTGCGGCCGCGCATATAGGCGAGCGGCGCGACTTCGATGATGTTGCGCTCCATCAGCTTCTCCACCCGCTCGAAGCCCAGCATCTCGAACAGGGCGTCGTAGAGGGGGCGCAAGTAAGGGTCCACCTTCTGGGAGAGATCCCCGGGCAGGAAGCCGAGCTTCTCCCCGGCTTCCACCGCGGGGCGGGTCAGCAGGATGCGGCGAATCTCCTGGCGCTCCAGGGCATCGACCGCGGCGGCGACCGCCAGATAGGTCTTGCCGGTCCCGGCGGGCCCGATGCCGAAGCTGATGTCGTGGCGCACTATGTTGCTGATGTACTGCGCCTGGTTCGGGCTGCGGGGCTTGATGAGACCGCGCTTGGTCTTGACCGTCACCGCCTTGTCGCCCCCCTGGGCGGGGGCCTCGTCATCCTGCTCCAGCACCCGGGACTCCTGCACCGCCAGGTGCACCATCTCGGGCTGGATGTCGCTCACCTTGCCCCCCTTGAGGGCCTGGGTCTCCACATAGAGGTGCTTGAGGATGGCGGCAGCCGCATCCACCTGGGCCTGTTTGCCCAGCAGCTGGAAGTGGTTGTTGCGATAGCTGATCTCGACGCCGAGCCGGCGTTCGAGCTGCTTGAGGTTGTCGTCGAAGGGGCCGCACAGGCTGGCGAGCCGCAGGTTGTCCGCGGGCTCCAGATGCAGGTTCAGGGTCGAGATGTGTCGGGTCAAGGGATCCTCGTCTCATGAGCGAGATCGGCGGGTGCCCCGCCGATCCGGCGTTTAATGGGGGGTAAAACCGGCGACGCCGAGGGCGTCGGGCACGTTGTCCGGACGACGGGCCAGGATCTCCCGGGGCGCGACGGCGACCCGCAAATCCATCTCGGCCTCACCGCGCAGCAGGGTGGCGCGCAGCGAGTGGGGCAGCACCTCGGTGATCTCCACGTCGGCGAAGCCGCCGATGAGGGAGCGGGGCCCCACGAAGTTGACCACTCGGTTGTTCTCGGTGCGACCGCGCAGCTGCATGGGATCCTGCTTGGAGGGGCCCTCCACCAGGATGCGCTGGCTGGTGCCCAGCATGGCGCGGCTGATCTGCATCGCCTGGTTGTTGATGACGTGCTGCAACCTGGCCAGGCGCGCCTTCTTCACCTCCATGTCGACATCGTCTGGCATGTCGGCGGCCGGGGTGCCGGGGCGCGGGCTGTAGATGAAGCTGAAGCTCATGTCGAAGTTCACCTCTTCGATGAGCTTCATGGTGGCCTCGAAGTCCTCGTCCGTCTCGTTGGGGAAGCCGACGATGAAGTCGGAACTGATGGTGATGTCGGGACGGGCGGCGCGCAGGCGGCGGATCTTGGACTTGTACTCCAGCGCCGTGTGGGGACGCTTCATCATGGTCAGGATGCGATCCGATCCGCTCTGCACCGGCAGATGCAGGAAGCTGACCACCTCTGGGGTGTCCTTGTAGACCTCGATGATGTCGTCGGTGAACTCGATGGGGTGGCTGGTGGTGTAGCGAATGCGGTCGATGCCGTCGATGGCGGCCACCAGGCGCAGCAGATCCGCGAAGGAGCAGATGCCGTCGTCATGGGTCGGGCCCCGGTAGGCGTTGACGTTCTGGCCGAGCAGGTTGACCTCGCGCACCCCCTGTTCGGCGAGCTGGGCGATCTCGTAGAGCACGTCGTCGAGCGGGCGGCTCACCTCCTCGCCACGGGTGTAGGGCACCACGCAGAAGGAGCAGTATTTGGAGCAGCCTTCCATGATGGAGACAAAGGCGGTGGCCCCTTCGGCACGGGGCTCCGGCAGGCTGTCGAACTTCTCTATCTCGGGGAAGGCGACGTCCACCTGGGCACCGCGTCCCTCCTGCACCTGCTTGATCATGGCGGGCAGGCGATGCAGGGTCTGGGGGCCGAAGACGATGTCCACATAGGGGGCGCGGCTGCGAATGCTCTCCCCCTCCTGGGAGGCGACGCAGCCCCCCACCCCGATGACCAGACCGGGTTTGTCAGCCTTGAGCTTCTTCCAGCGACCGAGCTGGTGGAACACCTTCTCCTGGGCCTTCTCGCGAATGGAACAGGTGTTGAGCAGCAAGACGTCTGCTTCTTCCGGCTCGTCGGTGAGTTGATAGCCGTTGCTGGCATCCAGAAGGTCGGCCATCTTGGACGAGTCGTACTCGTTCATCTGGCAGCCCCAGGTTTTAATATGAAGTTTCTTGCTCATTGCTACTCTTGACTGTTTTTGAAAGCGACATGGTCAAAGGACCGGGCATTTTACCCCGCAATCTGGATACTGCCTAGCTAATATCCAGCTGGCACCTGCCCATCCGGCCGGGATCTTGGCGAGCCAGGTCACTGCTTGCCAGGGCATCTTGGGGTATCATGGCCCGCAGATGCCGCGCCGTCCGCGCCACCTTGTTGTCACCCGTCCGCCCCTGGCGGGCCTTGCGCCTCGCGGCGCCCGTTTTCAGGAAGCAGCCATGTCCGCAATGCAAGATGCCCAAACCGCCGCCCCCCAAGAGTGCGATGTGATCATCGTCGGCGCCGGCATGGTGGGCGCCGCCACCGCCTGCCTGCTGGCAGGTCAGGGCCGCTCGGTGCGCCTCGTCGAGAGCCGCCTGCCCGCCCCCTTCTCCCCGGAGCAGCCACGGGATCTGCGGGTCTCCGCCATCAGTCAGGCCTCGGTTGCCCTGCTGGATCGCGCCTGTGCCTGGGAGCCGCTCAGGCAGATGCGATTGTGCCCCTATCGCCGGCTGGAAACCTGGGAGCTGGATGGCTGCGCGACCGCCTTCGATGCCGCCACCCTGGGGTTGCCCCAGCTGGGTTACATCATAGAGAACCGCCTGATCCAGCTCGCCTTGCTGCGTCGCATCGAGGCGCTTGCCCACATCCATCTTCACAGCCCGGCGACGGTGCACGGCCTCGCGCAGGACGGTGACGGGGTGGCCCTGACCCTGGCGGATGGCAGCGTGCTGCGGGGGCGCTGGTTGCTGGCCTGTGATGGCGCCGAGTCGCAGATTCGCCGGCTGGCGGGGATCGGCGTGTCCCGTTTCGAGTATCGCCAGCACTGCCTGCTGATCAATATCGACACCGATTTCGCGCAGGAGGACATCACCTGGCAGCAGTTCACCCCGAGCGGCCCGCGCGCCTTCCTGCCCCTGTCCGGCCAGCACGGCTCCCTGGTCTGGTATGACAGCCCGGCCCGGATCCGGGCCCTGGCCGCCATGGACAACGAGGCGCTGGCCACCGAGGTGCGCCGCCACTTCCCGGCCCGGCTCGGCGGTTTTACCGTGACCGGCAAGGGGAACTTCCCCCTGGTGCGCCGCCACGCCAACGCCTACCACGCCGATCGGGTGGTGCTGCTGGGGGACGCCGCCCACACCATCAACCCGCTGGCGGGGCAGGGGGTCAATCTGGGTTTCAAGGATGTGGCCTGCTGGGTCGAGCTGCTGGAGAAGGCGGGGGCCGACTGGCACGACATCGCCCTGGCCGCACGCTATGAGCGGCGCCGTCGCCCGGACAACCTGCTGATGCAGTCGGGGATGGACCTCTTCTACGGGGTGTTCAGCAACGAGATAGGGCCGCTCAAGCTGGCTCGCAACCTGGCCCTCAATCTGGCGGACAAGGCGGGCCCGCTCAAGGAGATGGCCCTGCGCTATGCCCTGGGGCTGGTGTAGCCGGGATTCAACGACGCGGAGGCAACCATGACGGACAAGGCACTGCTGGTCATCGATTTCATCAAGGATCTCGCCCACCCGGATGGCAAGGTCGCGGCCTGCTCCCGCCATGTGCAGGAGCAGGATGCCATCACCCATGCCAACCAGGCGCTGGCCCATGCCAGGGCCCGGGGCTGGCTGGTGATCCTGGTGAAGGTGGGGTTCGAGGCCAACTATCATCTGCAACCCAAGGGTTCGCCCATCTTTGGCCGGGCCCAGGAGTTCGGAGCCCTGCGCCTCGATGGCGAGGGTGGGGAATTTCATCCCGACCTGGCGGTGCTAGGGACGGATCTGGTGCTGGAGAAGCCCAGGGTCAGCCCCTTCTACGGCACGGCCCTAGAAGCGGCGCTGCGGGTCAATGGCATCGAGCATCTCTACCTGTGCGGCATCAGCACCACGTGGGCCATTCAGGCCGCTGCCCGGGATGGCCACGATCGGGACTACGCTATCACCATACTGGAAGATGCCTGCGCCGCCGCCGATGCCAATGAGCACCATGCCTCCCTGCGCCAGCTCGGGCGTATCGCCGAGGTTATCCGGGTGGAACAGCTGGTCTCGGCGCAGGGGCGCTAGGGCCAGGTCAGCCAACGCCCACCAGGCAACAAGGCCGATCCCGGGGATCGGCCTTGTTGCCTGGTGAATATCGCGCCTTGGCCTTAGCGGGCCTGCTGGGCGGCGCGGTAGAGGGTCCACTCCTCCATGACGGTGCCATCCGGCAGGTGGCAGTAGCCGACCGTCCCCCCCGGCTCTTGCTCCAGCACCAGCTTGCCGTCCTGATCGGCGCAGTAGACGGACGCCGGATTGGGGGTGCCTATGCTGGCCGGGGCGGGCGCCGAGCCTGACTCGGCGCAGCCGGTCAGGGCCAACAAGGGCAGCAAGGACAGGGCGCCGTAGCGTATCAATCTCATATCACACCTCCAGGCTGAGTCAGTGCCGCTGACCATACACCCAGACCTGGCCGGGTCGCAACTCAGAGGCTTGGGGTGTCTGCCCGAGGAGACGCGGCGAGCGGCACCTGGGTCGTCACCATCTGCAGAAAATGATCCCGGATGGGATCGGCAAAGGCCGGATTCCACACCAGACTGATTTCCCACTCGGACCAGGGGCCCGAGAGGGGGTAGAGGGTCACGTCGGGGCCGGCGATGAAGCTGACGCTGCGGGGCAGGATGGCGTTGCCGATGCCCGCGGCCACCAGGGCCACCAGGGTCTGGATATCCTCCGCCTCCTGGACCGTGGCCGTCAGCCGGTTGCTGCCGAGGAAGCGGGCTATCTGCTGGCTGAGGCCAGGGCAGCGGTGCCCCACCATCTGCAGCAGCGGCTGATGGGCCAGCGCCCAGGCCACGTCGAAGGTGGCCGGGTCCGACCCCGTCATCTGGCTGGGCACGGCCAGCACCAGCCTGTCGGTCAGCAGTCTGTGCTCCCGCAGCTGGGGCGCCTCTGGCCTTCGCATGAAGCCCAGCTGCAACTGACCCGACAGCAATCGCTCCTGCTGGATGGCGGAGGTCATGTCCTGCAGATGCACCATCACATCGGGGGCCTGCTGCTTGAAGCGGGCCACCAGGGAGGGAGCCAGTGCGAAACTCGACAGCCCGAACCCTATCTTGAGCCGCCCGGCGATGCCGCTGGCCAGGGCCAGGGCGTGGCGCTCGAACCCCTTGCCATGGTCGACCAGGGCGCTGGCCTGGGTGAGCAGCTGGGCACCGATGGCGGTCAGTTCGGCGCCGTGGCGGCCCCGGTTGAACAGGGTGGCGCCGAGGGCCAGCTCCAGCCCCTGGATCTGCTTGGTCAGGGCCGGCTGGGTGATGAAGAGCCGACCGGCCGCCTCCCGGTAGTTGGCGGTCTCGGCCAGCATGACGAAGGCTTGCAGCTGTCTTAAGTCGAATTTCATTCCATTTGGTTATCCAATGTGGCGATTAATTGATTATAAATTATCTAACTGCCTTGTTCTAATGGTCTCGAAACGGGCCTTTTGCCCCTGACCAGTCACAAGGAGTCATCTCATGTCGAGCGAACGCTATCTGTTTTTGATCAAGGGAAGTCTGGTGATGGCCCAACCCGTGGCAGCCCCTGAGACGGGGGAGCTGCTTGTCGGCCTGTTGCAGCAGGGCTTCGTCGTCGGCCCTCTGCCGGTGTGGGCGGGCAATGCCGAGCAGGCGCTCGCCTGTTACGAACCCCTGGCCCAGCGTCAGGCCTTCGCCGATGTGTTGACGGGGGGCGCATCATGAGCCAGCTCACCCTGAGGGCCGCCGCCCTGCTGCTGGACATGGATGGCACCCTGGTTCACTCCGGCGGCGAGGTAGAGACGGTGTGGCGGCTCTGGTGTCGGCGTCATCGGCTGGATCCCGAGCCCGTGCTGGCCATGTGCCACGGGGTGCGCTCGCGGGAGGTGATACGGGCCCTGGCGCCGGAGCTGGATCTGGCCCGGGAGGTGGCGCTGCTCGATGAGCTGGAGATCCGCCACACGGGGCAGGGCGAGGCGATCAAGGGGTGTCGCGCCGTGTTGAGCGCCTTGCCGGTGGGATGCTGGGCCCTGGTGACCTCCGCCAGCCAGGAGGTGGCCCGTCATCGGCTTCAGAGCGCCGGTCTGCCGCTGCCATCCCTGCTGGTGGGGGCGCAGGAGGTAGAGCATGGCAAGCCGGATCCCGAACCCTATCTGCTGGCGGCCGGGCGACTCGGGCTGGCCCCCGCCGACTGCCTGGTGTTCGAGGATGCCCCCGCAGGCATCCGCAGCGCCCTGGCGGCCGGTTGCCCCGTGGTGCAGGTCGGCGGCAAGGAGCGGCTCGATCCGGCCGTGCTGGCGGTGATCCAGGATTGGCGCCAGGTGACTGTGCGCCTCGATGAGGGGGGAGGATTGCAGCTGGCCCTGCTGATCTGACGAGGCGCTGGCAACAAAAAGCCCCCGACGAGCGGGGGCCAGAGACGGGGGCCGTCTGGGTTACTTGAAGACCCGGAAGCGTTCGGCGTCATCCATGAAGGTCTTGTCGCCGGCGGGTTGCTCTATGCTGCCAAAGGGCATCTGGGCGCGCAGCAGCCAGCTCGCTGGCAGTTCCCAGCGCTGGCGGACCTCGTCATCGATGAGGGGGTTGTAGTGCTGCAAGGAGGCGCCAATTCCCTCCTGGGCCAGGGCGGTCCAGACCGCAAACTGGGCGATGCCGGTGGCGTGTTCCGACCAGATGGGGAAGTTGTCGGCGTAGAGGGCGAACTTCTGCTGAAGGTCTTCGATGACGGCGGTGTCCTCGAAGAAGAGCACGGTGCCAAACCCGGCGCGGAAGCTGCCGTTGATCTTGTTCTCGGTCTGGGGGAAGGCCTCGGCCGGTACTATCTTGCGCAGCGTCTCCTTGGTGAGATCCCACAGGGCATGATGTTGATCACCGAACAGGATGACGGCGCGGGAGCTCTGGGAGTTGAAGGAGGAGGGGCTGTGCTTGATGGCATCCTTGATGATCGCCGTCAGCTGGGCCTCGGAATGGGTCACCCGGTTGCCCAGGGCATAGATGGTACGACGTGCTTTGATCTGTTCGATAAACGGACTGCTCATAACATCTCCTTGGTTGATGAATCATCGCCACCAGTCATGGCGACAAAGGCCATCTGGCTCCGATTTCTAGAGTCAACGACTATAACACCTTGCGCGCAATAAACCGTCAACTCAGGGTGATGACTGTTTCTACTGTTCATGGATATTCACGCGGCAAAGGCGCAGATGGCCGCGGGGGATGCTGATATGTTTTTTATCATTAACAGTGGCGCTTGATGACTTCAATCAATAACTTTGTCAGATGTTTAAACTATAAAATCCATCCAATATGACATTTTATAGAGGGTGGCATGACGGCAGCGCTGATCAAGGAACGCTATTACATACTGACTCCGCTGTCGCTGCTATTGGGAGGGCTGGTGCTGATCGCCACCCTGTTGCTGGCGGCAGCCAGTTACCTCGGCAGCATCGACAAGACCATGGCGGGTTACGGTCACATGCTCGCCGCCCTCGACGCCACCCTGATCCAGGAGATGGCGCAGGACAACCGCCGCCAGCTCGGCGTGCTGGAGGCCTCCCTGGACAAGCGGGCCATCGCCGCCGGGGCATCGGCCATCAATCCCATCTGGGCCATTGCCCATCAGTTCAAACACGACGCCCACTTTCTCTATTTCTACAACACGCGCACCCAGCGGCTCGACGGCTATCCCGACTGGCAGCAACCCGAGGGCTACCGGGCACAAGCGCGGCCCTGGTATCAGGCACTCTCCGGCGAGGGTGACGACCTCATCTGGTTCGGTCCCTACCCGGAGTTCGATTCGGCCGGGCAGGTGCTGACCCTGATCAAGCGAGTCAAGGATGATGGGGGGCAGTTGCTGGGACTGCTGATGGTCGACATGTCGTTCAGCGCCTTGCAGGGGGCGTTGCAACGGGCGGTGGGCGAGGATCAGGTGGCCCTCTACATCACGGCGCGCAAGGGGGGCCAGCTGGTGGTGGGTCACAATCTGCAACTGCTGCCGTCCCGCCTCGATCGGGAGAAGCAGGGGGCTGGGCTGGACGTGTTCTGGGAAGGTCGCCACCTGCAACACGTTCTGGAGGGGATGGAGTGGGATCTCAACGTCTATCTGGCCCCCTCCCATTTTCATGCAAACCTGCAAGACACCCTGCTGATGGTGGTGCTGCCCGCTCTGGCGCTGCTCTTCATCTGGTTGTGCAGCCTGTGGTTTCTGGTGCGGATATTTCGTCAGGAGCAGGCCCTGGTTCAGGGTTCCCTCAGCGGGCTCATCCGGGATGAGGCAAGAAAGGAGATCCAGCGGCGTCAGCGAACCTGGTTCGTGCACGGCAGCCTGGGGGAGATAGAGCAGATGAGAAACAGCCTGCTGCAAGGGCAGGATGCCCTGCTGCACGATCCCCTCACCGGCATCATGAACCGGCGGGCCTTCGATCAGCAGAGGGCCAGACTGGAGCTGGAGGGGGTGCCCTACTGGCTGGTACTGTTCGATGTGGACAACTTCAAGGGGGTCAACGACGGCTGGGGGCACAGTGTGGGGGATGCGGTGCTGTTCCGGGTGGCCACCATCATGACGAGAACCCTGGGGGATGAGCGAGTCTATCGCATCGGGGGTGATGAATTTGCGGCCTTGCTGCCCTGGGATCAGGCGGAGCTGGAATGCCGCCTGACCCATCTGCTTGGTCGGGTGCGAGCCCTGCAATGGCGGGAGTTCGAGGCCTCCATCACCCTGAGCGCGGGGGGCGCCCGCTATCCGGATGATGCCCCTTTGCTGTTCGATCGGGCCGATGAGTGCCTATATCGGAGCAAACGGCTGGGGCGGGATCGCTGGCATCTCAGTGGGCCCCGGGAGTCAGACAGTGACTGCGACCCCCGGGCGATGACAGTATCTGTCTGACAGGGGGCGCCCCCGAATGGAGTGCGACAGTGCAGTTCGGGGCAAGGCCCCTGCTTTTTCAGATGAAAATGGATTTTTTTACCTTGTCTTTCATGCTGTTAACTTTTCCATCTTGCGCCGTCGTTCAAGGCGGGATTCCTTTGAATTAAACCCTCCTCCTTCGGGGTGGCTGGCGCCCGGCATGGCCATTCGTATAGTGCAGGGGAAATTAATCAGGTTTGACAGGAGTACCCCATGGAGATGAGAAGACACGGCATGAGCGCCCTGGCCCTGTTGGGTTCACTGCTGCTGATGAGCGGTGCAGTTCGGGCCTCCGAGACACTCAATACCGTGCTCGGTGGCGGTGTGGGGGGCGTGGCAGGCACCATGCTGGGCAAGCAGCTCGGCGGCGATACGGGAGCCCTGGTGGGGGCTGCCCTGGGGGGCGCCGCCGGTGGGGCGGCGACCGCCAATCGGGGTAACAAGAACGAGGCCGCCATCGGGGGGGCCGTGGGTGCCCTGGGGGGGGCCGCCATCGGCAAGAGCCTGAGCGGGGACACGGGTCAGCTGATCGGGGCCGGCATAGGTGGCGCCGGCGGCTCCGCCATAGGGGCACGGACCGGTGACGGGCACGAGGCCCGTGGCTCAGACAGGGACGGGCGACGCTACGATGGGCATCGCCACCGTGGCGATCGCCATTATCACCATCACCCCAAGCACAAGAAGAAATACTACAAGAAGCACCGCAAACACAGATGGCATGACGACTGAGGTCGGTCAGGAGATGCAGCAAGGGGCCAGGGGCCCCTTTTTCGTGCCCCTCGTTCAGACCAGGCGGTGCTGACGCCGTCTGGCCGGGAGGGACTTGATGTTGTCGATGAGCGGATCCGTGAGGGCAGCCCTGTGTCAGACCAGGCGGTGCTGACGCCTGCCGGCGGCGAAGGCGTTGATGTTGTCGATGAGCTGATCGGCGAGGCGCTGCATCGACTCTTCGCTGGCCCAGGCCACGTGGGGGGTCAGGATGAAATTGGGGTATTGCAGGGCCTGCATCAGGGGATGATCCGGGGGCGGCGGCTCCACGCTTGCCACGTCGAACCCGGCGCCGCCGAGGCGACCGTTGGCCAGGGCCTCCAGCAGGGCCTGCTCGTCCACCAGGCCGCCGCGACCCACGTTGATCAGCAGGGCCCCCGGTTTCATCATGGCCAGCTCCCGCGGGCCGATGAGATGACGGGTGTAGGGGGTGAGCGGGCAGTGCAGGCTCACCACATCCGAGCTCTGCAGCAGGGCATCCAGGGGCAGGCGGTCATCCTCGGTGGCGGCGCCCACCTGGCTCTGGGCGTAGCGCACCTCCATGCCGATGCCAAGGGCCCGCTCCCCCAGGGCCTGGCCCAGGGTGCCCTTGCCTATGATGCCGAGGCGCTTGCCCTGCAAGTCCATGATGGGGTGGTCGAAGAAGCAGAACTGGCCGCTTTGCTGCCAGCGCCCCTCTTGCAGGGACTGGCGCCAGGCGAACAGGTTGCGCGACAGGGCCAGCATCAGCGCCATGGCGTGTTCGGGCACGGAGGGGCCCGAGTAGTTGCGGATGTTGCACACGGCGACATTGGCGGCGCGGCAGGCCTCCAGATCCAGGTTGTCGCTGCCGGTGGCGGCCAGGGCGATCAGCCGCAGCTCGGGCAATTGGGCCAGCTCGG
This sequence comes from Aeromonas bivalvium, assembly GCF_046078285.1. NCBI lineage: Bacteria > Pseudomonadati > Pseudomonadota > Gammaproteobacteria > Aeromonadales > Aeromonadaceae > Aeromonas > Aeromonas bivalvium. Next base: position 156,138 of record NZ_JBGXBV010000002.1, read on the forward strand.
CTTTGCCTATGCGCACCTTGTTGATGATGGCGATGCTGGCTTCCCTGAGCCGCGCCACCACCTGTTCGGGGGCCGTGTTCGGGTAGCTTTGCCAGTGGTGGGGAAAATCGGGACGGTGCAGATGCACGTTCGCATCCAGGGTGTCGCTGTCGAGAAACACGATTTGCTGCATGAAGCCTCCTGCCATTGATGGGGCCATGATGCCAAAGAGTGGCGCCCAGTAGCCAGCCCGAATGCCGTCAGGCTGGGGAGCGGCGATAGGGCGTGATCAGCGTCAGCCCGCATGCCGTCAGGCTGGGGAGAGGCAATAGTGGCGGGATCAGCGTCAGCCCCAATGCCGCCAATCGTAGGGGAGACGATGGGGGCGGGATCAGAGCCAGCCCGCATGCCGTCGGCTGGGGAGCGGCAAGAGTGGCGGGATCAGAGCCAGCCGAGGTGGGTGAGCCAGCCCTGGATGCGGGCAGGGGTCTCGTCCAGGGTCAGCAAGGCGTAGGGACGGTAGTTGAGCTTGTGGCTGCGCCGGCTCTCGCTCTGGCGGGCTTCGGCGGCCAGTTGCGGCCAGCGCCCTGGCTCGTCCTGATAGAGGTCCAGGGTCGGCACCCTGGTCTGGGCCACCTGCTTGGCCAGGGCCTGGTTGCTCTGGGGCAGGGGGAAGAAGCCGTCGAGCAGCACCAGGGCATCCGGGGCAGGCAGCTTGTCGCTGGCGATGAGATTGGCGGCCCAGGCGGCGCTGGTGCCCTGGGCCAGCAGCAGCCTGAAGCCCCCCTCCTTCCACTTGGCATCCCCCAACTTGGTGATGCGCTCGGCGAACTGGTCACGAAAGGTCTCCATGGCGGGTTGCCGCTTCTCGGCGGCAGGATCCAGCTCGCTCTGCCGGGGGGAGGGGAGCAGCAGCAGGGTGTCGAAGCCCAGGCGTCCCAGATCCCGGGTCAGTTGCCACAGCTGGCCGCTGCGCTGCCAGTCCGGCAGCAAGATGGCCAGCCCCAGATAGCTGTCACCGTCGTGCCTGGCATAGAGCACTGTCTGCTGCTCTATCCGGGTGCTGTCCGGCAGCCCCTGCCAGTCCGCGCTCTGCCAGTAGTCGGCGGGGGGAGGCGGAGCGATCTCGCTGGCACGGGCTGCCTCGCCGCTCAGGCAGCACAGACTCAGCAAACACAGCGATAGTGACACTCTGGCCATGGGCCCCTCTCGTTTCGTCCCGGGACTGGGTCTCCTGTTAACGGCAGCTCGGGCCATTTCTGAAGGGGGCATGTGCGCGGCGGGCCGCCCTGCTGTGCATGGGGGTCAGTTTGCCCGGCATCTAGCTGCCCATTCGAACGCCGGGAGCGGCAAGGCTGGGGCGGGGAGCAACCAATAAAAAAGCGAGCCTGGGCTCGCTTTTTTGCATTCGATTCAAGAGTCTATCAGGAGAGACGACGCTTGAATTCGCCGGTGCGGCTGTCGATCTCGATCTTGTCACCGATCTCGACGAAGGCGGCAACGGCCAGCTCGTAGCCAGTGCCTTTCAGGCGGGCAGGCTTGGTCACTTTACCGGAGGTGTCGCCACGGGCGGCCGGCTCTGTGTACTCGATTTCGCGCACTATGGTGGTCGGCAGCTCGACGGAGATGGCTTTCTCGTTGTAGAAAGTCACTTCGCAGATGTCTTCCATGCCGTCTACCAGGTAGTTCAGCACGTCACCCAGGTTGTCCTTCTCGACGTCGTACTGGTTGTACTCTGTGTCCATGAAGACATACAGGGGATCGGAGAAGTAGGAGTAGGTGCACTCTTTGCGCTCCAGTTGAACCACTTCCAGCTTGTCGTCAGCCTTGAAGACGGTCTCGGTGGCGCTGCCATTGAGCAGGCCTTTCAGCTTCATCTTGACCACGGCGGAGTTACGGCCGGATTTGTTGAACTCAGCCTTCTGCACCACCATCGGCTCGGTGCCGATCATGACTACGTTACCAGCGCGGATTTCCTGTGCGGTTTTCATGTCAAAATTCCTGTTCGTGAAACGGACGAATAAAAAACTGCCAGATTATATACGGCTTTCCAGAAATTTCACCAATCGTGTGACGAGATCCCCATCCCGGTGCAGCTTCTGTGACCAGTCTCGCCCATGTTGCCGCCATCTGGCCGCGTATTGCGGCCATTGGGCCCAGAGCTCACGGGTCTCTTCCCCCTGGTTGAGGGCGTGGTTGCAGGCTCGCAGCCAGCTTGCGGTCTCCGGGGGCAGGTCGGCCAGATAGTGGTCGAGGAAGCCGTCCAGCTTGACCATGTGGGCCTGTTCTTCCTGGGGATAGATGTGCCACAGGAAGGGCCGTGCCGCCCACTGTGCCCGCACGAAGGAGTCTTCGCCGCGCACCAGGTTGAGGTCGCAGCTCCACAGCAGGCGATCGTATCCCGCCTGGTCCGTCATCGGCAGCAGCTTGACGGCGAGGCTGCCGGCGCGCAGCAGATCCCCGGGTTGCACCGCCTCTCCTTCCCGGCCCAGGCCTCGCAGCACGTCCGGTACGGCGCGCCCCAGGGGCAGCAGCAGGGTGACGCGGGTGGGACTGGCCTGCCAGTCGATCACCAGAGAACGGATCGCCTCGCTCTCGTAGGCAAACAGGCTGACTCTGATCTCGTGCTCTGCCTGGGGGGGCAGGTCCAGGCTGGCCCAGTAGGCGGCAAGCCCCGCCTCGTCCTGCTGCCAGCGATCCCGCTCGGCGATGAGTCCCTGCTCGCACAGCAGACCGCCGGTTCTGGCCGTGAAGCCCGGGAAGAAGAAGAACTTGTCGAGGCGCTTGTTGCCCACCTGCTGGGGAGAGGCGAGGCCGTGGCAATCCTCGACCCAGCTCTCGGCCGAAAGGTACTCCAGGTTGACCCAGCAGGGGGGAGGGCTCTGCTCGGCCATGCGTTCAATAAAGGGGGCGGGCAGCTCGCAGGCAAACGCCTCGATCACCACGTTCGCCGGAACGACGTTGGCGGGCAGGCGCTCGTGCCAGTGCTGGACATAGATGCCGTCGACCCACTGGCCATCCCGTGCGGGATCCAGCCCAGGGCAGATGCGGGCGAAGCTCGCCAGATCGTCCACCCAGAGCCGTACCTGCATGTCACCGTCCTGTGCGGGGGTCGCCTCCCCCGAGGTGCCATGGCCCCGGGACTCTATCCTCCCCTCCCGCTTGAGCTGGCGGGCCAGCCGCCAGGTGACGCCGATGTCGCCGAAGTTGTCCACCACGGTGCAGAAGATGTCCCAGTCGAACGGGGGGAGAGGGCTTGTCATGGCTCGGGGTTCCAGATGCAAAAAACCGGTGCGCAGGGTAGCACACCGGTGGGTCGGCTTCTAACCGTCAGCGCGTGACGGAGCCTGCGACAGGTTACTCCTTGCCGTAGACGTTGTTCTCTTGCTCGCGCACCCGGATGAAGGTGGTGCGCTTGGTCAGCTCCTTGAGCTGGCTGGCGCCGACGTAGGTGCAGGTGGATCGCACCCCGCCCAGGATGTCGCGCACCGTGTGCTCCACCGGGCCGCGGTAGGGCAGCAGCACGGTTTTGCCTTCGGAGGCGCGATACTCGGCGACGCCGCCGGCGTGCTTGTCCATGGCGCTGGCCGAGCTCATGCCGTAGAACTTCATGAAGGGCTCGCCATCGACCTCGACGATTTCACCGCCGCACTCCTCGTGGGCCGCCAGCATGCCGCCGAGCATCACGAAGTCGGCGCCGCCGCCAAAGGCTTTGGCCACATCCCCCGGGCAGGTGCAGCCGCCGTCACCGACGATCTGGCCGCCCAGGCCGTGGGCCGCATCGGCGCACTCTATGATGGCGGAGAGCTGGGGGTAGCCGACCCCGGTCTTGACCCTTGTGGTGCAGACCGATCCCGGGCCTATGCCCACCTTGACGATGTCGGCGCCGGAGAGGATCAGCTCCTCCACCATCTCGCCGGTCACCACGTTGCCCGCCAGGATCACGTGGTTGGGGCAGGCTTCGCGTATCTTGCGCAGGAACTCGACGAAGTGCTGGGAGTAGCCGTTGGCCACGTCCACGCAGATGAAGCGCAGCGCCTCGGACATGGCGAGGATCTGGCGGGTCTTGGTGAAGTCCTCCTCCGAGGTGCCGGTGGAGACCATGACATGGCCCAGCAGGGCCGGATCGGTTTCGCTGACGAAGGATTGCCACTGGGCCAGGCTGTAGTGCTTGTGCACCGCCGTCATCATCTCGAAGCCGGCCAGGGTGCGCGCCATGGCGAAGCTGCCGACGGTGTCCATGTTGGCGGCGATGACGGGGGTACCCTGCCACTGGGTCCGGGTGTGCTTGAAGGTGAACTGGCGGGTCAGGCTGACCTGGGCGCGGCTCTTGAGGGTAGAGCGCTTGGGGCGAAACAGCACATCCTTGAAACCGAGCTTCAGGTCTTCTTCGATACGCATTGCAAATTCCTTATTGAGCCTTGTGTGAGAGGTCACTTTGCAGTGGCAACTTTTCGGCAGGCACAAAAAAACCGGTGGTTTTCAGGGCCTCCGGTTTACAGCAGTGTAGGCAAAAATCCCGTCAGAACAAGACTGATAATTCACGCATCGCTGTGGTAGCCTTTGGCGTCACAACCTGAGCACAGCCCAGGCACCCATTCCCCGGGACATCCCCCCTTGGTGCCTGCCAGGAATGCCTCCCTTGACTCCCTTTTTCACCCCCAGTCCGGATCCTGACGCGGGCGGTGCGAGAGGCGCCATCCTGCCCAGGGCGCCGCCTCTCGCCGGTTGACAGCTGGCCTTTCCATCCCCACTCTTGGCCTCTGGGGCCAGCGTCGGCCCGGCCTTGATCAGGAGCGAACGTGCTTGCATTGCGAACCATGACCTTGCTGTTACTGACCTGCCTCTCCCTGCCCGGGATGGCGGCGTCCCCCACCGTCTATGGCTGGATCGAGAAGGGATTGATCATGCCCAGCGCCGTGGCGGTCAAGATGAAACTCGATACCGGGGCCCTCACCTCTTCGATGGATGCGCGGGATCTGCACCACTTCAAGCGTGACGACAAGCCCTGGGTGCGCTTCACCCTGGTGCTGACCGATGCCAACACCGACAAGGTGGTGCGCCAGACCCTGGAGCGGCCGGTGGAGCGCAGCGTGACGGTGCGCGGGGCGGGCGGCATGGAGCAGCGCCCCACAGTCACCCTGTCCGTCTGCCTCGGCGACAAGGTCTACAAGGAGTGGTTCACCCTGCGGGATCGCAGCGACATGCTCTATCCCGTGCTGATCGGCCGTCGCCTGCTGGCGGAGCTGGGTCCGGTGGACTCCGCCCGCACCTTCACGGTGCAGCCCAGCTGTGGTTAAGGGGCTGTTCCTGGGAGCATGAATCACGCGCGGGGGCCAGGGCCCCCGCGTTTTTTGTTCCGGTGCCCGGCTAGATCGGCGGTGCTGGCAGCAGCAGGCTCACCTCAAGTCCCCCCTCTGGCCGGTTGTGGATACTCATGTCCGCGCCGTGCAGCTCGGCGATGCGGCGTACTATGGCCATCCCCAGGCCCACCCCGTCCCCTGCCTGGGGATTGACCCGGAAGAAGCGTTCACACAGGCGTGCCATCGCCTCGGCGGGGATGCCTGGGCCATTGTCGCTGACCGTTACCCGTACCCGGTTGCCCGATGGCTCGACGGCGACCGCTATCACGCCGCCGACCGGGGTGTAGCGCAGCGCATTGTCGATGAGGTTGCCAAACATCAGTTCAAGCAGGGTGGGCTGGCCCATGATCTCTACCCGGCCGCTGCGCTCGAGGGAGATCTGCTGCTCCTTGTTCAGTGCCAGCGGGGTCAGGGCGGCCAGACAGCCTTGCAGCAGCTGGCCAAGATCGACGCGCTCCAGCACGAGATCCTGCTGGTTGTCGATGCGGGCCTGGGTCAGCAGCTGGCGCAGCAGGCGGTCGCTGCGATCGAGGGCCAGCAGCATCTTGGCCAGCGACTGGCGTCGACTCGCTTCATCCTGCGCCGCCAGGGCGTTCTCGCTGTGGATCCTCAGCACCGCGAGGGGCGTGCGCAGCTCGTGGGCGGCCTCGTTGGTGAACTGCTTCTCCCGCTCCAGGGTATCGGCCAGGGTGTGCATCAGCCGGTTGATCTCCCCCACCAGGGGCGTCAGCTCCTCGGCCTTGATGGCGAGATTGAGGGGGCTCAGGTTGGCGGGGTGACGCTCGCCGATGGCCTGGGTCAGCTGGCGCAGCGGCGCCAGACCGCGGGTGACCAGCCACCACAGCAGGCCGAGCAGGAAGGGCAGGGTAATGAAGAGGGGCAGCATGGTGAGGGTGGCCATCTTGCTGGCCAGCTCGCTGCGTTCGTCATCCCGCTCCGCCACGATGAGCCAGGTCTGTTCACCTTGGTTGTAGAGGGTGAAGGTGCGCCAGTCATGGCCATCCCGACGCACTGTGTCAAAGCCGATGGTCAGCTTGCCGAGCAGCCGCGGCGGCGCGCTGGGGGAGCGCAGCAGCAGCCGGCCCTCGTCATCGGCCAGCTGGAAGGTGAGATTGCGTTCAAACTCATGGCCGTAGGGGGTCAGCTCTCTGTCCTCGCCCCTGAGGTTGAATCCCTGCTCCTCGGGGCCGTTGTCGGGGTTTTTCCGGGTCCACTCCTGATAGAGGGTGCCATCGGCGGGCAGTGTCTTGCTCTGCTTGAGGTAGGTGGCCAGCAGCTGGTTGGTGATGCGGGCGGACTGGGCGAGACGGGCATCAAACAGCTCTTCCATCTCGTGGTTGGCCTGCAGGTAGCCGATCAGGCCGCTGATGGCGAGGCTGAGGCTGACCAGGGCCAGGATGCCGGAGAGCAGGAAGCGGCGGATGGAACGGACGCGGCTCATGGGGCTGGCGCCCCCTTGGTGCCCTGACCCTCCTGTTGCGGCACTATGTAGCCGACGCCGCGAATGTTGCGGATGAGCTCGGGGAAGAACTTCTTGCGCAGGTGGTGAATGTGCACCTCCACCGCGTTGCTCTCTGCCCCCTCGTCCCAGCCGTAGAGGCTCTGTTGCAGCTGATCCCGGCTCAGGACCCGGCCGCTCTGGGTGATGAGCTCCTGCAGCAGCTTGTATTCGTGGGGGGTGAGCTTGACCGGCTCGCCCCGATAGGTGACCTGCTGTGATGCGGGGAAGAGCTGCAACTCCCCGTACTCCAGCACTGCCTGGGCCTGCCCCTTGCTGCGTCGCACCAGGGCGCGCAGCCGGGCGTTGAGCTCCTGCAGGGCGAAGGGCTTGACCATGTAGTCGTCGGAGCCGGCATCCAGCCCCAGCACCCGATCGTCCAGGGCATCCCGGGCGGTGAGGATGAGTACCGGCAGGGTCTGCCCCTCCCGGCGCAGCTTGCGCAGCAGGCTGATGCCGTCGATGTCCGGCAGGTTGAGATCCAGGATAAGGGCGGCGAACTCCTCGCTCTTGAGTGCCGAGAGGGCCGGCAGCCCCTGCTGGAGCCAGTCCACCGTGTAGCCGCTGCTGCGCAGCGCATCCACCATGCCGTCTCCCAGCATCACATCATCTTCCACCAACAGGACTCGCATTGTTCTCTCCCTCAAATGACGCTGCCCACCAGTATGCAAGCTGGTGGGCAGAGTTTAAATAGCGCACTGTTCTGCTTGTGTTTACAGCTTGGCGAGACGCTCGCGGATTTCCATTCTACGGCCCTCGTCCGCCACCTCGCGGCCCGGTCTGGCAGGGGCGGCCAGGGCCTTGTCCAGATAGTGCTTCGCCTGGGCCTTGTCCCCCTGATCCAGCAGGAAGTCGCCGTAGAAGAAGTTGGGATCGATGCCGGTGGGATTGATGGCGAGCGCCTGCTTGAGCAACTGCTCCGCCTTCTCGTCATCCCCGAAGCCCACCGGCCAGCCCGGCACCTGATAATAGAGGGAGCCCAGGCTGGTATAGGCCGAGCCTTCCAGCGCCCTGGGATCCTGCCTGATGGCGATCTCCAGTTTGGCCTTGGCCTCCTTCACCAGGCTCAGGGCCCCGAGGCCGCCCTTGGCCCCTGCCCAGGTGCTCTTGACGATGGCGGACCAGATCAGCAGGTCGGTGCGAAACGCCTCCTTGGCGCTCGCCTCATCGGCCTTGGCACTCAGGGTCTCCAGGCAGTGCTCCTTGGCGTTGCCGGTCTGCTGGTACTGGCAGTGGGCCCACTCTTGCTGAATGGTGGGCAGGGCATCGGCGGCCTGGGCCAGACCGCTTGCCAGCGTGCCTGCCAGGGCGAGCAACAGGGGACCGTGACCAAATCGGGGACGGAAAGTGACGTGTTTCATCTCAATGTTCCTTCTCGTGCGTGGCACAGGCGCGGTCGCTCCTGTGGGCGGGGGCGGGGGCGGGGGCAGGGGAGGCGGTGCGGCGGGCGTGGCGCTCGATGATCGGGCGCTGCCTGGCCAGGGCCATGTCCACCACGGCGGGCAGCAGGCCGTTGAGCCGCACGAACAGCTTCTCGGGCCAGCCGAGCCAGCGGCGGCGTGTCTCGTTGCACAGGGCGATGACGGCTTCCTCGGCCACGTCCTGGGGGCTGTCGGTGTGGGTGCCGAGCTCGGCATTCATGGCATAGGCCGCCTCGGAGTTGAGGTGGGTGCGGGTGGCGCGGGGGGCAAAGTGCAGCACCTTGATGCCGGTGCCCTCCAGCTCCCGCCCCAGGGCCTCGCTAAAGCCCCGCAGGGCGAACTTGCTGGCGCAATAGACGCTGTAACCGGCATAGCCGATGGCCCCGAGGCTGGAGCCTATGTTCATGATGATGGCGGGCTTGCGCAGCCGGGGCAGCAGGGCCCGGGTGAGCTGGATGGGGGCCTCTATGTTGAGCAGCAACTGGCGGGTCACCTGTTCACTGCTCTGATCCTCCAGCCAGGCGAACTGGTTGCAGCCCGCGCTGTTGATGAGCACGTCCAGGCCTTCTTCCAGCGCCGGGTGTTGCAGCAGTCTGGCCCGCTCCTGGGGCGAGCCGAGATCGGCGGTCACCGTCTGGTGGCGCTCCGGATGGGGCAGCTCCCGGCGCAGGCGCTCCAGGGCGCTGGCCCGACGCCCGTGCAGCAGCAGGTGGGCCCCCTGGGCCGCCAGCTCCATGGCCAGGGCTTCCCCTATGCCGCCACTGGCGCCGGTCAGCAGTATGCGTTTCCCTTCAAGCTTCATTGGCAGGATCCCGTGAGCTGATAGAGCATGTCGCCATAGAGGCGGTAGACCACACGAGCGGCGTGAATGATGGCCGCCTGATCTGCCGGGTCTTCCACCCGGTTCATCAGGGACTCGAAGAATTTGAGGTGTTCCTGATCCAGGGCGCCGTGGGAGCTCAGGTAGCTCATGGCCTGGGGTGGCAGCCCCAGACCGCTCTTGAGCTGGTCGGCGACGGTCAGGGCGATGGCGACGCTGGTTCCCTCCAGCACCTGCACCATGCCGAAGAAACCCATGGGATTGCCCCGCTGGATCTGGTCGTAGAGGAAGGCCACCATCAGCTCGATGGGCAGACCGGGCTGGCCGTGGCGCACCGCCTCGGCATCCCCGCCGCAGGCGCGGATGTCGCTTAAGATCCACTCCTGATGGCCGTACTCCTCCTCTATGTACTCCTTGATGGCCGCGCGCACCCACTCGTACTCCTGACCCAGCTTGCCACCGGTTGCCATCAGCAGGGGAACCGTGTGGCGCACGTGGTAATAGGCTTCGGTCAGGAAGGCGAGGTAGGTCTCGCGCTGAATGTCGCCACGGCGGCAAGCCTCGATGATGGGCGCATTGAACAGGTGCTCGCGCTCCTGGGAAGTGGCTTGTTGCAGGGTCTGGTAGAAGCTCATGCTGATTCTCCTGTGAGGCCTTCGCTGAGGCACTGGCTGATCTGCCGGGAAAAGTGTTGATAAATCTCGTTGCGACGGGGCCGACCGTTGGCGGTCAGCAGCCCGGGGGACTGATCCAGCGCTACCGGCAACCAGTGGTGCAGGCGGGCGTAGTCGGGCAGCCGGCTGTTCAGTTGTGCGATCTGGCGGGGCAGATCCGCTTCGCTGCCGGGCAGGGGCTGGATCAGCGCCACGTTGGCTGGCTGGCCGTCGCCAAAGACCACGATGCGGGCGATGGCGGGGCAGAGCTGGGCCTCGGCCTCTACCCACTCGGGGGAGAAGTTGCGACCAAAGGCGGTGATCTGGACATTCTTCTTGCGCCCGGTGATATGGAGAAAACCCTCCTCGTCGAGCCGACCCAGATCGCCGGTGGCGATGCTCGGGATGGCGGGCGCCTCTTCCCCCAGATAGCCCAGCATGGCGCTGCCGCTCACCATGACTTCGCCGTCGGCGGCGATCGTCACCTGGCAGTGGGGCAGGGGCAGGCCGACGCTGCCCGGGCGGTCGGCGTCCGGGCCGTTGAGCGCCACGACAGAGCCGCATTCCGACAGACCATAACCCTCATAGACAGGGAGCCCCAGGGCGCGGGCATGGCCGATGAGCTCGGGGGCCACCTTGCCGCCACCCACGGCGACGAAGCGCAGCCCCTTGAGCCGCTCGGCCAGGGCCGGGGTATTGGCGCACAGGGCCAGCAGCAGGCGCAGCAGCTCGGGCACCAGCACCAGGCTGTGGCTGGGCCAGCGCAGCAGTGCCTGGGCCAGGGCAGCTGGATCCAGCTTGCTGGAGCCCGAGAAGCCGAGTTCCCCCAGGGAGGGGATGCGGCTGCAGGCGCCGGTCAGCAGCGGCACGTACAGACCGGTCAGGTTCTCCAGCAGGGTGGCAAGCGGCAGCAGGGTCAGGTGCTGTTCGACCCGGGCCGGAGCGACCCGCAGGGCCAGGGACTCGCAGACCGAGGTCATCTGTTCCAGGGACAGGCAGACACCCTTGGGCTGGCCCGTGGTGCCCGAGGTATAGGTGATCTTGGCGGTGCCCGCCGGCAGCTCGGGCAGGCTGGCCGGGATGCGGCGCCACAGGGGCAGCGCCTGTTCATCCGGCCTGCCCGTCATCAGGATGAGGGGGGCAGCGGCCTGCCAGCCCTCATGCTCGGGGCCGACCAGGGCATCGGCGCCGCTGCTTTCCAGCAGCCATGCCTGCTGGGCCGGACTGAAGAAGTGGGGAACCGGAATGACCACTATGCCGGCCCGGGTGCAGGCCAGATCGATCAGCGCCCAGGGCAGGCCGTTGTCGAGTTGCAGGGCCAGGCGGCGGATGCCGGCCCCTTGCAGCGCTCCTGCCAGTTGCTCGATCTGCTGCCACAGGCTCTGGTAATCCAGCTCGCCCTGGCTGCCTTGCAGTGCCGGTTGTTGTGGCGTCTGGCTGGCATGGCGGGCGATGGTGTCGAACAGCGTCATTGAGCACACCTCTTGTCGATGTCGGCATGGTTAAAAAGGCGGGGCATGGGCCCCAGCAGGTTGAGCAGCAGGCTGCTCTGGGCGAGCACCTCGCGCCCCTGATTGATGTCGCCTGCCATCACCTTGGGCTGGCAGCGGTAGTATTCCCCCCAGGCACTGGCATCCTCTCCCACCTGATGAGCCTGGGCTGGGGCCAGCTCCACCGGGTTGAGGCGCAGGCGGGCAAAGCTGTTGCGAAGCCGGGCGGTGCCGGTGAACACCACATAGTCGAGGGCGTTGTCACACAAGAGGCGACACAGGGCGGCAAACATCAGGCGGGCATTGCCCGGCTCGCGGCAGGCGAGGTTGCCCACTTCGATGATGCGGTGGCGGGCCGGGCGTACCCCGAGACGGGTTTCGATGGCGGCCTCGACGGGTTGCTCCAGATACTGCTCCAGATAGAGGGGCTGCGCGTGCTCGCCATGGCAGGCCTGGTTGAGGCCGCAGGCTCCAACCAGCACCCCATCGGCCCGGTAGAGCCCGAGCAGGCAGGGCAGAAAATGGGGAATGCGGGCGTTGAACTCCTGGGTGTAGGCGGCCTGGATATAGGTTTGCAGCGCCATGACCTGCTGCGGGGACTTGGCTAGCAGCAATTGGTAGGGTGCCTGGATCTCTATGGTCATGGCTGGCTCCTTCTCTTGGGATGGGTTGAGCGTAAGAGGGCAAACTTAAGAAACCCTTAAGGAGCACAAAAAGAAGAAAAATTCTGACGGGGGGCGAGAGCGGGCCGATGAGGGCCCAAGACAAAACAGTTGCCAGCAGCGGGCGTGGCAGGCAATCTGCCCCGCTGTCGCCACGCGAGGAGCCGCCATGCCATCCCCTGTTCACTGCCCCCTGTGTCTCTCCCCTCGGCACCATGACCTGCCGGTGGCGGGCAAGGGCTATTACCGCTGCCAGGCGTGCGAGCTGGTCTGGATGGATGAGGCGGATCACCTAGATGAGGGGGCCGAGAAGGCGGTCTATGACGGGCACGACAACCGGGTGGACGATCCCCGATATCGCGGTTTTCTGATGCGGGCCTTCGGCGAGGTGCTGGCCCGGGTGTCGCCTCCTGCCAGCGGCCTCGATTTTGGCTGCGGCCCCGGGCCTGCCCTCATCGCCATGGGGCGGGAGGCGGGCTTCGAGATGGCGGGCTACGACAAGTTCTATGCCGACGACCCCGAGTGCCTGACAAGGCAATACGACTTCATCACCAGCACCGAGGTGATAGAGCACATCGCCACCCCCCGCGCCGTGCTGGACACGCTCTGGGGCTGCCTCAAGCCCGGCGGAGTGCTGGTATTGCAGACCCAGCGAGTGCTGGGGGACGATCGCTTCAAGACCTGGCGCTATCGCCACGATCCCACCCATATCGTCTTCTTCGCCGAGGCCTCGTTCCGGGCCCTGGCGGCCCGCTGGCAGGCAGAGGTCGAGTTTCCCCACGCCGATGTGGCGGTGTTCACCAAACCCTGAGCGGGGCGTTTTCATTTGGCCATGAGTTGGGCATGCTGGTGGCCTGATACCTAGGAACGGATGCCCCCATCTCCATGTCGATCCCCCACCTCTCATTGCAAGACGCCCGCCACCTGCAACTGGCGGCTCAGGGGCTGCTGACCCCGCGCCGCGCCAAGGCTTCTCCCTCCGATCTGCTTGCCTGCATCAGACGCATGGCGTTGCTGCAGATAGACACCATCTCCGTGGTGGCCCGCAGCCCCTATCTGGTGCTGTTCAGCCGCCTTGGCCACTACGATCCGCGCTGGCTGGAACAACTGCTGGCCGATGGGGACCTTTTCGAATACTGGGCTCACGAGGCCTGCTTCGTTCCCCGGGAAGATTACCGGCTGCTGCGCCATCGCATGCTGGATCCCGCCGCCATGGGCTGGAAGTTCTCCGCCCAGTGGCTTAAGACCCACGGCGGAGAGATAGCGCAGATAGTGGAGCGCATTCGCCAGGATGGCCCGGTGCGGGCCAGCGATTTCGAACGCAAGGGGGGCAAGGGCAACGGCTGGTGGGACTGGAAGCCCGAAAAGCGTCACCTGGAGGTGCTGTTTACCGCAGGCCAGCTGATGGTGCGCGAACGGCGCAACTTCCAGCGGGTCTACGATCTCGCCGAGCGGGTCATGCCGGAATGGAACGACGAGCGGGATCTGCCGAGCCCTGATCTCGCCCGGCGGGACATGGTGCGAGCCAGTTGCCGGGCGCTGGGGCTGGTCAAGACCGGCTGGGTGGCGGATTACTATCGCCTTAAACGGGGGAAATACGACGCCCTGCTCCACCAGCTGGCGGACGAGGGGGAGCTGTTGCCGGTACGAGTGGAGGGGTGGCAGCACGGCGCCTTCGTTCACGCTTCCCTGGCCGATGAGCTGGTCCGGGCCCAGGCGGGCACCCTCAAGGCGAGCCACACCGCCGTGCTCTCGCCCTTTGACCCGCTGGTGTGGGATCGTAAGCGGGCCAGCGAGCTCTTTGACTTTGACTATCGCATCGAGTGCTACACCCCGGCCCCCAAGCGCCAGTACGGCTACTTCGTGCTGCCCTTGCTGCATCGCGGCAAGCTGGTGGGCAGGATGGACGCCAAGGCCCATCGCAAGGAGGGGGTGTTCGAGGTCAAGAGCCTCTATCTGGAAGACGGGGTCAGGGTGACGCGCACCCTGGCGCAGGATCTGGGCAAGGCGCTGCAAAAACTGGCGCACTGGCACCAGACGCCGACCCTGCGCTACGGCGCCATCCCTGCGCCCCTGCTGACCCTGTGGCAGGAGGCAATGCCGCTTCCTTGAGCTCCATGCCGCCAAACGAAGAATTGCGTGGCGGTCATAGGCTAAACAAAAACCGGGCACTGGGCCCGGTTTTATCATCTGTTGCTGGCAACGTAAGGATTACTGGAGCACCAGCACCATCAGCAGGCCGACGGTGATGGCGGACACCAGGAAGGCGAAGCCATAGAACACATAGTGGTGCAGCTTGGTGGTGTGGATCCCGAGATCGTGCAGGCCGTGGTAGATGCGGTGCATGCCATGCCAGACGGGCAGGGCTATGATGACCAGCAGGATGCAGGCACCCCACCAGGAGCTGGCGAAATCATGCACGCGCTCAAAGCTCATGGTCTCCACGTCCATGATGCCCATGGGCACCAGCAGACCTGTGATGAGGACAATGACCGGCAGCAGCATGGCAACCACCATGCCACCGGCACCAAAGAGTCCCCAGTAAATGGGTTCGTCAGAACGTCTCATGATTTTTCCTCATATAGCGCTACCGGTACCAAACAGACGCCAATAAACACGGGCTCGTCAGAACGTCTCATTATTAATCTCCTCAAGCCACGATAAACAGGATCAGCAGGGATACCGCCGCCAGCGCCACATACTGGGCGATGACGATGGGTTTCTCCGGCACCAGCTCTTCGCCACGGAAGATACGCATGGCTTTGGGGGCCAGTGCGAACCAGGTCTTGGCGTGGAACAGGCAGGCGGCCAGGGCGATGACGTGGAACAGGATGGCAATGGGGCTTTGCAGGGATTCCAGCCAGCCGTTGAACGCCTCCTGACCCTGTACCAGCCGCAGCAGACCCCACATCAGCACCACGGCGTAGATGGAGACGAAGATGCTGGTGCCTTCGCGGATCATGTAACCGGTGTAGAAGGCATTCTTCAGCCACCAGTCTTTCTTCATCTCGCGCACGTAGGGCTTACGTTTGCTCTGGGTGTTGTTCATGGTCTCACTCCTGGTCTCAATCCGGCTTGAACATGGCGATCATGTAGTCCTTGGCGCTCTCGACCTTGCCAAGCTGGATGGCGGCGGCCGGATCCACGCCCTTAGGGCACACTTCGGAGCAGTAGCCCACGAAGGTGCAACCCCAGACGCCCTCGTCCTGGCTGATGATCTTCATCCGCTCCTTGGACGCACTGTCGCGGTTGTCGGCGTTGTAGCGATAGGCCAGCGCCAGGGCCGCCGGGCCGGTGAACTTCTTGTTGATGCCATATTGCGGGCAGGCGGCGTAGCACAGACCGCAGTTGATGCACATGGAGAACTGGTGATACTTCGCCATGTCGGCCGGGGTCTGGGTGTACTCGCCGTCACACAGGCTGCGCGGCTCAGACGGGATGATGTAGGGCTTGATGCTCTCCAGCTTCTCGATGAAATCGGACATGTCCACCACCAGATCGCGCTCGATGGGGAAGTTGTTGAGGGGCTCTATGGTCATCTTGCCTGGCAGGTAGTCCCGCAGGAAGGTCTTGCAACCCAGCTTCGGAATGCCGTTGACCATCATGCCGCAGGAGCCGCAGATCGCCATCCGGCAGGACCAGCGGAAGCTTAAGGTGGAGTCCAGCTGATCCTTGATGTACTGCAGGGCGTCCAGCAGGGACATCTCTTTGAGGTAAGGCACCTGGAAGGTCTGCATCCAGGGCTCGTTATCCTGCTCCGGACGGTAGCGCAGGATTTCAATTTCGATCATCTCAGCCATGCTTCTTAGCCTCGTCTTGTTTCTCACCCTCGGAGCCGTATACACGTTTCGCCGGTTGGGATTTTGTGATCTTCACATCCGAGTAGTCGATGGTCGGGGTGCCTTCCTGGTTGTAGAAGGAGAGGGTGTGCTTGAGGAAGTTGACGTCGTCACGCTCCTCGAACCCGTCCAGCCGCTGGTGGGAACCGCGGGACTCCTTGCGGTTGATGGCGGAGTGGGCCATGGCTTCCGCCACGTCCAGCATGTAGCCCAGCTCGATGGCGTACAGCAGGTCAGTGTTGAAGACCGAGGACTTGTCGTTGATCTTGATCTTCTTGTAACGGGCTTTCAGCTCGTTGATCTTGTCGATGGTGCCCTGCATCAGCTCTTCGGTGCGGTAGATACCGACCCCGGCTTCCATGGAGAGACCCAGTTCGTTGCGGATATCCGCCGGGTTTTCGGTGCCGTCGATATCGAGCAGGGAGAGGTGCTGCTTGATGAGCGCCTCGGCCTTGGCGGCCAGGGCCTGGGTGTTGCCATGCTGCTGGGTCTTGGCAAATTCACCGGCGTGCTCACCGGCCACCTTGCCGAACACCACTATCTCGGACAGGGAGTTGGAACCCAGACGGTTGGCGCCGTGCAGACCGACGGAGGCGCACTCGCCCAGGGCATAGAGGCCCGGCATACGGGTGGCGCACTGGCCGTTGGTCTCGATGCCACCCATGGTGTAGTGGGCGGTCGGACGGACCGGGATGGGTTCTTTCACCGGATCCACACCCACGTAGGCCTTGGCCAGCTCGCAGATGAAGGGCAGGCGCTCTTTCAGGTACTTCTCGCCGAGGTGGCGCAGGTCGAGGTGCACCACGTCGCCCATGGGGCCTGGGATGGTGCGTCCCTTCTGCTGCTCCTGCCAGAAGGCCTGGGAGAGACGATCGCGCGGACCCAGCTCCATGTACTTGTTCTTGGCTTCGCCGACCGGGGTCTCCGGGCCCAGACCATAGTCTTGCAGGTAGCGGTAGCCATCCTTGTTGACCAGGATGCCGCCTTCGCCACGGCAGCCCTCTGTCATCAGGATGCCGGTGCCCGGCAGGCCGGTCGGGTGATACTGGACGAACTCCATGTCCCGCAGGGGCACGCCGTGACGGTAGGCCAGGGCCATGCCGTCGCCGGTGACGATGCCGCCGTTGGTGTTGTAGCGATAGACACGACCGGCGCCGCCGGTGGCCAGGATCACCGACTTGGCCTGGATGAAGCGGGTGATGCCGTTCTGGATGTCGAAGGTCAACACGCCCTGGACGCGGCCCTCTTCCACGATGAGGTCCAGACAGAAGTGCTCGTCGAAGCGCTTGATGCTCGGGTACTTGATGGAGGTCTGGAACAGGGTGTGCAGGATGTGGAAGCCGGATTTGTCGGCGGCGAACCAGGTGCGGGGGATCTTCATGCCGCCGAAACGGCGCACGTTGGCCTTGCCGTCCGGTTTGCGGCTCCAGGGGCAACCCCAGTGCTCCAGCTGGATCATCTCGTTGGTGCAGTTTTCGACGAAGTAGTCGACTACGTCCTGCTCGCACAACCAGTCGCCACCGGAGACGGTGTCGTTGAAGTGGTTTTCGAGGGAGTCGTCGTCACGGACGACGCCGGCGGCGCCACCTTCGGCGGCGACGGTATGGCTGCGCATCGGATAGACCTTGGAGATCAGGGCGATCTCGAGGTCGGGATGGGCTTCTGCTATGGCGATAGCGGCACGCAGGCCACCACCACCGGCACCGATGATGGCGACATCGGTCTTGATAATATCCACATCTGCCTCCTTAGGGATAGATTTGCTGGGCACGATTTTGCTCTATCAAAAAAATTCAGGCTTGATGCAAGTCAAACTGCTCTGTTTTAGTGCTTGGCAATGGTGACTTTTATTAGAGTCACCCCATTCCTTGGATGAAAACACCAGAATTATCGCCATCCATCAGTGATCAGGATCAGCCACACGCCTTGATTTGGTTATTTTAACCTCAGAATTGTACGAAGTTTTCTGTCGGCAAAATGAGAAATGCCTCTCTTTTTAGGTATTAACCCTAAAGTTTTTAAGTTTTTTATCAAAATTGTTTAATAAGAATTATTCGCTGATGAGCCGCTCTGGTATCGGCTTCAAAAAACTAATTCGAAGTCGGCGATAGCATACTGTTTTATAACAGAACATGCCTCATATGAGGATGCCTGTTTCGAGCCAGTTGGGGGGAGAGGGGAAGGGAGACCATGGCGAGGCCATAGCAGAAAGGGGCCGTGCGGCCCCTTTATCATGGTGGCTGGCGAGCGCCATGCCGGGATCAGATGCGGAACATGCCGACCTGGTTGCTCAGCTCGCCCGAGATGTTCTTGAGCTGGGCAGAGAGGTTGCGGGAGCTGTCCGCATCCCCGGCCAGTTCGTCCGAGACATCCTTCACCGCCTGGATGTTGCGGCTCACCTCGTCGGTGACGGCTCGCTGCTCCTCGGCGGCGCTGGAGATCTGGGTTGCCATGTCGGAGATCTGGTTGATGGAGGCGGTGATCTGCTCCAGGGCCAGGGTGGCGTTGCTGGCATCGTCCACGCTGTTCTGGGCCAGCAGCTGCCCCTCGTGCATGGTGCTGACCGCCCCCTGGGTGTTGCGTTGCAGCGTCTCTATCATGTTGCGGATCTCGACGGTGGAGCTGTGGGTACGCTGGGAGAGTACCCGCACCTCGTCGGCGACCACGGCAAAACCGCGGCCCTGCTCGCCGGCCCGGGCGGCCTCGATGGCGGCGTTGAGGGCCAGCAGGTTGGTCTGCTCGGCGATGCCCTGGATGGTGGAGAGGATGGTGTTGATCTCCTGGGCGTTCTTCTCCAGCTCCTGGATGATGTTGGAGGCCTGCTCCACCTGACCCGCCAGATCCGTGATGGAACGCTGGTTGCGGGCGATCACCTGCTTGCCGTGTTCACAGCTCTCGGAGGAGGTGCGCGCCGCGTCTGCGGTCTGCTCGGCATTGCTGGCCACCTCGACCGCGGTGGCGGACATCTCGTGCACCGCAGTGGCTATCTGGGAGATCTCGTTCTGCTGGCGCGCCAGACCCTGGCTCGATTTCTCCGCCATGTCGTGGGAGGAGCGGGCCTGCAGGTTGAGCTGGCCGGAGGAGTTGGAGATGTCCTGCACCATGACGTGGATGCGCTCGATGAAGGTGTTGACGTGCTTGGCCACGGCCCCGACCTCGTCTTCCCGCTCGATCTTGATGCGGCGGGTCAGATCGCCGTTGCCGCGGGAGAGATCGGCGATGGCGTCACCCAGGATCTGCAACGGGGAGAGGGCGCGGCTGATGGCCAGATAGGAGAAACCCGCGACGATCAGGATGGTCAGCAGGCCTTGCAGCAGGGTGGAAGTCACCATGCGGGAGACGGACTGGTAGGCGACCGCCTCGTCCACCACTATGCCGAAATACCAGCTGGAGTTGGGGATCTCGGTGAGGTCGAACACGCTCGCCTTGCCGCCGATCACCATGTCGGAAATCATGCCGTCATGGGCCAGCTCGTTGATCCTGGCCGCCGTCAGCTCGGGGGAGAGCTCGGTGGCGGGCTTGAGGGCCAGCGTCTTGTCCGGGTGGGCGATGACGGTGCCATTCTTGTCCACCAGCATGGCGTAGGTGCCCTCCTGGCTCATGGCCAGAATGTCGCGCACCAGGCTGTCGATGGAGACGTCACCGGCGATCACTCCCTGGGTGTTGCCCCGGCTGAAGGGCTCGGCGATGGTGACGATGAGCTGGCCTGTGGTGATGTCCGCATAGGGCTCGGTGACGATGAGCTTGCCGGCGGCGATGGCCGCCTTGTACCAGGGGCGCTGGCGCGGATCATAGCCGGCAGGCAGGTCGGTGGGCTTGCTCTGGATCATCTTGCCGTCCTGGGTGCCGGCATAGACCAGATCGAAATTGCCCGCATTCATGGCCTGGGCCAGATGGCTGATGGGAGCATCCTGGTCGGTGAAGGCCTCCTTGGCGGAGGTGACCATGCCGATGCGCGAGTCGAGCCAGCGGGAGATCCCCTTGACGTTGGAGCTGGAGCTCTCGTCAATGATGTTCCAGACCAGGCGCTGGGTTTCTCCCTTGAGCTGGGTGGTGTTGTACCAGACCTGCAGCCCTGTGATGATCAGGATGATCAGGCCGACGGCCAGTACCAGCTTGTTCTTGATGGATAGGTTCATATCTACGTCCTTGTGAGCGTCAGTCTGCGTTAGTCATGGGGATGTATTTTATTGTTTTGGTCCCCTAGGTTATCGGCCGATTTCCGGCTTCTTTATCCCCTGCGAGCCTTTATTTTCGCGGTCTGGGCCGTTTTGACCCATTTGGGTTTCTTTGAGCATTTGCTCAGGATGATTGGTGAAGATGCCATCGACTCCCCACTCGGCCAGCTGCCTGGCATCGTCCACATCATCGACCGTATAGACCAGGATCTTGAGGCCGCGGTCATGGATCTCGTGCACCAGGGCCTGATCAACGAAGTCGAGGTCGCAGTTGAGGGACCAGGGGGCGAGGGCCTGGATTTGCGGGGAGAGCGCCAGGGGACGGTGGGCGATGAGGGCGCCGAGCCGGACATCCGGGCGCAACCGGCCGAAGCGGGCCAGCTCGGGGTGGTGGAACGAAGAGACCAGCCAGTGGGCCGGGGTGAAGCCGAGATCGCGCTCGGCCCGCCGGGTCAGCATGGCCACTCCCTCTGCCGTGTCGCTCCCCTTGAGCTCTATGTGCAGCTCGCAGCGTCCCGCGATGGCGGCCATCACCTGCCACAGGGTCGGGATGGGCTCCCCCTCACCGGCATCCAGGCCCCTCAGGTAGTCGGCGCTCTGCCGGGTCAGTACCCCGTGACCGTCGGTGCAGCGCTCCAGGCGACGGTCGTGGAACACCCAGAGCTCGCCATCGGCCTGCTGCACGTCGATCTCGATGGCGGGGGCCCCCAGGGTCAGGGCGAGGCGGATGGCCTTGAGGGTATTCTCCGGGGCCAGGCCACTGGCCCCGCGGTGGGCGATGATCTGCATGATTGGCTCCTGTTGTTGGTGCACGGCGCTGCGCTTGTCGCACTCTACCAGCCCTGCATCATGGGCTCCTGTTGTCTGTGTCGCTACGTAGAGACACGGCGCCGGATTTGTCGCTCTTTGGGGCTGGCTCAGCCTCGGCTCATCCTGATGTCTATCTGCTGGTGGGGCAGGTGCATGCCCAGGGCATGGAGCTTCTCCAGGATGGCGGAGTGTACCTCGTGGGTGATGGGCATCCTGTGGTCCATGTTGTTGACGTAGAGGCGGATCTCGTAGATGAGGGCCGAATCGGTGAACTCGATCAGGAACACCTCAGGGGTCGGGGTATCCAGCACCAGGCTGGATTCCTGCACGCACTGCTCCAGCAGTTGCTGCACCCGTTTCGGATCCTGGGTCAGGCCGATGCGGATGCGCAGCTTGACCCGGGTGATGGCATCGGACAGGGACCAGTTGATGAACTGCTCGGTGATGAAGGCCTTGTTGGGGACTATGATCTCCTTCCTGTCCCAGTCCACGATCGTGGTGGCCCGGGTCTTGATCTTGGAGACGGTGCCGGTCAGATCGCGAATGGTGACGGTATCGCCGAGCCGGATCGGCTTCTCGAACAGTATGATGAGGCCGGAGACGAAGTTGGCGAAGATCTCCTGCAACCCGAAGCCCAGCCCCACCGAGAGCGCCGCCACCAGCCACTGGGTCTTGGACCAGTCGATGCCGAGCATGGAGAAGCCGGTGAGGGCGCCGATGAGGATCACCAGGTACTTGCTGACCGTGGTCAGGGCGAAGCCGGTGCCGGGGGAGAGGCTGAGGTGCTGGAGCAGGGTCAGCTCCATCAGACCAGGCAGGTTGCGCGCCGTCATCACCGTCAGGATGAAGACGAACAGGGTCAGCATCAGATCCTGCAGTGTGATGGCCGAGAGCTGCTCTATCCCCGCCACCTTGCTGCTCACCTGCCACACCTCTATGTTGCTGAGGAAGCTGAAGGCCGAGTTGAGATCGGACCACTGCACCACCAGCAGCATGGTGAAGCCCAGCATCAGCAGGGTTCGGATGAGGCCAAGTGACTGGGCGCTGATGGTGTCCAGATCCAGCTCCTGCTCCTCCACCACGTCCGGGATCTCCGAGCTGAGGTCATCTTGCTCCTCGCGTCCCCGCTGGGCCAGGATCTCTGCCCGCCGGCTCTTGGCGCGATCGAAGGCGAGGCGACGGCGCTGGATCAGCATCCAGCGCCGCGCCAGGTAGTAGACCAGCAGGCAGCCCAGCCCCATCAGCAGGCTGACCTCCAGCTGGCGCAGCAGGGTGCGGGAGGTGTAGAAGTAGCCGAGCAGGGCGCCCACCACCGCCACCAGGGGAGCGAGCATGAGGGCATTCCAGATGAAGTGGTGCAACAGGTGGGGCTTGTTCATGTCCGCCTGGCCCCAGGTGAGCGGCAGGCGCTCCCGGTTGAGGCGCACGAAGAACAGCAGCAGCCAGAGCGCCCCCACAATGAAGGCGAGTCGGCCCAGGGTGTCGTAGAAGGCGTGTTCCTGGTAGCTGTCGGCCATGCCCTGCACGAAGAAGCTGGGGATCAGGATCAGCAGCAGGGTACGAAACTGGCCCCAGACCCGGGCGACCCGGGCGCCGTTCCAGCCGAAGTGGTGGATGAGGATCCCCTTCTCCAGGGTCAGATGACGCACCAGCAGCAGCGCCAGCAGCAGGAACCAGATCTCCCCCAGCCCCTTGGCGATGGCGATGGTGAAGGGATATTGCCAGGCCCCTTCCAGCTGATAGCGCAGCAGCAGCGCCATGGCGGGCAGGGGCAGGGCGGCCATCAGGGAGCGCAGCAGCAGACGGCTGGTGAGGCTGAACTTGTCCTGGGTCACCTTGCCGATCCTGGGGGCTATCTGCTGGCTGAAGTGGCTCAGGTGGCGGGCCAGCCGGATCCAGGTCACGAACAGCAGCAGCAGGGCGAGCACGGTGAAGGTGAGCCGGGTGGCGCCCCCCTCGGACAGGGCCAGGGGCAGCTGCCACCAGTTGGCGGGGTCGAGGGCCAGCCCCAGGGCGGCCGGTACCCCGAGCAGGACGGCCGGGGCCAGTGGCGGCACGTCGGGCAGCCAGAACAGGTGACTGGCACTGAGTTCGCGGATCTCGTCTATCTTGCTGTTCTGGCGGATATAGAGCAGCTTGAGCCGGGTCTGCTCCTGGATCAGGGTGTCGGCGGCATCGTTGAGCCGGGTCAGCAGCAGGCGACGGGTCTTGAGCAGGTTGTCGAGCACGGTGAGCTGGGCGCGATCCAGCTTGTCCTCCTCCTTGAGCAGTTGATCCCGCACCTTGGCCGGATCCTTGAGCTCCTCCTGCTCCCCCTCATACCTGTACTTGGCGATGCGCGACTGCACTATGGCCGATTCGAGCTTGTCGAGGGGGAAGAGGGCGGGCAGGTCGGCCAGCTTGCTGCGCAGGTTTTCGCCATAGGCGTTGCTTATCTGCAGCCATTCCAGCTGCTCTCGTACCGAGTTCACCAGGTCGTTGAGGTGGGAGAGGCTGTTGTCCACATCCCGCTGCTCGTCTTGCACCCCCTCGATCCGCTCCTCCAGGGCGCCGAGCTGGATGGAGAGGGTCTGGTTCTGTTGCTGCTGCTCTTGCAGCAGCGGCATGTCGGCGGTGAGCTGGGCCTGGAGGCGCTCGCTCTCGGCCAGGGTCCGCTCCGTGTTCTTGCGCCTGAGCAGGTTCTGCTGATTGACGAGGGCGTTTTGCCACTCATCCTCGTCCGTGATGGCGAGGTTGAGCCCCTGCACCTTGAGCTTGGCGAGATCGCTGCGCTGCTGGGCGGAGAGCTGCTCCAGCTCCAGCATCTGGATCCTGTCCGACAGGGACTGCTCCTTGAGACGGGTCATCAGCTGCTGGGCCTCGTGCAGGCGATCCGACTCGCCACTGAAGCTCATGCGATCGAGCTGGGCCCGGGTCTGCTGCAACTGCTTGCGCAGCTCATCGATGCGCAGGTGGAACTCCTGGCCGGTGATCTCCTGCTGATTGAGGCCGTCGAGCAGCTCCTGGCGCTCCTTGCGCAGATTGAGCTGACGGCTGCTGCTCAGCCCCAGCGCCTGGCGCAGGGCATCCTCGCTCAGGCTGGCGAGGGCCACCCGGTTGACGGGCTGGTAGTTGTGCAGGGCATCCTTGAGCCGGGCCGACTCCTTGGGATAGTCGATCATCAGCTGCTGGTAGGCCTTGCCCTGGGCCCGATAGCGTTCGGCATCCCGGGCAAATTGCAGCGCCTGCTGGTAACTCTCCCTCAGCTTCTGATTCTCCGGGGTCTCACCCTTGGGCACGCTCTGGAGCAGTTCCTCTATCTGGATGGTGGCGTCATCGGCCTGGGAGAGCAGGGGAAGGCAGAGGAAAAGCAGGGGGAGCAGGCGGTGCAACATGAGGCGCGTTTCCGATCATGAGAAGTCGCCTTAGCCTAAAGCAGGGGCTGGGGTGGGTAAAGCCTTCCACATGAATGATCTGCAACATAAATAACGGGTGATCCGGGTCTTGTTTGGCTATTATTCTGGCCGTTCCCCTCCCTTGAGCAATTTATGTCCACTGTCGATCTGGGCACGGCCCCCCTCTCTCGTCTTTTCCTGCGTTACGTTACCCCGACGGTGGCCGCCATGCTGGTCACCGGCGTCTATGTCACCATAGACGGCATCTTCGTCGGCCATATCCTGGGCCAGGACGGTCTGGCGGGCATGATGCTGGCCTACCCCATCTGCGCCGTGCTCTATGCGGTGGGGGCGTTGATCGGCATGGGTTCCTCGTCCCTCGCCTCGTTTTATCTGGGCAAGGGGGAGCAGGCCAAGGCGCGCCACATCGTCGGCAACGCCCTGGTGATGGTGCTCGTCGCCTCCGCCGTGCTCGCCTTCATCGGCATCCGGTACGGAAGGGAGATGCTGATCTGGATGGGGGCCGAGGGGGTCATCTTCGACGCCGGGTTTGCCTACCTGCAGTGGTACGCCTGGCTCGGGGTCTTCGCCGTGCTCTCAATGGCGTTCACCGCCCTGCTGCGCAACGACGGGCGACCCGGCCTCACCACCTGGATCCTGGTGGGGGGCGGCGTGCTCAACGTGCTGCTCGACTACCTGCTGATGGCGTTGATCCCCTGGGGACTGGCGGGGGCGGCGATTGCCACCATGCTCTCCCAGGCGGTGACCGGGGGCCTGTGCCTGTGGCACTTCTTCACCCCCCGCAGCCAGTTGCGCATCCGCTGGGATACCCTGATGCCGGACTGGCGCCTGATGGGGGAAACAGTGCGACTCGGGGCGTCGAGCTTTCTGATGTACCTCTATCTGTCGGTGGTGCTGGCGCTGCACAACAAGGCGCTGCTGTCGGTCGGCAGCTCCCTGCACGTGGCCGCCTACGGCGTCATCAGCTACAGCGAGGCCTTCTTCTATCTCATCTTCGAGGGGATCGCCATGGGCATCCAGCCCATCGCCAGCTTCAACGCCGGGGCGGGCAATTGGCAGCGGGTGCTGCGGGTGCGCAACCTGGCGTTGGGGGTGACCCTGGCGGTGGCGCTGTGCGGCATGATTCCGCTCTACCTCTGGCCTGAGGGGGTGGTCTATCTCTTTGCCGGTGACAACGCGGCCCTCTTGCCGGTGGCCAGCCTCGGCATCTGGCTCTACTTCTGGGGCCTGCCCATGGAGGGCTTGCTGCTGGTAGGGGCTGTCTATTTCCAGGCCATCAACCGGGCCCGCATCGCCTCCCTGCTCACCGGGGGCAAGCTGGTACTGATTGGCGGTTTCCTGTGGGCCTTCTCCTCCCTGTGGGGGGTGGCCGGGGTCTGGCTGGCGCTGCCCACCAGCAGCACCCTGCTGGTGATCATCATGGTGTGGGCCATGAGGCAGGAGTCGGCTCGCCATGGCACGGCGGCACTGTCCTGACAGGGGAACTCATCCCATGAGGAATAGCAGGAGGGCAGCCGATGGGCTGCCCTCCTGGTTTTGATGCCCCGTTCAGGGCTTGAAGGCGCCGATAAAGATGGCGGGATCGACGCGGGCATCGTTGAGGCTGACGTTCCAGTGCAGGTGGGGGCCGGTGGCGCGGCCGGTCGAGCCGACCCGGCCGACGATGCCGCCGCGTGGCAGGCTCTGACCCGGCGTCACATCGACCTTCGACAGGTGGCAAAACATGCTGATGAGCCCCTGGCCGTGATCGACGAATACCGTATTGCCGTTGAAGAAGTAGTTGCCCACGAGGATCACCTTGCCGGCGGCGGGGGACTTGATGGGGGTGCCGGCGCCGACCGCGAAGTCGAGGCCGGAGTGGGGGTTGCGCTCCTCGCCATTGAAGAAGCGGCGCAGGCCGAACGGGCTGGAGAGCGGGCCCTGCACCGGCTTGTCGAACAGCAAGTTGCTTGGCTGGGTGGCGCTGAAGGTCTGATAGGCCTGGGTCTGCTCCGCCAGCTCGCGCTGGATCCGGGCGAGATCGTCCGGATCGGGATTGACCTGGCGCTTGTTCTTGAGCTTGATGTGCTGCTCGCGGTAGTGCCTGTCGGCGACGTTGAAGGTGAGGGTGCGGCCATCGGCCAGGACGAGCCGGTGTTCCCCAAGTTTGCTCTTGAGCGGAATGCCGACGATGGCGACCCACTGTCTCCCCTCCTCCTTGACCACCAGCACCGGCTTGTCTTGATAGCGGGGGGCGGGGGATTGACTCCCCTCGTCGAGGGGAATGACGGCGACGCCGCCGGGAACCGGCTGGTTGAGCAGGCGGCTGATGAAGCCGGTTTCGGCATGGAGGCTGGCGCTGCACAGCAGCAGGCACACAGAGAACAAGAGGCGCATGGGGGCTCCGGCATGGGTCATTGAGGGGGCGATGATGCCACATTGTCATCCGGCTGTCTGGCGCAGGTCGTCGGCAGGGCAGACCCGGAGGAGTCGCCATGGCGGCTTGCGTCATTTTCAGGCGACGCAAGCGGGTTTCATGGCTGTGTGCTATTTACTTATATGTCAGTAATGTTCGGGCGCTAAATGACCCTGTACCGGGTGAGCCGCGGTTCAGCCACCGCACACCAGGCGCCTCTACTCCAACGGCTTTGCTGGAGGCTGTGATGAAAATGACCCCCCTAGTAACGATTGGCATCGCAAGCGGTCTGCTGATGTCGGGCGCCGCCCTGGCGTTCAACGGCACCATCACCATCACGGGCGAAGTCACCGCTGGCACCTGTGACATCTCGGTCAACGGTGGCAACTCGTCGGCGTTCGTGACCCTGCCCACCGTCAGCACCAATGCCCTCTCCGGTCTCGGACAGACCGCCGGCACCACGGGCTTCAAACTGGATCTCACCAGCTGCCCCACCACGGGTTCGGTGCGCGCCTACTTCGAGAACATAGGGGTGGAGCAGAGTACCGGGAACCTGAGCAACAAGGCGGTGGCATCCGGCGGCAAGAACCCAGCAGCCAATGTCGAGGTGCAGATCCTGTCGGCCAACAGCACGGCCATCGATCTGAGGGACAACACGGGCAATGATGTGCTGGTCGACTTCAGCGCCACCGGTGATGCCACTCTCTATTACAGCGCCCGCTACATCGCCACCGGGACTGTGGGAGCCGGTCTGGTGTCGGCGGATCTCATCTACTCCCTCGACTATCACTGAGTGACTTCCCATGATCCCGCTGGCGAGTCAGACCCTGGGCGTCAGGTGGTGTGGTCGTCTGCTGATGTGCACCCTGGCCCTGCTCCCCATGCTGGCCTGGGCTCAGGTCCAGATATCCGGCACCCGGGTCATCTACCCCGCCACGGCCCGTGAGGTGACGCTGGAGCTGACCAACAAGGGCATGGCGCCGGCGCTGGTGCAGGTCTGGATGGATGCCGGCGATCGCCGGATCCGGCCTGGGGCCGACAAGCTGCCCTTTCTCATCACCCCTCCCATCACCCGCATCGAGGCGCAGCGGGGCCAATCCCTTCGCGTCGCCTACGTGGGGCAGGGCCTGCCGAGGGACAAGGAGTCCGTGCTCTGGCTCAATGTGCTGGAGGTGCCCCCCAGTGCCAAGGCGGCCATGGCGGGTCAGAACCTGGTGCAGCTCGCCTTTCGCTCCCGGATCAAGCTGTTCTACCGTCCTCAGGGGTTGCCCGGTGATATCCAGCAGTCGGCCAATGGCTTGCGCTGGCAGCTGGTGCCGCGGGCCGAGGGCTATGTGCTGCGGGCCAGCAATCCGGGCCGTTTTCACGTCAGCATCAGCAATCTCCAGTTGCAGACAGCCCAGGCCAGGACGTTCAGCAACCGCAGCGGCGGCATGGTGGCGCCGGGGGGCAGCTTCGATTTTCCGCTGGAACAGTTGCGGGGTGCCGTGAAGGCCAAGGCGGTGACCTTCTACTGGCTCAATGACTACGGTGCCCGGGAGATGGGCCGGTTTTCGTTCAACTGACGCGTAAGGGATCGGCGTTTTCAGGCCCGTATCCGGCCCTTGTTCGTCTCAGGAAGGAGGTGAGCCCTGACAGTCCGTGAGCTTGCTGCCATGCGCCCCCTCACCTTTGCGCTTCCCGGCATCCGCACGCTGTGGCGGGGCGCTCATCCCGGGTGGTTCCCGCTTCTGCTGCTCATCGGCCAGGGGACCATGGCCGCCGAACCGGCTGCGGCGCCCGCCGCCGAGGTGGAGTTTGACAGCCAGCTGCTGGGCAGCCTCGGCATGGAGATAGACTTGACCCGTTTCTCCCGCCCCGACTTCGTGCCCCCCGGGCTCTATCAGCTCGACATCATCATCAATGGCAAGGAGAAGCTGAGCCAGCGCCTGGAGATACGGGCGGGGGAGACCCCAGATGCCCCCCGTTTCTGTTTCAAGGCCAGCCAGGTCGAGCAGTGGGGCCTGCTGGTCGAGCGTCTCCCCCGTCAGCGGACGGTGAAGAGACTGCTCAAGAGCGACTGCATCGAGGTGGCAGCCCTGGTGCCCGAGGCCAGCTTCACCATGGACTTGCCCAGCCTGACCGGATCACTCAGCCTGCCCCAGGCCTATGTCGGACGGGTACGCCGCAACCATGTGGGGCCGGATCAGTGGGTTGAGGGGATCAACGCCGCCTTCATCGGGTATAACGCCAACCTCTATTACAGCGACCAGCGTGGTACCTCCGAGCACCTCAGCGGCAACGTCAACCTCAATGGCGGGCTCAACCTGGGGGGCTGGCGCCTGCGCCACAACGGATCGTTCGAGGGCCATGGGGACTATCGGGCGCTCAACAGCTATGTCCAGCGGGATGTCACGGCAATGCGGGCCCAGCTCACCCTGGGGGAGTATTTCACCCCGGGAGACAGCTTTGACAGCGTCCCCTTCACCGGCATCCAGCTCGCCAGCGATGATGCCATGCTGCCGGATTTCGAACGGGGCTTCGCCCCCGTGGTGCGCGGCAGCGCCGACACCAATGCCAGGGTCACCATACGTCAGGGGGATGCCCTCATCTATGAGACCCAGGTCGCCCCGGGGGCCTTCGCCATCGATGACCTCTATGCCACCAGCTTCGCCGGGGATCTCGATGTCACCATCACGGAGGCGGATGGCCGCAGCCGCAGCTTCACCCTGCCATTCTCCTCCGTGGTGCAGATGCTGCGCGCAGATGCGTCCCGCTTCAGCCTGACCCTGGGCCGCCATCGCGGCGACAACGGGGATCAGGGCCCCAACTTCCTGCAGGGCACCTACCGGCGCGGCCTCTCCAATACCCTGACCCTCTACGGCGGGCTCATCGGGGCTCAGGATTATGGCGCCCTGCTCGGCGGTCTGGCGGTCGGCTCCGACTATGGCGCCCTGGCCCTCGATGTCACCGGCTCCTGGGCGCGGGATCTGCCCGCCGAGTCGGGCCTTGCCGAGGCGCAGTCGGGTCAGAGCTACCGCCTGGCCTACAGCAAGCAGATGGATTACACCCGCACCTACGTCACCCTGGCCGCCTACCGTTTCTCGAGCGAGGGGTATCTGGATCTGAACGACATGGCGGTGCTGCAGGGGGATAACCCCAGCCTGGTGCAGCGGGAGCGCAACCGCTTCCAGCTCAATATCAGCCAACCCGTGGGGGAACTGGGGGATCTCTATCTGAGCGGCATCACCCGCAACTACTGGGGGGGAGAGGGGAACAGCAGCAGCTTCCAGCTTGGCTACAACAAGGGGTTCGCCTGGGGCAGCCTCACCTTCTCCGCCAGTCACTCCCTCGACGATGACGGCGGGAACCAGTATGTGCTGAGTCTCAGCATCCCCATAGGGGAGAGCCTGGGCAGCCCTCGCCTCGGCAGCACCTTTTCCTACCAGGAGGGGCAGGGCCATCTGATCCGGGCGGATCTCAATGGCGGAGCCCGCGATGGCCGCCTCTATTACGGCCTCTATGCCAGCCATGGCGGCAGCCATTATGGCTATGGCGGCAACCTGCAGTATCAGGGGGCCAAGACCCAGCTCGGCGTCAGCACCAGCCAGGGGGAGAATTACGCCCAGTACGTGGCCTCAGCCAAGGGGACTCTGCTGATCCACGAGGAGGGCTGGGCCCTCGGCCAGAGCCAGGGGGAAACAATGGCGCTGGTGGAGGCCAGGGGGGCCCAGGGGGCCAGGATAAGCCAGGGGATCGGCAGCGAGGTGGATGGAGATGGCTACGCCGTCGTGGCCGGACTCAATCCCTATCGCAACAACATCATCAGCCTGGATCCGAGCGGCCTGCCGGTGGACGTGGAGATAGACGGCAGCGCTCAGCTGGTGGCGCCCAGGCGCGGTGCCATCGTCAAGCTCGATTACGAGACCCGGATTGGCCAGCCCCTGCTGCTGCAGGCCAGCCTGGCGAGCCAGGAGCCGTTGCCCTTTGGCGCCGATGTGGTGGATGCCGGTGGCCGCTCCGTGGCCGTGGTGGGCCAGGGCGGCCTCATCTTCGTGCGGGGTGAATCGGGGCCGCTCCATGTGGAGTGGGGCAAGGGCAGCCATCAACGCTGCCGCCTCGACTATCGGCAACCCGAGGTGGATCCCGCCATTCCCTATCAGCAGGTGGCGGCTCGCTGCCTGCGGGAGGAGGCGCAGTAATGGGGGAGAGCAGGGCGCCCTGCCGCGCGGGTCAGGCTGGCCGGGGAGGGAGAATGACAAATAGGATTCGATATGGGCTGCTGTGCGGGATCCTGCTGGTTCAGGGCGAGGTGCAGGGGGCCATCAACCTGCTGGCGACCCGCCTCATCTACCAGGCAGATTCGACCGAGACCAGCCTCATGGTGCGCAACGACGATGGGGCTCCCAGTCTGTTGCAGGCCTGGGTCGATGAGGGAAATGCGAACCTGGGGCCAGACAGAAGCCAGGCCCCCTTCCTGGTGACGCCGCCCGTGATGCGACTGGGGGCGGGCAAGGGGCAGGCGCTGCGCATCTACAGGGTGGCGAATCGCGCCCTGGCCCGGGATCGGGAATCCCTATTCTGGCTCAACGTGCTGGGATTGCCCCCCAGGGCGAGAGCGACGGGGGCCAGGGTGCAGATCGCCTATCGCACCCGAATCAAGCTGTTCTATCGCCCCGCCGGCCTGGCGGGATCCCCTCGTCAGGCGGTGGCTCACCTGGTGTGGCGGCTGGAGCCTGGGCAGGGACTGAGGGTGCGCAATGACAGCCCTTTTCACATCAGCGTGAGCGAGGTGCTGCTGGAAGGAGGGCAGGGGCCGCAGGCCTGGCGCGAGGCGGCGTTGATCCCGCCCCTGGGGGAGCTGAGGCTGCCCATGGCGGGGCTCAAAGGGGTCAGTCATGGCCGGTTGCGATGGATCGATGACGATGGCAATTACCATGAACAGGGTTTTGGGCTGGGAGGGGGATGATGGGGGAAGATCGCAAGGGGTCGGGCATGAGGGGGCTTGGCGCTGTACTCATCCTGCTGGTGACGCTCTGCTACCTGCCGGGGGCCCATGCCGTCAACGGCCAGTGCACCAGTGCCTTCATGGCGACCGTGCCCCTGACCAGCCCGTCGGCGCTCTACCAGCCAGGGGAGGAGACCGGCGGCACGTTTGCCACCACCAGCTCGGCCAATTGCAACTGCACCGGCATCAATCTGGGCCTGCTGCAGACCACCCATTATCAGGGAACCACCACGCTGCCCACCCTGGCCGATCCGATGGGCACCCTGATCAAGCTCAATGACTACTTCGGGCTCAGGGTGGCATTCAATGTGGGGGGGAGCGATCGTACCGTGCCCTTCAATGCGACCACGTCAGGCGTGCTGCTGCTCTGTGTCGGCAATCTGCTCGACCTGGCGCTCGGCGGCATTCATGTCAATGGCGGCAGCTACACCCTCAAGCTGCTCAAGGGGATCACGGGCACCCAGACCTTCAGCGGCACGGTCGCCAGCCTGTTCGTGCGCCGGGTCAATGCACCGGATACCGGAGTCGGCAACGAGTTCAGCCGGCTGGCCATGAACATCAGCGTCACCTCGACCCCGAGTTGCCAGTTCCCGGCGGGCAGCAGCATTCCCCTAGATCTCGGTGCCGTGGCCCAGAGCGCCTTCGTCGAGGGAGGCGTGCCCCAGGGCTATGCTCCGCGCAGCGTCAACGTGAGCGTGACTTGCAGTCAGGTGCCGAGCGACTATGTCACTCCCCTCGATTACCGTTTCGGCGGCGCCCTCGCCAGCCAGGGCAACTTCATCACCACCTCTCTGGCGGGGGTGGGCATAGGACTGCTCGAGCAGGATGGGGACACACCTATTCCATTGGATACCGGCATCGCGGTACCCTATTCGCACATTACCCACAAGACAGATTACAGGGTGAGGGTGTACCCGACCAGGCTGCCGGGTCAGCCGGTGCGAACCGGATCCTATACCGCCACCATCATGGTGACGGTGACAGTGCCCTGAGCGCCCTCCTCCCCGACAACCGAACCGAGGCTTAATGATGAACAGTAACCGCGCCTTGCGCGTCGAGCCCCAGCGCCACCCCCTGGGTCGTGGCTGGTTGTGGATCCGCAGCGGATTCGACATCTTCAACAAGGGCATGGGGCCGAGTGTCGCCATGTTGCTGCTCTGGCTCGGCATCGGCCTGCTGATTGAGCAGTTGCCGGCCGGTGGTTTCATCTCCCAGCTGCTCTACATGGTGTGGATGGCGGGCTGGATGGTGGTGGCCAAGGGCGGTGACGAGCAGGGGCGGTTGACCTTTTCCGATCTCTTCGCCGGTTTTCGTCACCGTTTGACGCCACTGGTGATGGGTGGCCTGCTCACCCTGGGACTCTTCACCCTGGTGGTCATGCTCTGTCTGGGGCTGCTCTCCCTGTGGGGGCTGGAGGATATATTCAGCCAGGATCCGGAGCAGCTCACCCTGACGGTGGAGCAGGCCAGGGGCGTGCTGCTCTGCCTGCTGGTGGGGATGGCCCTGCTGGTACCCGTGCTGATGGCGGTGACCTTCGCCCCGGCGCTGATCTATTTTCACGATGTCAGCGTCTGGCAGGCCGTCAGGCTGAGTTTTCAGGGGTGCCTGCGCAACATGTGGCCCTTCCTCTGGTGGGGCCTGCTGGGGTGCGCCATGTTGCTGCTTGGCACCCTGTTGATGCTGATCGGCCTGCTGGTGGTGCTGCCCGCCCTCAACTACTCCATCTACATGGCCTATCAGGATATTTTCCTCGCACCCGGGGAAGAGGAGCCACTCCCCATGACGGGCTTCGAAGCCTGATCCCGCGATAGACAAGGGGCCGTTCGGCCCCTTTTTTATTGCCAGAGCGAGTCCTCGGCCATCCGGGCCACCAGAAAGTCGAGGAAGCTGCGCAGCAGGGGAGACATCTGCTTGCGGGTGCCATAGACACCGTAGACCCCGAGCCGCTTGGGCTGCCACTCAGGCAACAGGGCCACCAGCTCCCCGCGTGCCAGGTGCTGCACCACCGAGTAGCGGGGTTGCAGGCTGATGCCGGCGCCCGCCAGAGTGGCATTCAGCAGCAGGTTGGAGATGTTGGCGCTGAGGTTGCCGCTGACCGGCACCGACTGGGGGCCGCCTGGCCCCTGAAACTCCCACAGGCTCTTGCCGAAATAGGTGTAGGTGAGGCAGTTGTGCAGGGCGAGATCCTGAACGCGCTGCGGGGTCGGGTGCCTGGCCAGATAGGCCGGGCTGGCGCAGACCACGGAGTGGCAGGTGCCGAGGCGGCGGGCCACCAGGTTGGGGTCCAGATCGTTGGTGATGCGCAGGGCCAGATCGATGCGCTCCTCCACCAGGTTGACGGTTCTGTCCAGCAGCAGTATGTCGATGGCGGTGTCGGGGTAGAGTGCCAGATACTCGTTGGCCGCCCCCACCAGCAGGGCATCCGAGAGGGAGTAGCTGCTGGTGATGCGCAGCTGGCCCTTGGGCGTCTCGTCGCCCCGGATGGCGATCTGCTCCATCTCCTCCCCCAGTGCCAGCATGGCCCTGGCCCGGTTCAGCGCCTCTTCCCCCGGCCCGGTCAGGCTGAGGCGACGGGTAGTCCTGTGGAGCAGGCGGGCCCCCATCCAGCGCTCCAGCTCGGCCAGGTAGCGGGAGACCATGGCCCGGGACATCTCCAGCCTCTCCCCGGCGCCGCTCAGGCTGCCCTGTTCTACGACGCTGACGAAGACCCGCAACGCGGTGAGTCGATCCATCTTCAAACCTCTATATGCTCGATATGTGCAACAGTGATGCGCTTTTCATGCGGTATTTGTAACTTAAGTGATCCAATACACTGTGTCCATCTGATGAACCCCCGCTAACCTGTTGAGGAATACCGAATGAACCGCACCCTGATCCGCAATCTGACCCTGGCGACCACCCTGCTGAGTGGCGCCGCCATGGCGGCGCCACTCAGCGTCACCGTCTACAACCCCGGTGAGCATGCCATCTTCCCCGTCTCCTCCTCCCTGGTGGCCGGTGACAAGGAAGCCATCCTGATCGATGCCCAGTTTGACGTGAAGAGTGGCCAGGCGCTGGTGGAGATGATCAAGCAGAGCGGCAAGCAGCTGACCACCGTCTACATCAGTGGTGGCGACCCCGACTTCTATTTCGGTCTGGAGCCCATCATGGCGGCCTTCCCGAACGTCAAGGTGCTGGCCGATCAGCACGTGGTCGACCATATCAACAAGACCAAGGATGCCAAGCTGGCGTACTGGGGTCCGATCCTGGGTGAAAATGCGCCCAAGAGCCTGACCCTTCCCCAGGTGATGACGGCGAGCCATCTGACCCTGGAAGGGGAGACGATCGAGGTCAAGGAGATGAATACTCCGACCGCCTACCTGTGGGCGCCGTCCATCAAGACCGCGTTCGGTGGCGTGCCTGTCTACAGCGGCGTACACGTATGGATGGCCGACAGCCAGACCAGGGAAGCCCGCGCCCACTGGGTCAAGACCCTCAACGAACTGCTGGCCCTGAAACCCGAGCGCGTCGTGCCCGGCCACTTCCTGGGGGACGAGCCCAAGGGCGTGGATGCCGTCACCTTTACCCGTGACTATGTGCAGCGTTTCGAGCAGGAGCTGGCCAGTAGCAAGGGTTCAGCTGCGCTGATCGAAGGGTTGAAGCAGGCTTACCCCTCCCTGCCGCTCGATGATGGCCTGGCCATCGGCGCCAAGGTCAATACCGGCGAAATGAGCTGGTAAGGCCAACGCCTGCTTCCCTGTGTTTTTTTACCGGGCCCGGGCCCGGTTTTTTTGTCATTGAACAAAGAGACGAACAACATGTCGATACCTCACAAGACACTGCATTATGTGTACGACCCCCTCTGTGGCTGGTGCTATGGCTCGGCGCCCCTGCTGGCCGCTGCGGCCACCCTGGCGACGGTGAGCATCCGGCTTCATCCGGGCGGACTCTGGCTTGGGGAGCGGCGACAACGGATGGGACCGGCGCTGCGGGACTACGTCAAACCCCACGACGCACGGATCCAGGCGATGACGGGCCAACCCTTCGGTGAGGCCTACTTCAACCGCTTGCTGCTCAACGAGGCGCTCATGCTCGATTCGGCGCCCCCCATTCGTGCCATCCTGGCGGCCGGCGCCCTGGGGGCGGACGAGCTGGCCCTGCTGCAACGGATCCAAAGCGCCCACTATCGGGACGGTGTCTGGGTCGGGGATCTCGCCACACTGACCCGGTTGGCGACCGAGCTGGGGCTGGAGGAGGGGGCCTTTCGCCACGCCTATGAACAGCAGGCGCTGGAGCCCGCCCTGAGGGAGAGCCAGACCTGGTTGCGCCGCCTCGGAGGCCAGGGTTATCCGACCCTGGGGCTGGCGTGGGGGGACGAGTTGCAGCCCATAGCGGTCGGTGCCTATCTGGGGGATCCCGCCGCCTTCCTGGCCCGTCTGCAGCAGGACTGATGGCCTGCGGGGGCGCCCAAGGGAGGCGATGGCAGGCGGGCTCTGGCGTCGATCGCCTTGTTCCTCAAGCACTTATTGGGCATGCTAGGGGCCGATTTTATCGGCAAGCAGTGGGGATATATGAACCTTCGCGATCTCGAATACCTGGTGGCGCTGGAAGAGGAGAAGCATTTTCGCAAGGCGGCGGAGCGTTGCTTCGTCAGCCAGCCGACCCTGAGCGGTCAGCTGCGCAAGCTGGAGGACGAACTGGGGGTGATCCTGATCGAACGCACCTCCCGCAAGGTGCTGTTCACCCCCGCCGGTGACGCCATGGCCGAGCAGGCCCGCAAGGTGCTGCGGGAGGTGCGCGAGCTCAAGAGCATAGGTCAGCACTTCGCCGAGCCCATGTCGGGAGAGATCCACATCGGCCTCATCCCCACGGTCGGCCCCTATCTGTTGCCCCACATCATCCAGGATCTGCGCGAACACTTTCCGAAACTGGAGTTCTACCTCTACGAAGAGCAGACCCAGCTGCTGATGAAGCGGCTGGAGGAGGGGGAGCTGGACTGCGTGATCCTGGCTGAACTGGACGGCATGGACGGCTTTGGCTCTCTGCCGCTCTATGAGGAGCCCATGTGGTTGGCTGTGCCCAGGCAGCACCCGGAGGCCCAGGCCAAGGCGGTGCCGCTTGGCAATCTCAAGGGCAAGAAACTGCTGATGCTGCAAGACGGTCACTGCCTGCGGGATCAGGCCATGGGCTTCTGTTTCGCCGCCGGCGTGGGGGAGGACGTGCGCTTCAAGGGCACCAGCCTGGAGACGCTGCGCAACATGGTGGCGGCGGGCAGCGGCATGACCCTGATCCCCCGGCTGGCGGTGCCTGCCCAGCGTGACGAGGGCGGGGTCAGCTATCGGCCCGTGGTCGATCCCGTGCCGGGACGGGCCATCTCGCTGCTCTATCGCCACTATTCGGTGCGTCGCCCCTGCTTCAATGAGCTGGCGGCCCGCATCCGCACCCTGATGAAGGCACATCTGGCGTCTTGAACCCAGGGATCTGATGCAAAAAAAACCGGCGCCAGTGCGCCGGTTTTTTTCATGGGCTCCTCGAGGGAGCCGCTTCGGATCAGAACAGATCGTCGGTGGAGACGGGGCCCTCGCCATAGTAGCCGTCGCCATAGACGCGATTGCCGTCCGAGCTCGGGGTCGCATAGCGGGTCGGCTCCGTCCCTTCCTTGAAATACTCAGTGGTGGTGGCGCCGCTGTGGGAGAGCAGCCCGGTCTCGCCATCGATCGGCAGCTTGATGATGCCTTCGGGCACCGGCATCGGCTGCTCGGGCACCTTGTCGAGGGCCACCTTCATGAAGTCGATCCAGATGGGCTGCGCCGCGTTGCCGCCAAACTCGCCTCCCGCGGTCTGATCGCGGCCCATGTTCGGGTTGTAGGCGGCCCGGCCCAGGGCCCGCTGATGATTGTCAAACCCGATCCAGGCGGTCGCCACCAGATTCGGGGTATAGCCGGAGAACCAGGCATCCCGGGATTCGTTGGTGGTCCCTGTCTTGCCGGAGATGTCGCGGCGCTTGAGGTCGCGGGCCGCTCGCCAGCCGGTGCCCATCCAGCCCCGGCCGCCCCAGATGGCGGTGGTCAGGGTGTCCGTGATGAGGAAGGCGCTCTGGGCGCTGATGGTCTGGGGCGCCAGATTGTTGGGCACCACGGGGTCGATGGCGCACTGGGCGCGCCAGTCACCGGGCACGTTGAGGTAGGCATCGGGGGCGTTCATGTCGGCGGCGGCCAGGGTGCCGCAACCACGGCAGGCGGCGGCCGGGTTGGCGGAGAACAGCGTCTTGTCGAAGCTGTCTTTCACCTCTGTGATGAAATAGGGGGTCACCTGATAGCCGCCATTGGCGAGCATGGCGAAGCCGCGCACCACCTCCAGCGGGGTGAACTCGGCAGCCCCGAGCGCAAGGGATTCATGGCGCTGTATGTGTTCGCGGGGGAAACCGAACCGGGTCAGGCCGTCGATATAGGTATCCAGCCCGATGGCCCGCATCAGTCGCACCGACATCACGTTCTTGGACTTGGCCAGACCGATGCGCAGGGGGGTCGGGCCATCATAGACGGCCGGGGAGTTCTTCGGCTGCCACATAGGGCCCTTGGCCGGGTCCCACTGGTTGATCGGTGCATCGTTGATGATGGACGCCAGGGTATAGCCCTGCTCCAGGGCGGTGGCGTAGAGGAAGGGCTTGATGTTGGAGCCGATCTGGCGACGCGCCTGGTCGACCCGGTTGAACTTGGACAACTCGAAGCTGAAGCCGCCCACCAGGCCCTCGATGGCACCATCGGCCGGGTTCATGGCGACCAGGGCCGCGTTGACGTCCGGGATCTGGGCCAGGATCAGGGCCTCACCCTGCTCGCGCACCCAGATCTGGGCACCCACTTTCAGCACATCCCTGGCGCTCTTGGGGGCATTGCCTTGGCGGGAGTCCGTGATGAAGGCGCGAGCCCACTTGATGCCATCCCAGTTCAGCTCGGCCTGTTTGCCGTTCTTGAGCACCAGGCTGGCACTCTTGTCCCCCAGATTGGTCACCACGGCGGGGATCAGGGGCGAGTAGGCAGGCTCCTTGTTGAGGTGTGCGACTATCTGGTTGTAGTCCCACTGGGGCTCCCCCTCCTTCCAGAGCTGGGCGCTCGGGCCACGGTAGCCGTGACGGGTGTCGTAGGCGATGATGCCTTCCAGCAGGGCCTCCTTGGCGGCGCGCTGGCGGTTGGCGGTGACTGTGGTGTAGACATGCAGCCCCATGGTGTAGGCATCTTCGCCGAACTGATCCACCATCTTCTGGCGTACCATCTCGGCCAGATAGGGGGCGTGCAGTGTGGTCTCGGCGCCATGGTAGCGAGCCTTGATGGGCATCTTGCTGGCTTCGTCATACTGGGCCTGGGTGATCTTGCCGGTATCGAGCATGCGGCCCAGCACCACGTTGCGGCGGGCGAAGGCGCGCTCGGGGGAGCGAATGGGGTTGAGCATGGAAGGGGCCTTGGGCAGGCCCGCAATGATGGCGATCTCGTCCAGGGTGAGCTCGCTCACCTCCTTGCCGAAGTAGACCTGGGCGGCGGCGCCGACCCCGAATGAGCGATAGCCCAGGGGGATCTTGTTGAGATAGAGCGCCAAAATTTCGTCTTTGGTGAGGTTCTGTTCGATACGCCAGGCGAGGAAAACCTCCTTCACCTTGCGCACTATGGTCTTCTCATTGGTCAGGAAGAAGTTGCGCGCCACCTGCTGGGTGATGGTACTGGCCCCTTGCTGGGGACGGCCAGAGACGGCCCAGACGGTGGCGGCCCGCAGGATCCCGATGGGGTCTATGCCGGGATGCTCGTAGAAACGGGCGTCTTCGGTGGCCAGCACCGCATCGATCATGGGCTGGGGGATCTCGCTCAACTGCAGCGGAATGCGACGGATTTCGCCAAACTGGGCGATCAATTCGCCGTCGCGGCTGTACACCTTCATGGGGGTGGCCAGTTTGACGTCGCGCAGGGCCGAGACATCCGGCAACTGGGGCTTGATGTAGAAATAGATGCCAATGAGGCTGGCGACACCCAGCACGGCACCCAGCATCATCACAATAAACAGGCGTACGAGCCATTTCAGCATGGAAGAACTACCAATCGTCTTAAAATTAACCAAAGGGCGCAGAGTATACCCCCACTGCCGACGAAAATTCGATATTTTCCGGTGGGGGAATGGCTGGGCAAAGAGCGCCCAGATTAGCATCCCGGGCTCTTTTCACCAAGCCGGGCCAGGATGACCATGATAGTCGCTATCTGGGAAGGATGTGTTATGGCACTGATAATTCAACCATTCTAACTGCACGCGACCCGCCATCTGGCGTTAGCTGTTCTACAATCAATGCCAAAACCAGCAACGCATGGATGTGTATATGGTTGGGCTATTCAAGAAAGGAACTCTGGTCCCCTTGATAGGAGTGGATTTTGGCAGCCAGTCCATCAAGGCGGTCACCCTCAACGGCTCTGCGGCCAAGCCCAGACTCGAATCCGTTGCCGACGTCGCCATGCCCAAGGGGGCATTGATCGACTATCAGGTGCAGGATATCGAGCGGGTCAGTCAATCCATCAAGACCCTCAAGCGTCAACTCATCGGCAGCAACCAGCAGGTCGCCACCGCCGTCACGGGTTCCAATGTGATCACCAAGGTGATCCTGGTGGATGGCCACCTCAGCGAGGGAGAGCTGGAGGCCCAGGTGCAGTTGCAGGCGGAGCAACTCATCTCCTATCCCCTGGATGAAGTCAGCATGGACTTCGAGGTGCTGGCCGGCGCATCGGAAACGGATCGCCAGCGGGTATTGCTCAGCGCCGCTCGCACCGAGAGCGTCAATGGCCGGGTCAGTGCCCTGGCCGAAGCCGAGCTGACTACCCGGGTGGTGGATGTGGGGGCCCATGCCCTGGTGCGCGCCGTGCTGGCCTGCCAGCCCGATCTCGCCAGCCTGGACAAACCGGTGGCGGTCATCGACATAGGGGCCAGTGCCATGACCTTCGCCTCCCTGCAAAAAGGCGAGGTGACCTATTTTCGACTGCAAAACTTTGGTGGCGATCAGTACAGCCAGGCCATCTCCTCCTTTTATAACCTTCCCCTGGAAGAAGCCGAGCTCGCCAAGGTCCGGCAGCAGTTGCCCGCCGACCATGAAATGGAGGTGCTGCAACCCTATTTGCAGAATCTGCTGCAACAGGTGCGCCGCAACATTCAGTTGTTTGCCAGCTCGTCGGGACAGCGGGAGCTGGCCAAGCTGGTGTTGACCGGAGGGGGCAGCCTGGTGGCCGGCCTGACCGAGGCGCTGCACCAGGAGCTCTCCCTGGAGGTATTGCACCCGGATCCCTTTGCCCTGTTTGGCCGTGGCGGTGATGAGAGCCGTGGTCATGGCGCGAAGTACATGACGGCGTTTGGTCTGGCCTTGCGGAGCTTCACCCCATGTCAAATATAAATTTGCTGCCTTGGCGTGAAGCCAGGCAGAAGCGCGAGAAGGCGCAATTCGGGGTGCTGTTCGGGGTTTGTCTCGCGGTGACGGCCTCCCTGGGGTTTGCGGTGGACTGGTTCATCAACCAGCAGACAGCCAGCCAGCGGGAGGTGAATCAGCGCCTGGTGCGGGAGATGGTCACCCTGGATGCCCAGCTGGGCGAGATCCGTCTCATCAAGGAGAAGCGCCAGGGCCTGCTCGACCGGATGCAGCTCATCGAGCGGCTGCAGCAGAGACGCAACTTGCCGGTGCGCCTGTTCAACCAGTTGCCATTATTGGTTCCCAATGGGGTCTATCTCAACACACTGGCACTGAAGCATGATGTCATCGATGTAAACGGCAAGGCGGAAGCCTACGGCCGGGTGGCCAGCATGATGCGGCGCATCGATGGGGCCGGTTGGCTGGGATCATCGCGACTGAGCACCATCTTCGCCTCGGATGTGGCTCCCGTTGCTCTCAGCCAGTTCTCCATGATGTTTCAGGTCACAGAGTCGCCGGTAGATGGGGCGGGAGGCAACAAGTCATGAATCTGCAGCAATTCAACGATCTGGACCTGAACAACATAGGGGACTGGCCCAAGGCGGCCAAGGTGGTGCTGATCCTGTTCGGTTGTGCCCTGCTCGCTGGCGCCATCTATTACTATGTGATCGCGGACTCCACGACCGCCCTGACCCAGGAGCGCAACAAGGAGGGGGAGCTCAAGGCGCAGTTCGAGAGCAAGGCCATGCTGGCGGCCAATTTGCCCGCCTACAAGACCCAGCTTACCGAACTGGAGCAACTGGTCGATACCCAGCTCAAGCAGTTGCCCAATACCCATGAAGTCGCCGGCCTGCTCGATGACATCAGCTTCATCGCGACCGACAACGGCCTGACCCTCAAGCGCATCCATTGGGAGCCCGAGACGCCCCATGAGTTTTCTACCGAGCTGCCGATGCGCATCGAGGTGGCCGGCAGCTACCATGAGATTGGCAAGTTCACCGCCGCCATGGCGGCCCTG
Source organism: Aeromonas bivalvium (assembly GCF_046078285.1). Taxonomy (NCBI): domain Bacteria; kingdom Pseudomonadati; phylum Pseudomonadota; class Gammaproteobacteria; order Aeromonadales; family Aeromonadaceae; genus Aeromonas; species Aeromonas bivalvium. Next base: position 198,055 of record NZ_JBGXBV010000002.1, read on the forward strand.
CCGCGCATCGTCATCCTCGACTCCTTCACCCTGAGCCAGGGGGCAGGCAACGACATCATCGCCATGTCCATGCTGGCCAAGACCTACAAGTACAATGACAATGCCGGAGGGCAACAGAAATGAGACCCTTCATCGGATGCGGTCTCGCCCTCGTGCTGACCGCCTGCAACAACCAGGAAAACCTGGATGGCTACCTCAGTGAGGTCAGGGCCAGGCCGCCAGTGGCCATAGAGCCGCTGCCCACCATCACGCCCTTCTCCCCCATGGGCTATGATTCGAGTGACAAACGAAGCCCATTCATCGCACCCCAGCCGGAAAGTCGCGCCGGGGTGGAGCAAAAGCCCAAGGCCGATTGTGCCCAGATCGTTGCCGACAGACCCAAGGAGGTACTAGAAAACTATTCGCTGGCGAGCCTGGCCATGCAGGGCACCATGGGCCGTCAGGGGCAGTTGTGGGCGCTGATCCGCACGCCCGATGGCCAGTCGATGCGCATGGGACTGAATCATTACATGGGACTGGATCAGGGCAGGATCATCCGGATCAGCAAGACGGCGGTCGATCTGCTGGAGACGATACCCGACGGCAAGGGGTGTTGGGTGACGCGAGAGACCCAGTTGGTGATGGCAGGTCTCGAGGCAAAAAGATAATCAGGGATGAGCATGAGGTTCGCGGCCGGTAATGACCCATCTTCTTGAAGTAAAACGATAATCAGGGACGAGCGTCGATGAGAACAACAATGGCGATACTTTTCAGGGTGGCTGCGCTGTTACTGGGCGCTGGCTTGCAGCTGGCATGGGCTATTCCGACCCTGCAGGAGGTCAAGGTCAACCCCCTGTTGGCCGGTGAACTCCTGTTGGAGCTCGGCTTCAGCGAACCCGTCTCCGGGTTTACCGATCGCCTGGATTATCAACCGAACCAGCTGATGCTCAGCATCCCGGGGGCGGTAGGGGCACTCAAGGTCAACCCGCTGCCCATCCAGCAGCAGGGGGTCGACAGCATCAAGGTCGATGGCAAGGGGACCGGGCTGGAGGTGCGGATCGCCCTGGACAGACTGATGCCCTATCAGGTGCGTCAGCAGGGCAACAAGCTGCTGGTCTCCCTCGGCGACAAGGCCTCCAAGCCTGAGCCGACCCCCGTCGCCAAGATCCCCATGGTCTCGTCCGCCAGCAATGGCGTTCAGGGCGGCGCCTACTTCAACACGGTCAAGGGGGTCGATTTTCGCCGGGGCAAGGATGGCCAGGGGGAATTTCTGGTGCGCCTGGACAACAGTTCGGCGGCCGTCGATGTCAGCAGTACCGGGCAGAAGGTGGTGGCCAAGTTTCATGGTACCCGGATCCCGGATGATTTGCTGAACATCATCAATGTGCTGGATTTTGCGACCCCTGTCTCCCAGATAGAGACGTTTCGCCAGGGCAATGACACCCGATTCGAACTGGCGGTGACCGGCCAGTTCGACTATCGCTACGATCAGGCGGACAAGCTTTTCATCATAGAGGTGAAGAAACGGGCACCGGTTGGCGCGGCTGCCAGGCAGTACAAGGGCAAGCCCATCTCCCTGAACTTCCAGGACATACCGGTGCGCACCGTGTTGCAGCTCATCGCGGACTTCAACAACCTCAATCTGGTGACCACGGATTCGGTCTCAGGCAACATCACCCTGCGCCTCGATGGGGTGCCCTGGGAGCAGGCGCTTGACATCATCCTCAAGGTACGGGGGCTGGACAAGCGGCTCGATGACAACATATTGCTGGTGGCGCCGGCCGAAGAGATCGCCGCCCGCGAGAAGCAGCAGCTGGAGAGCCGCAATCAGGTGGCGGATCTCGCCCCCCTCTACACAGATTACCTGCAAATCAACTACGCCAAGGCGTCGGAAGTGGCGGCCCTGCTCTCCTCCGAGAGCACCAAGCTGCTCTCGGCCAAGGGGGCCGTGAGCGTGGATGAGCGCACCAATGTGCTGGTGGTGAAAGACACGGCGGAGGTCATCAGCAACATCAAGCGGATGCTGGACATCCTCGACATTCCGGTCAAGCAGGTGGTGATAGAGGCGAGGATGGTGACCATAGATGACGGCTTCGACGAGGCGCTCGGGGTACGCTGGGGGGTCAGCAAGAACGATGGTCACGGCAACAGCACCTCGGGCACCATAGAGGGTAATGACAGTTCCAATGGCACAGGGGTGGCTGGGAGTGTCGAAGACAGGCTCAACGTCAATCTGCCGGTGACCAATGCCGCCGGTACCCTGGCCTTCCAGGTGGCCCGTCTCGCCAACGGCACCCTGCTGGATCTCGAGCTCTCTGCACTGGAAAAAGAGAGCAAGGCGGAGATCATCGCGAGCCCGAGAGTCACCACGGCGAACCAGAAGCCGGCACTGATCGAGCAGGGTACCGAGATCCCCTATGTGGAGTCCTCCTCCAGTGGCGCCACCTCGGTCACGTTCAAGAAGGCGGTGCTGAGCCTCAAGGTGACGCCGCAGATCACTCCGGACAACAGGGTCATCCTGGACCTGACCGTGACCCAGGATACCAAGGGGGAGACGGTACCGACCGGTACCGGGGATGCGGTCTCCATCAATGCCCAGTCCATCACCACCCAGGTGCTGGTCAACAACGGGGAGACCCTGGTGCTGGGCGGCATCTATCAGCAGACCATCAAGAACGATGTCAGCAAGGTGCCGCTGCTGGGGGACATCCCGGGTCTTGGCGCCCTGTTTCGCAAGACCACCAGCGAGAACAAGAAGCGGGAACTGCTGATTTTCGTGACCCCGAGGATAGTTACCGACAGCTTCTGAATGCTTTACATGTGAGGTTAAAACACATATAACCTTACGCCCCAATGAGGCTGGGGCGTAAGGGCTGCGGTTGCCAGTCCCGATTTCTATTGAGATAATCCCCCTCCTGATCCATCGAAAGATAAGGTTCATAGGTACCCCGATCCATAGTTCATCGGGGTCGTACAGTTTGTAATTACTAACGAAAAGACATGGCTGAGAAACGCAATATTTTCCTGATAGGTCCCATGGGTGCGGGCAAGAGCACCATAGGTAGACATCTGGCAGAACAACTGCATATGGAGTTTTTCGACTCAGATCATGAAATTGAGCGCCGCAGTGGTGCCGATATCAGCTGGGTGTTCGATGTTGAAGGCGAAGAAGGTTTCCGGATCCGCGAGGAGAAGGTGATCGGCGATCTGTCCGAGCAGCAAGGCATAGTGCTGGCAACGGGCGGCGGAGCAATCAAGAGCCGCGAAACCCGCAACAAGCTCTCTGCTCGCGGCATCGTCGTTTACCTCGAAACCACCATAGAGAAGCAACTGGCGCGCACACAGAGAGACAAGCGCCGTCCGCTGCTGCAAACCGAAGAGCCGCCCCGCGAGGTATTGGAGCGTCTGGCGCAAGAGCGCAACGCCCTGTACGAGGAAGTGGCCGACTTTGTTATCCACACCGATGATCAGAGTGCTAAAGTCGTCGCCAATCAAATCGTCAAGCTGATCGGTATGTAATCTCGAGGACGTCCATGGAAAGGTTGAAGGTCGAACTGGGTGAGCGCTCTTACCCCATAGAAATTGCGGCTGGACTGTTGCAGCGCCCCGAGGCGCTGACTCAGGCCATCCAGGGCAAGCGGGTCATGATAGTGACCAACACTGTCGTGGCGCCCCTCTATCTCGAGCGGGTGAGCCAGCTGCTGACGGATTATCAGGTAGAACACCTGATCCTGCCGGATGGTGAGGCGCACAAGACCCTGGCGACCTTCGAGCGCATCATGTCTGCGCTGCTTGAGACCAACCATGGACGCGATACCACACTTATCGCCCTGGGTGGGGGTGTGATAGGGGATGTGGTGGGCTTCGCGGCCGCCAGTTTCCAGCGTGGCATCCCCTTCATTCAGGTGCCCACCACCCTCCTTTCCCAGGTCGACTCCTCCGTCGGCGGCAAGACCGCCGTCAACCATCCCCTCGGCAAGAATATGATAGGCGCCTTCTACCAGCCCAAGCTGGTGGTCATCGACACCGAGTGCCTGCAGACCCTGCCCGCGCGCGAGTTTGCCGCCGGCATGGCCGAGGTGATCAAGTACGGCATCATCTGGGATGCGGATTTTTTCCACTGGCTGGAACAGAACATGTCCCGGCTGCAACGGCTGGATCCGGCGGCGCTGGCCTATGCCATCAAGCGTTGCTGCGAGATCAAGGCGGAAGTGGTGGCCGAGGACGAGACGGAGCACGGCGTACGGGCGCTGCTCAATTTGGGTCACACCTTCGGTCACGCCATCGAGGCGGAACAGGGCTACGGCAACTGGCTGCACGGTGAAGCGGTTGCCGCAGGCATGATGCAGGCGGCCGCCACGGCCCGCTTGCGTGGCCAGCTCGATGGCGAGCAAGAGGAGCGGATCCGCGCCCTGCTGCTGGCCGCCGGGCTGCCGGTGAAGGGCCCTGTCGGCATGGGGTTCGATGCTTACCTGCGCCACATGCGCCGGGACAAGAAGGTGCTGGCGGGCAAGCTTCGCCTGGTATTGCCGGTGGGGATCGGCCATGCCGAAGTGGTGGCCGATGTGTCTGATGCCCAACTGCAGTCGGTGATCGAGTCCGAATGTGAGTAAGTTACTCCAGTTTCCCTCCCAGCGGCAGCTGGTCGAACGGCTGCTGCATCTGATTGAATTCAATCACCCTTTCATTTTTCTTTCCGGTCCGGCCGGCAGCGGCCGCGCCACCCTCTGCGAATCCTTGCTCGGCCGCCTGCCAGAGAAGGTGACAGTGGTGAGCCTCATCGGCCGCCCCGACATGAAGATGGCCGAGGTGCGCCAGTTACTGCTCGAGCAGGTGGTCGACAGGCCCTTGTTCAATCCTCAGGATGCCCTGGCCGACAGCTTCTTTCGCATGCTGGAGGGCAAACCCGCCACCCTGCTGCTGCTCATCGAGCGGGCCAGTGACCTGCCCGCCGAGCTGCTTGGCGAGCTGTGGGCCCTGTGCCGCCACAACGACACCCTGACCAGACCCCATCAGCTGGCGATCCTGCTCAGCGGGGATGACGGCTGGTGTCGCAGGGGACGGGCTGGGCTGAAGGGGCGGGCCATGCCTGCCCTGGAGCTGGAGGTCGCGCCCCTGAGCGCCCCCGAACAGCGGATCTTCCTGTATGAAAAGGCCAAGGCACAGAAGATACCGGCCAGCCTCTTGCCCAAAAGCAAGGTAGAGGAGATCCTGAGCCAGGCGAAAGGACACCCGTCCACCATCATGCAGGCCCTGGAGGATATCATGACCGACAGAAGACCCAAGAAGCCCCAACCCAAGTTGCCCATCAAGACGATCGTGCTGGGGTTTGTTGCCGTCATCGGCATTTTGTTGGCGCTCACTTACCTGGTGCCCGCGTTGTTTGGGGACAAACAGGAAGACGTGGCGGGGAGCCAAGCCCTCGATGCCCCGCTGCCCCTGCCCATCCCGGGGGACGGGTCGCAAGGGGCCGTGACCCAGGAGGGATCAGCCCAGAGCGCAGCGGTCGGCACCGGGAGTGGCGATCAGGACAACGCCGCCCTGGTGCGCGACTGGCAGGCCGAGAGCCAGGACCTGCCCAAGGCGGTACAGAGCGAGACGGTGACCGCGGATGCCGGCAACTATGAGGGGCGTCGTCTGGTCATTTCCGACGACGTGGTCGAGAAGCTGATGACCCAGCCCGGCGTCAGCGGCGCTCTGCCGACCCAGGTGGTCAAGGAGCTGACCGGCGAGGCCGCCCCCGCCAATCCCCAGAGTCAGGCCGGGACGCAGCCTCGTCAGGACGCGGCTTCCGCCCAGCGCCAGACGAGCACAATCCAGTCTGACTCGACCAAGCACACGGAACCTGCCGTGGCCGCCCCCCGCGTCCCCCTGACGCCGGTCGCCACCTTGCAGAAGAAGGCCAGAACCCACTACAGCGTGCAGCTGATGGGGGCGAGCAATCGCCCGGCGGTCGACAAGTTCGTGGCCGAACATCGTCTGGCCGGCAAGATCTGGCTCTATCAGACCCAATTTCGCGGCAGTCCCTGGTTCGTGGTGTTGCAGGGGGATTACGGCAGCGCCCAGCAGGCGAAGGCGGCAATCCGCCAGTTGCCGCCGGCCCTGCTCAAGGGACAGCCCTGGCCCAAGTCGTTCGCCCAGGTACAAAAAGAGCTGAAGCCATAGCGGCAGGTCGGATAAGGGGGTAGAATCGTCCCCCTTTTTGGGTTGCTGCCTCCTTAACGCCGGATTTCCATGAAGAAAACACGCGCTTTTTTAAAATGGGCCGGGGGAAAATACTCCCTGGTGGAAGAGATTGCCGAGCGGTTGCCAGCAGGGCGTGTGTTGCTTGAACCCTTCGTCGGCGCCGGATCCGTGTTTCTCAACACCGACTATGACGCCTATGTGCTCAATGACATCAATCCGGATCTGATTGCGCTCTACAACCATCTCAAGCAGAAGCCGGATCGGCTCATCGCCGAGGCGCGCAAGCTGTTCGTGGCCGACAACAACCACAAGGCGGCTTACTACCGGTTGCGTACCCAGTTCAATCAGACCCAGGGTAGTTTCGATCGCTCCCTGCTGTTCCTGTTCCTGAATCGCCATGGCTTCAACGGCCTGTGCCGCTACAACAAGAAGGGCGGCTTCAACGTGCCGTTCGGTTCCTACAAGAAGCCCTACTTCCCAGAAAAGGAGCTGTGGGCCTTCGCCGAGAAGGCACAAAAAGCCACATTCATCTGTGAGAGCTATGCCGACGCCATCAAGCGGGCGGAGCAGGACTGGGTGATCTACTGCGATCCCCCCTATGCGCCGCTCTCCACCACCGCCAGCTTCACCACCTATTCCGCCGGGGGCTTTACCCTGGACGATCAGGCGATCCTGGCCCGGCTGGCCCGTCATACGGCTGCCGAGAAGGGGGTGCCCGTGCTCATCAGCAACCACGACATCGAGCTGACCCGTGAGCTCTATCGCGGTGCCAGGCTCGACGAGATCCTGGTCAAGCGCACCATCAGCCGCAATGGCGGCACCCGCAACAAGGTGGCCGAGCTGCTGGCGCTCTATCCGCCCGGCATCGCCCCCGAGCAGGGCTGGTATCCCGGAGATCTGATCGAGAGCGAGGCGAGCGCCTGAGCAAGGCCTGCCTTACCCCAGCACCCAGCTCACCAGCAGCCAGAGGCTGCCGACCAGGGCGCCAATAAGCAGCAGTCCCATCAGGATGAACAGAAGGGGCGAGCCGCCGGCAAAGTCCCGCTGGCGATTGCGCTGGGATTGCACGCCAAACAGGGCTGCCAGGGTGCTGGTGAGGGTATGCCATAGGGAGAGTCGCTGGTTCATGGGTGCCTCCTGATGGTTATCAGCCTAGTCAGCTTTGGTCACTCCCTCCTCTGTCTTCCCCGTTTCCGGTCTGCCCGGCAGGCTCCCTCCCGCGTCTTCGGGCGGGGAGAGGCGGTGATCGGCCTCGTTTCCTGGCCCGCTTTGGGGTAAAATTGCGCCGCTTTTCGCCTAGCTGCCAATGGATGACGTGATGAAAGACTTTCTGATAGCCCCCTCGATCCTCTCCGCCGACTTCGCCCGCCTGGGTGACGATGTTGCCAAGGTATTGGCTGCGGGGGCCGACGTGGTGCATTTCGATGTGATGGACAACCACTATGTGCCCAACCTGACCATAGGCCCCATGGTCTGTCAGGCCCTGCGTGACTTCGGCATCGAGGCGATGATCGACGTGCACCTCATGGTCAAGCCGGTGGATCGCATCGTGCCCGATTTCGCCAAGGCGGGCGCCTCCCTCATCACCTTCCACCCGGAAGCCTCCGATCACGTGGACCGCACCCTGGGCCTCATCAAGGAGCAGGGCTGCCAGGCCGGCCTAGTGCTCAACCCGGCCACGCCGCTCTCCTGCCTCGAATACGTGATGGACAAGCTGGACGTGATCCTGCTGATGTCGGTCAACCCGGGCTTCGGCGGTCAGAGCTTCATCCCCGGCACCCTCGACAAGCTGCGCCAGGTGCGTCGCCTGATCGACGAGAGCGGTCGTGACATCCGCCTCGAGATCGACGGCGGCGTCAAGGTGGACAACATCCGCGAGATCGCCGAGGCCGGTGCCGACATGTTCGTGGCGGGCTCCGCCATCTTCAGCCAGCCTGACTACAAGGCGGTGATCGACCAGATGCGTGCGGAGCTGGCCCATGTCCGTTGAGCGTCCCTTCGACCTGGTGCTGTTCGACCTGGACGGCACCCTGATAGACAGTGCCGCCCAGCTGGCGCTGGCGGTCAATCGCACCCTCACCGATCTGGGGCTGGCCGAGGCCGATGAGGCCGTGGTGCGTACCTGGGTCGGCAATGGCGCCGACAAGCTCATCAGCCGTGCCCTGGCGTATCGCGAAGGCGACGAGCTGTTTGAGCGGGCGCGCCCTCTGTTCGATCGTCACTACCAGGCCTGTCTGCTGGAAGGGCTGGCCATGTATGACGGGGTGGAGCAGAGCCTGCGTCGCCTGCAACGCCTGGGCTATCAACAGGCGGTGGTGACCAACAAGCCCAGCCACTTCGTGCAACCCATTCTCGATGCCCTCGGCATCAGCGACTGCTTCGCGCTCTGGCTCGGGGGCAACTGCCTGCCCGAGAAGAAACCCAGGCCCGAACCCTTGCTGCACGCCTGCCACGAACTTGGGGTAACGCCCTCCCGTACCCTGATGGTGGGCGACTCCGAAAATGATGTGCTGGCCGCCCAGGCCGCCAGCATGAAGGTGGTGGGTCTTACCTACGGCTACAACTATGGCCGCCCCATCGCCGACTCCAATCCTGACTGGGTGTGCGAGCGCTTCGGTGAACTCGACGCCCTGCTGGCCGAATAAGAACAAGGACTCCCTTCATGGCTAAACCAATCGTACTGAGCGGCGCCCAGCCCTCCGGCCAACTCACCATAGGCAACTACATGGGCGCCCTGCGCCAGTGGGTCAAGATGCAGGATGACTTCGACTGCCTCTACTGCATCGTCGACCTGCACGCCATCACCACCCGCCAGGATCCGGCCGCCCTGCGCAAGGCGTGCCTCGATGCCGCCGCCCTCTATCTGGCGGTGGGGGTCGATCCGGCCAAGAGCACCGTCTTCATCCAGTCCCACGTGCCCCAGCACGCGGAGCTAGGCTGGATCCTCAACTGCTACACCCAGATGGGCGAGCTGTCGCGCATGACCCAGTTCAAGGACAAGTCCGCCCGTTTCGAGAACAACGTCAACGTCGGCCTGTTTGGCTACCCGGTGCTGATGGCGGCGGATATCCTGCTCTACCAGGCCAACCAGGTACCGGTCGGCAACGATCAGAAGCAGCACCTGGAGCTGACCCGCGACATCTGCACCCGCTTCAACAACCTGCATGGGGAGGTGTTCACCCTGCCGGAGCCTTTCATTCCGGAAGAGGGGGCCCGAGTGATGAGCCTGCAGGATCCCACCAAGAAGATGTCCAAGTCCGACGACAACGAGGCGAACTTCATCGGCCTGCTGGAAGATCCCAAGCAGATCGTCAAGAAGATCAAGCGGGCCGTCACCGACTCCGACGATCCTGCCGTGGTGCGCTTCGATCCGGTGAACAAGCCCGGGGTGTCCAACCTGCTGACCCTGATGTCGGGGGTGACCGGCCGCACCATTCCGGAGCTGGAGCAGCACTTCGAAGGCAAGATGTATGGCCATCTGAAGACGGAGACCGCCGAGGCCGTGGTCGCCCTGCTCGAGCCGCTGCAAGCCCGTTTCCACGCGCTGCGTCAGGATGAGACCCACCTGAAAGCCATTCTCGCCGCCGGCGCAGAAAAGGCCAGGGAAAGGGCTGAAAAAACCCTGGCCAGGGTATATGATGTGGTCGGCTTCGTTCCAAGAGCCTGATATATCGGATTGTGGTGACACCGTAGAAAGCCGGGTATCAACCTGGCTTTCTTTGTTTTGCCCGCCGCTATGAGCGATCTCCGGATCCCGATTTGAGCGGACCTTGAGTCCCAAGAGTGAACATGTTGACCGAAGAAAAAATCACCATTGAAGAGTTGGGGGACAAGGGCCACTGGCTGCGCAAGTTTCGCAAGGCCAAGAACCTCAATACCCTGCAACTGATGGTCTCCAACGCCATCGACCGGCACCATGCCACCCCCGCCATCGTCGCCGCCATCTACCTCGCCGAGTGCCAACGGGAGCGGGAGATGGAACAGGGCCGCTACCTGGATCGCTAAGCCTCCCGCTGCCCATGCTGTTACTGATCGACAACTACGACTCCTTTACCTGGAACCTGGTGCAGTATTTCGGCTCCCTGGGGCAGGAGGTCGTGGTCAAGCGCAACGATGCTCTGACCCTGACCGACATCGAGGCCATGGCCCCCGATCACCTGGTGATCTCCCCCGGCCCCTGCACCCCCAATGAAGCGGGCGTCTCGCTGGACGCTATCGCACATTTTGCCGGTCGTATCCCCATCCTCGGGGTCTGCCTTGGTCACCAGTCCCTGGCCCAGGCGTTTGGCGCCGAGGTGGTGCGTGCCCGCCGGGTGATGCACGGCAAGACCTCCCTGATCCGCCATGGGGGGGAGGGGGTCTTTGCAGGATTGCAGGATCCGCTGCGGGTGACCCGTTACCACTCCCTGGTGGTTAGGCGCGACACCCTGCCTGACTGCCTGGCGGTGACCGCCTGGAGCGAGCACGCCGATGGTTCGTTCGACGAGATCATGGGGCTGCGCCACAGGACGCTGGCGGTGGAAGGGGTGCAGTTTCATCCCGAGAGCATACTGAGCGAACAGGGCCACGAGCTGCTGGCCAACTTTCTCTCCCGGCGCTGATCCCTATTTTCTGCTCTGCTTCCCCCTTTGACAGGATAATCCACCAAGTGCCGCGGCTGGCGCTCTTCCCCCGTCCAAATGGCGCCAGCCCTGAGGGAAACGGCCGGTGTCGTCATGGAGAATGGGCTTCGTTCGACTAGGTTTTTGGCTCCTGACTCCCGGGATCCCGGGGGGATTTCACCCCATTTCGGTCGAAAGTCGTGATCTGACTCTCGTTTTCCATATGTCGCCGGAAAAATTTTCCCTGACACTTTATTCACTCTGCTACCTGCCCAAATTATCTCTTGCCAATACCCTCTGAGCCGTTATGCAATGGGGCTGCCTAAAATCTCATGAGCAATCGAACATTGTTCCTTGTAGGTCGTCAGGTTACAGACTTTTTACTTTTTTTCTGTGATAATCCCGTCACGTTTACACGGATTTAACTTTTAGGCGGTGGATTATTCTGTCGCCATCTGGAAGGAGAGCAAGTATGTCAGAGTTGTTGGCAGTGACACGTGAAGTGTTTGATGAAGTCATGGTTCCCAACTATGCGCCCGCCAAGATCATCCCGGTGCGTGGTGAAGGGTCACGTGTCTGGGATCAGGAAGGCCGCGAGTATGTGGATTTCGCCGGCGGTATCGCGGTCAATGGCCTGGGTCATTGCCATCCCAAGCTGGTCGAGGCCCTGAAAACCCAGGGCGAGAAGCTGTGGCACCTCTCCAACGTGATGACCAACGAGCCGGCCCTGCGCCTGGCCAAGAAGCTGGTCGCCGCCACCTTCGCCGAGAAGGTCTATTTCTGCAACTCCGGCGCCGAAGCCAACGAAGCCGCGCTCAAGCTGGCTCGCCGCTATGCCATCGACAAGTTCGGTGCCCACAAGACCCAGATCATCGCCTTCCACCAGGGCTTCCACGGCCGCACCTTCTTCACCGTCAGCGTCGGCGGCCAAGCGGCCTACTCCGACGGCTTCGGTCCCAAGCCCGCCGACATCACCCATGTCGCCTACAACGATCTGGCCGAGCTGGCCGCCGTCATCTCCGACAATACCTGCGCCGTGGTGATGGAGCCGCTGCAAGGGGAGGGTGGCATCATTCGTCCCACCGACGAGTTTGCCAAAGGGGTGCGCGAGCTGTGCGACAAGCACAATGCCCTGCTGGTCTATGACGAGGTGCAATCCGGGGTCGGCCGTACCGGCGAGCTGTTTGCCTACATGGGCCTGGGGGTCACCCCGGATATCCTCACCAGCGCCAAGGCGCTCGGCGGCGGCTTCCCCATCGGCGCCATGCTGACCACCACCGAGATAGCGGCCCACCTGAAAGTGGGTACTCACGGCTCCACTTACGGCGGCAACCCGCTGGCCTGCGCCGTGGCCGAGGCCGTGCTGGACGTGGTCAACACCCCGGAGGTGCTCAGCGGCATCAAGCAGCGCGAGCAGCTGTTCCGTGCCGGGCTCGACGCCATCAACGCCAAGTACCACTGTTTCAGCGAAGTGCGTGGCCAGGGCCTGCTGCTCGGCGCCGTGCTCAACGATGACTTCAAGGGCCGTTCCCGCGACTTCCTGCTGGCCTCCATCGATCAGGGGCTGATGGCCCTGGTGGCTGGCACCAACGTGGTGCGTTTTGCTCCCTCCCTGGTGATCCCGGAAGCGGACATCAAGGAAGGGCTGGCTCGCTTCGAGCTGGCCGTGGCTCAGGTCGTTAACGCCTGATCCCGAATTGAGGTGGGGGCCACTCCCGGCAGGAGCCGGGACCCCACCTGTCGTCAATGAAAGGGAGTTGTCATCTATGTTGTTAATTCGTCCCATCGAACAGAAAGATTTTGCCGGGCTCAAGACCTGTGCCATCGAATCCGGCACCGGCATGACCTCCTTGCCGGTCAATGATGAGCTGCTGCAGCGCAAGATCGATGCCTCCACCCAGACCTTTTCGGACAAACCCGCGGGAAAGGGCGACTGCCTCTATTTCTTCGTGGCCGAGGATCTGGAGAGCGGGGACATGGTTGGTACCTGTGCCATCGACGCGGCCGTGGGCCTGTCCCAGCCGTTTTACAACTACCATATCGGCAAGGTCGTCCACTCTTCCCCCAAGCTCGGCATCTACAACGTGGTCGAGACGCTGACCCTGTCCAACGACTACACCGGCAATTCCGAGCTGTGTACCCTGTTTTTGCGCGAATGTGCCCGCGAGGGGCTCAATGGCCGACTGCTCTCCAAGCACCGCTTCCTGTTCATGGCCGAGCATCCGGAGCTGTTTGACAAGACCGTCTTTGCCGAGATGCGCGGCGTCTCCGATGCCAATGGTCACAGCCCGTTTTACGAGTGGCTGCAAAAGCACTTCTTCTCGATGGATTTTCCCACCGTCGACTATCTCACCGGGATCGGCAAGAAGCGCTTCATCGCCGAGTTGATGCCCAAGTACCCCATCTACGTCAATCTGCTCAGCAATGAGGCGCGGGCCGTCATCGGCAAGACCCACGAGAAGACTCGTCCTGCCATCAAGATGTTGCAAGATGAAGGCTTCGTGAACCGCGGTTATGTGGATATCTTCGATGCCGGCCCCACCGTCGAGTGCGACGTGAACAACATCCGCACCATACGCCGCAGCAAGCGCCTGACCGTGGTGGTGGGGGAACCCCTGGGGGGCCACACCTATCTGCTGTGCAACACCCGCTTCGAACAGTATCGGGCCTGTCTTGGCAATATCCGGGTCGATCTGGACAAGCAGGAGGCCATAGTGCCGCCCAAGATGGCCGCCGCCCTCAAGGTGGAGAATGGCGATCTGGTGCGGGTCGTGGATCTGGACTGACAAGGGGGAGGGGATGCCCCTTCCCGCGAACATGACGACTGGGCGCCCGCAGGCTCGGACGCCAGGCAACGCAAGCAACAAGGATATGCAATGAGCGAATTAGTACAGCTGATTAACGGCCAATGGCTGGCGGGCGAGGGCAAGGGATTCGAGTCGCGGGATCCGGCCAAGGATCAGGTGATCTGGCAAGGGCAGGCGGCAAGCCAGGCCCAGGTGGATGCCGCCGTCAAGGCGGCCCGCGCGGCCTTCTACCATTGGTCCGATCTGGCCCTCGAGGAGCGTCTGGCCATAGTGCGCCGCTACGCCGACCTGCTGGGCGAACACAAGGAAGCCCTGGCGCTCACCATAGCCCGGGAAACCGGCAAGCCCCTGTGGGAGACCCGCACCGAAGTGGCCGCCATGCAGGGCAAGATCGCCATCTCCATCCGTGCCCATGACGAGCGCACCGGCACGGTGGAAAACCCCATGCCCGGTGCCAAGGCGTTCGTGCGCCACAAGCCCCATGGCGTGGTCGCCGTGTTCGGCCCCTACAACTTCCCGGGCCACCTGCCCAACGGCCACATAGTGCCCGCGATCATCGCCGGCAATACCGTGGTGTTCAAACCCTCCGAGCTGACCCCCATGGTGGCCGAAGCCATGCTCAAGGTGTGGCTGGAGGCCGGCCTGCCCGCCGGTGTCATCAACCTGGTGCAGGGGGAAGTGGAGACAGGCAAGGCCCTGGCGGGCAATCCGGACATCGACGGCCTCTTCTTCACCGGCTCGTCCCGCACCGGCCACTTCCTGCACCAGCAGTTCGCCGGTCAGCCGGGCAAGATCCTGGCGCTGGAGATGGGCGGCAACAACCCGCTCATCGTGAAAGATGTGAGCGACATCGACGGCGCCGTCCATGCCATCGTCCAGTCCGCCTTCATCACTTCCGGCCAGCGCTGCACCTGCTCCCGCCGCCTGTTCGTGGAGCGTGGCGAGCGCGGCGATGCCCTAGTCAAACGGTTGGTGGAGGTGGTCGGCCAGATCAAGGTCGGTCTCTATGACGCCGCCGAGCAGCCCTTTATGGGCGCCATGATAAGCGAGCGTGCGGCGCGAACCATGGTCGAGGCGCAAGCCAACCTGCAAGCGCTGGGCGGCGAGAGTCTGCTTGCCCTCAAACACCTGGAAGCGGGCACCGGCTTCGTCTCTCCGGGCATCATAGACGTGAGTGCGGTCAGCGCACTGCCGGACGAAGAGTACTTCGGCCCGCTGCTGCAGCTCATTCGCTACGACGACTTCGATGCCGCCATCGACCAAGGCAACGCCACCAGCTTCGGCCTCTCCGCCGGCCTGCTCGGCGACAACGAGGCGGACTGGCACCACTTCTTCAAGCGCATTCGTGCCGGCATAGTCAACTGGAACAAGCCCATCACGGGGGCCTCCAGCGCCGCACCCTTCGGCGGTATCGGTGCCTCCGGCAACCACAGGGCGAGCGCCTACTACGCCGCCGACTACTGTGCGTATCCGGTTGCCTCCGTCGAAGACAGCAAGGCTGCCATGCCGGAGCAGCTGTCCCCGGGTTTGACCTTCTAATCGAGAAGGAGCGGGTTTGATGCCGCAGGAGAGGCCCAAGGCCGCCGACGACTGCGTCATATCCCCGGTCTGCTGATAACAAGAAAATAAAGAGGGGCACTGAACAGGTGCCCTTGTCTGTACCCGCAATCAAAGGAAAGAGAGATGCAAAAGGATATCGAGACCCTGTTTGGCCATCTGTGGGACAACTACATTCAAGTCACCCCCAGTGCCCACAAGGTTCATCAACTGCTGGGAGGCGGTGCCCCCATCATCAACGATCACGTGGCGTTTCGGACCTACAACCTGCCCAAGCTCGGTCTCGAGACACTGGCGGCCCACTTCCGTGCCCTGGGGTACGAGGAGAAGGGCGAGTATGTGTTCAAGGCCAAGAAGCTCTATGCCAAACACTTCGAACATGCCGATCCGGATGCGCCCAAGGTGTTCATCAGCGAGCTGAAGGTGGAGGAACTCTCCGAAGGCGCCCAGGCCATCATCCACAAGCTGGTGGATCAGGTGCCCGATCACCTGACCGACACCTCGGCCTTCCTCTACGCCGGTGCCCCCTGGCAGGTCTCCCACGCCGACTACCAGACCCTGCTGGCCGAGAGCGAGTACGCGGCCTGGATGGCGGCCTGGGGCTATCGTGCCAACCACTTCACCGTCAACATCAACCGCCTGAAGGAGTTCGATACCATCGAGCAGGTCAATGCCGCCCTCAAGGCGGCGGGCTTCGTGCTCAATACCGTCGGTGGCGAGGTGAAGGGGGATCCCCAGGTGATGCTGGAGCAATCCTCCACCATGGCTGACAAGGCCGAGGTGGCCTTCAGCGACGGCGTGCGTACCATTCCGAGCTGCTTCTACGAGTTCGCCCTGCGCTACCCCCAGGCCGACGGCACCCTCTACCCGGGTTTTGTCGAAGCGTCCGCCGACAAGATCTTCGAATCCACCAACGCCATGTAATGGCTGCCGTGAACAAAACGCCCCGAGAGGGGCGTTTTTTATGGCTTTTCGTTAAACCCCTTTCACTGCACTCACGCCCACCGGGCTGACAATGCACCATGGCGATGAGTCGCTGGTCGACCAAATTGAGTTCCACTTGACTGCGGATAACCTCCATCGCGACAATCCAGATTCTGAAATGGACTCACTTGCGTAGAGGTATCGTCATGACAGTGGTTCGGACGCCGGCCATCGGCATCGATCTGGGAACAACCAACAGTGCGATTGCCGTCTGGCAAGAGGACAAGGCCTACCTCATTCCCAATGCCCATGGCGAAGATCTGACGCCGTCGATCATCAGTATCGGCGAGGACGATACCCTGTTGATGGGCCAGGCTGCGGTCACCCGTCAACTGACACATCCGTCCAATACGGCCTCCCATTTCAAGCGTTTTCTCGGCAGCGAGCGGCGCTACCGGTTGGGCAGGGAGCAGTACACCCCGACCGAACTCTGCGCGCTGGTGCTCGGCAGCCTGAAGTCGGATGCGGAGACCTGGCTGGGTCACGGGATCCGTGAGGTCGTCATCTCGGTACCGGCCTATTTTGGTGATCAGCAGCGCAAGCAGGTGCGGCTGGCGGCCGAGTTGGCCGGACTCGAGGCAGTGCGACTCATCAACGAGCCGACGGCTGCGGCCATGGCTTACAGCCTGCACGAGCAGCATAGTCGCCGCTTTCTGGTATTCGATCTGGGGGGCGGCACCTTCGATGTGACCCTGGTGGAGTATCAGGAGGGCATCATGGAGGTGCGCGCCTCGGCGGGGGACAACCGGCTCGGTGGCGAGGATTTTACCCAGGATCTGGTGGATGCGGTGCTGGGTCGGCTCGGTATCGATCGCGGCGAGCTGACGCTCTCCCAACTCGGGCAGGTCTATCTGGCTTGCGAGCGGGCGAAACGTCATCGTAGCGGCAGCGGCCTTGAGGTGGTGCTTGGTGCTGAGTGGAACCGGACGTTCGGCTTCGTCGAGAGCGAGCTGACCGACATCTGGCGCGAGAGTCTCAACCGGCTGCGCAAACCGCTGAGTCAGGCACTTTCCGATGCGCGCCTGCAGCCCGACGAAGTCGACGAACTGATTTTTGTCGGCGGGGCGAGCCGCCAGAGCGAGGTGCAGCAAACCGCGGTACGCCTGCTCGGCCGCTTTGGTCGCCACGAGCTGGATCCGGATCGGGTGGTGGCCATGGGGGCGGCCATCCAGGCAGCCTGCCGCCTGCGAGACAGTGCGGTGGAAGAGCTCATCATGACCGATGTCTGCCCCTTTACCCTGGGGGTTGCGGTCAATCAAGGGGATCTGAGTGGCGTGTTCAGTCCCATCCTCGAGCGCAATACCGTGGTGCCGGCCTCACGGGTAGAGCGTTATCAGAGCCGACACGAGCAGCAGAGGGCCGTGTGCATCAGCATCTATCAGGGGGAGCGTTTCTGGGTGCGCGACAACCTGCATGTGGACGATCTCGAGATCCCGCTGCCGACCGGCAAGGGTATCCAGGAAGTGGATGTGCGCTTTAGCTACGACATCAATGGCATGCTGGAGGTGGACGTGACCCTGGTGAACTCGGGTGAACTGTTCCAGAAGGTGATAGACAGAAGTCCTGCCGGCGTGACCGAAGAGAGCAAGCGTGAGAGCCGAGAGCGGCTTGCCCGGCTCAAGCAGCATCCGCGCGATGCCCTACCCAATCTGACCCTGAGCGAGCGATTGCAGCAACTCTATGAAGAGAGCATCGGCGACGAGCGTCGTCAGATCGAGCAGTGGCTGCTGCAGTTCGAACGGGTCCTGGCCAGCCAGGACCCGCAAGTCATCAACTCGTTCCGCCAGCAGATGAACAAGCTGCTCACTCAGTGGCACTAGTCGAGGATATCGCTCAGCGACATCCTGCCCTGCTTGTAGAACGCCCTGGGCCAGCCACGGCGCAGTGCGCCAGGCCTCAGCCGGCAGCTCATGACGAGGTGACCTAGCCAGAGTGGAACAGCCAGCCAGGCGCTGTTGATGTAGAACGCGATGGCTAGCCAGATCAGGCTCCAGATCAGATAGTTCCGACTGGTACGCGGACGTGTCTGGGCCCGGCAGATGTGCCACATCAGATAGAGATTCATGAACAGCATCGCCGCCATGTCCAGACCGAGGGAATAGTATTCCACCCAGTAGGGTGAGCCGGAGGCGAGGACTTCACGCAGGGATGGTTCCAGTGGAAACACAAAGTAGGGCAGGATGGCTGACAGTATGCTGACGAAGATCAGCTGTGCACCGCTTTGTAGCCTGAAACGCTTCTTGGCGTGTGCCCTGTCATGTTCAAGCTGGGTGTTGAGCTTGTCCTCCAGATAGCCCTGCACCAGAGAGCTCACCTCCTGCTGGGCTGGCGTGAGGTCGTCCTGTTGCTTGTAGAGCGGGTCGAGCTGACGGGCCTGAAAGCCATGGCTGCCAAAATCATGAGCCAGCATGGCCAGGGCATAACAGACGGGATAGACAAACTTGGCAGCGGCTGCGTTCGGGTGGTGTTTCTCTAGTTCTTCCAGCGTGGTGATATTGTCGGGGTCCTGTTGCAAGTAAGCGTAGATCAGTGACTCTTCGGCGTAAGGGTAGACTTCCAGTGCCAATCCCTGTGCCTGGCGCAGTGTTTCAAGCCGTTGGCGTAGCGGAGTCAAAAGGTATTCATAAGCCTCGTTACTTGTCTTGTGGCAAAGCAGCAGGTTCCACAGCACTATGGTGCAGGCCAGATCCGGCTCGTTATCCAGTCGCCGGTCGATCAGGGCGGCCAGGGCGGGCAGTTCGTTCAAACGGGCGCGCTCGAGCAGAGCCTCGTCGCCGACATCGGAGTGTTTGAGGGATTCGGTCTGGTGGCGCAGCGCCAGTGACAGCACGTACTGCTGTGGCCAGCGGGCGCAGGCATCCATGATGATCGCCTGGTAGACGGTGGGCTGGGCACAGAGGTGCAGCAAGGTGGCCAGCGGCGTGTCATCCTGATTGGCTGGCAGAGACCCCATCGACTGGCGCAGGGCGTCGAGGTGCTGATTCGGCGTCCAGGGGCGGGCGTAATAAAACAGCGCCCAGCGGAAACAGCCGGGCCAGCTCTCGCCATGCCAGGCATCGGCGAGCACAGTGTCGCTGTAGTAGCGTTGATGGGAGAGGCGAGCGCCCAGATGTTCCCCCTGCATCATCTTCTCATCCCACCCTTCCTTGCTGGCTCGTTGGGCGATGGCCTTGAACCAGGCGTCGGGCAGCAGCGGATAGCGGCGCAGATAATCGAGCCATTGCTCCGGCGTTGCGCAGGCAAGCTGTTCGGCACTGGGGGGCGCGATGGCGAGCCAGTCATCCTTGCCATAACCGGCGAGCAGGGCGTCGAGCAGGGGCAAGTCGGGCCGTTCGGCCAGCTTGCGGCGGGCATGGCGCTGCAGCAGGCGTACCAGGAACAGCCAGCCGCCCTCGGCATCGGCCAGTTCGGGTTGCGCCAGTGCCGCCTCCAGGGCTTGCCAGGTGCCATATTCACTGCTCCACCAGAGGCGGGCAAGTGCACCGCGAAGACCCGGTATGGACTCCAGGGCCAGTATCGTGAGTGGCGTCTTGTCAAGGCTCACCATCTGAGCGTGCAACCACGTCTCCAGCGGATCGGGTTGCAGCCAAGGCTGCATCAGCCACTGGGGCTCCCAGAAAGCGCTGCGGGTGGTTGGCCAGTGGTTGGCGATGGCCAGGGCTTGCAGCCAGCGCGCCAGCTCGGGTTCGCAGCGGATGTACCAGCCGATGAGATGGTTGGTGAGCAGCGCCTCGTAGCCTCTTTCTGCCAGTGTCTCGGCGATGCGCATCACCAGTAGTTCCTTGCCGCAACGCAGGGCGGAGTCGGAGAGTAACCGCCAGTCATCTTCGCTCAGTTGTTCCTGGGCCAACAGAGCCAGGGTGAGGGAGAGGCGGTGGGTGGCATCGCCATCATCACCGGCGGCTTGCAGGGCCCGCAGTTGCAGACGCATCAGGTCCGGGTGATCGCCGACGATGGGCAGGGTAGAGTGATAAATGAGCCCCAGCACGCCATTGCGATCACCGGCGTCCAACGACAGCAGCAATGGCTGGTAAAAAGCCAGCACGGCGCGTTGATGGGCATGATCCAAGGTCGCGAGCCATTCGAGGGGCGCAGCCAGCGGTGCCTGTCGCCACCAGTCGAGGAACTCCCCCTTTTTTTGCATGTCGCCGGAGCGGCGCAAGAGTGAGGCCCAATCGAGCGCTTGCCAGAGATGCTCTATCAGCGGCGCCGGTAGCCACTGCCATTGAAAAATACGTTGCAGCACCTCGTCCGAGAGCTGGCTCTGCTGCACCAATGAGAGGGAGTGCAGCGACGTTTGCCACTCATCCCACTCGGTCATGACAAAGCGTCGACTGGCGTCGCCAAGTAACGAAAGCAGGGCGGTCAGCTCTGATGCTTCGGCAGGATGAACCAGCTCGGTTGCAGGTCCGGTCGCCTGGCTCATGGCAGGGGGTGGCCGGCTGGCCTTTTCATATGCCTCACGCAGCAGGCGGAATCCTTCGGGATCCTCTTCCGGGTGGCAGTCACGCAGTTTGATGTGGTAGGCGCGCTTGATGGCGGACAGATCGCCGGTCTCTTTGAGCCCGAGTCGTTGCCAGATGTCCATGATTTATTCCTGCGGCTCGTCATTGAAGAGGTCGATGAGGCTCTGGGGTTGCGGGATGTCGGGCATAGGTACGTCATACCAACTTTGCCCGTGAATGGGGTTGTCCGGATCCCTGATGGCGTCGGCCAGCATTGTCCTCATCTGGTTGGCGATCCAGCCGTGCAGCAATGCATAAGCGGCCTGCTCAGGCTCCCCCTCTTCATGGCTGAATTTCCAGAGGCAGCGACCGGCATACCAGGCCTGGGTGTATTGCAGCCATGAGTGGTATCGCCGGCGTGCCTGATAGGCGAGGTGGTTGTGGATAAAGCCGAATTCTTCCTCGCTGACCCAGCCATAGCGCAGCCCTTCCCGGGCAAGGTAGGAGGCGCGGCCGTAGTCCCAGGCCTGCACTCCGTGCGCACCTATGTAAGGTGCGGTACGAGCCACGAAATCGAGTGAGGCACGCTGGTGCGGGGTTTGTGCACGCTCTCGCCTCGCCTGCCATTGGCTGGGTTGCATGCAGTGAAAGGCTCCATACTCTTCAAGCATCAGGTGACCATGACACTCGCCAAAGGCCAGCTGGCGTATCTGGCGGTGCAGATCGAGGCGATTCTCGATATTCCAGTCATCTGCGAGGGTGTTGCGATCCTCGAGCCCATCCCTCAACGAGGTGGGTTTGAGATATTCGCGCCATTGAGTCTGAAAGGCTATCTGGGGTGAGGTCAGGGTCAGCCACCACTTCTCATGGGGGGCAAGGTCGGCGTTATCCAGCATGGTATTGATTGGGCTGCGTTTGGAACAATAGTGCAGACTATAAGGTTGGAGGAAAACGGATGCAATTGCTGCCGTTTTTTCTCCTGGTCGTCGATGCATGCACAGGATGGGAAGAATTGGCAAGCTACCTTGGAAGCTCTGCCTCGCCGTGCCTGTGCCCATCTGTATCGTCCCGCCGAAACGCTCGCCCCCTGGATGGGGCCTGGTCTCTTCTTGCCCGGCAATGTCTTTCGCCCATGCCGGGGCTTCATGGGTCTCACCCAGCCTTCATCTGCCTTGTGGCGGTACCGGAGCCATGATGCTGGCGGTGACGGCCAGGGGCTTTCTTGATATGTCACAAGACGCTGATGCCGTGATTGTGTTCTGATAGAGTCCACCGCTATCCAGGACTGCAAGTAAGGGAGGAGAGGGCGTTGAATGGAGAGTTGATCTGGGTGCTCTGCTTGCTGCTGGGGGCCATCTATCTGTTTGTCAGCAACCGGGTGCGCATGGATGTGACGGCGCTGCTGGTGCTTATCCTGTTCGTGCTGAGTGGCACCCTGACCCTGCCCGAGGCGCTGGCCGGTTTCAGCGATCCCAGCGTCATCCTGATCGCCGCCCTGTTCGTGGTGGGGGAGGGGCTGGTGCGCACCGGCATCGCCTATCAGGTGGGCGATGCCCTGGTGAAGGTGGCGGGCAACAGTGAGACCCGTTTGCTGGTGCTGTTGATGGTGGCGGTGGCCGGGCTCGGCGCCGTGATGAGCTCGACCGGGGTGGTGGCCATCTTCATCCCGGTCGTACTCAGTGTCGCGAACCGCATGGGGATCCCGGCGGGGCGGCTCATGATGCCGCTCGGTTTCGCCGGCCTCATCAGCGGCATGATGACCCTGGTGGCAACCCCTCCCAACATGGTGGTCAACAGCGAGCTGGTGCGCCATGGCATTCCGGGCTTTGGCTTTTTCAACTTCAGTCCCATGGGCCTGCTCATTCTGCTGCTCGGCATCGCCTACATGCTGCTGGTGCGCGGCTCCCTGGCCAGGGACGTCCAAGCGGGACGCAACAAGGGGAGCAGGCGCAGCACGCTGCGGGATCTCATCCGCGACTATCGTCTGACCGGGCGGGCGCGGCGACTGGCGATCCGGCCGGGGTCGCCCCTGATAGGCCATACCCTGGATGCCTTGCAGCTGCGGGCCCGTTATGGCGCCAACGTCATAGGGGTGGAGCGCTGGCGCAAGTTTCGGCGGGTCATGGTGAGCGTCTCCGGGATCTCGGAATTTCAGGCGCGGGACGTGCTGCTCATCGACATGGCGGATCCCGAAGTGGATATCCGAACGTTCTGCCGCGAGGCCATGCTCGAGCCCATGATACTGAGGGGCGAGTACTTCTCGGATCAGGCGCGGGAGGTGGGGCTGGCCGAGGTGTCGCTCATCCCCGAATCCAGCCTGCTTGGCAAGAGCCTGCGGGAGACGGCGTTTCGTAGCCAGTATGGCCTGAGCGTGGTGGGAATACGGCGCAATGGCGAGGCCCTGGTCGGGCGCCTGGTGGATGAACCGCTGCAGCTGGGGGACAGGCTGCTGCTGGCGGGCAACTGGAGCCTCATCCGTCAGCTGCACAGCCATCACCGTGACTTCCTGTTGCTGGGGTTGCCTGCCGAGGTGGACGAAATGGCCCCGGCGCGCAGTCAGGCGGCCTATGCGCTGCTCTCGCTGGGGATCATGGTGCTGTTGATGGTGACGGACCCCGTGCCCAATGTGGTGGCCGCCCTGATTGCCTGTCTGCTGATGGGTCAGTTTCGCTGCATCGATCTCGAGAGCGCCTACCAGTCCATTCACTGGCCGACCCTGATCCTCATCGTCGGCATGCTGCCCTTCGCCCTGGCCCTGCAAAAGACCGGGGGAGTGGACTTGATTGTCGGGGGCCTGATGGCCCTGGTCGGGGAGATGGGACCGAGAGTGATGCTGGCCAGCCTGTTTGCCTTGACGGCCCTGACCGGTCTGTTTATCTCCAACACGGCCACCGCCGTCTTGATGGCGCCCATCGCCATCGGCGCCGCCCAGCAGATGGGCGTCTCGCCCTATCCCTTCGCCATGACCATTGCCATCGCGGCTTCGGCGGCCTTCATGACTCCCGTCTCCTCGCCGGTCAATACCCTGGTGCTGGGGCCCGGCGAGTATGGCTTCATCGACTTCGTGCGTATCGGGGTGCCCTTCACCCTGTTGGTGATGGCGGTGAGCGTGTTGACCATTCCCTGGCTGTTCCCGTTCTGATGACAGAGATGAGAGACAGGCGGCCCCTGGGCCGCTTTCTTATTGGCACGACTGGATATGGGAAGGGCAGGCAGGGGCGTGCTCGATGGGGAAAAACAAGCACAAAAAAACCAGCCTGGGCTGGTCTGTTTGGTACTGCTATTGATGGTGCGGAAGGAGAGACTCGAACTCTCACGCCTAGGGCGCCAGAACCTAAATCTGGTGCGTCTACCAATTTCGCCACTTCCGCAAAACAATATGGTGGCTATGACGGGATTCGAACCTGTGACCCTCGCATTATGAGTGCGATGCTCTAACCAACTGAGCTACATAGCCTTGAACGTCTAAACGAACAGGGCCAGCGGCCCTGTTCGTGTGTCATAGACACCTTGATGTCAACGACAGAAAAATGGCTGTGATACTAGGATGCGGACCCAGGTACGTTGACGAGAGTAAAATCGCTCACGCTCACCACACTGCCTTACATCACCGGTCAAGCCGATGATAAAAATAATGGCTGGGGTACTAGGATTCGAACCTAGGAATGGCGAGATCAAAACCCGCTGCCTTACCGCTTGGCGATACCCCAACAGCGCTCTTCGACAGTCATGAGACTGATCAAGGAACCTTTAAAAATGACTGCGGCACCAGGATAGAAACCTAGCAACGTCGACGAGATTAACAATCTCTTACGTTGACCACAGTGTTCACCGACAAGTTCGATGAACGGCAATAATGGCTGGGGTACTAGGATTCGAACCTAGGGATGGCGAGATCAAAACCCGCTGCCTTACCGCTTGGCGATACCCCAACAGAACAAGAATGGTGGCTATGACGGGATTCGAACCTGTGACCCTCGCATTATGAGTGCGATGCTCTAACCAACTGAGCTACATAGCCTTTGTTATCAACCACAAGGTGGAAGAAAACATAATAATGGCTGGGGTACTAGGATTCGAACCTAGGGATGGCGAGATCAAAACCCGCTGCCTTACCGCTTGGCGATACCCCAACAGCGCTCCTCGACAGTCATGAGACTTGCCAAAGAACTTTCAAAAATGGCTGGGGTACTAGGATTCGAACCTAGGAATGGCGAGATCAAAACCCGCTGCCTTACCGCTTGGCGATACCCCAACTGCAAGATTAATGGTGGCTATGACGGGATTCGAACCTGTGACCCTCGCATTATGAGTGCGATGCTCTAACCAACTGAGCTACATAGCCAACCTTGCTTCCAGTGCCTCGTTGCCTCGTCACTGTGCGGCCCGAATTATGCGTATCTGGCTTTGGGGCGTCAACCCTTTTTTTGCCAGAAAAACCGAATTTGGGTGCGTTTGGCCAGATATTGCGCTCTGTCGCGCAAAAGCCCAACAATCTGACTTTTTTAAGCTCAGGGAGCCTTGGGCCAACCGCTGCTACCCCTTAAAAAACAGGCCAGCATTTGCTGGCCTGTCATGGGGTTAGACGTTGAACAGGAAGTTCATGATATCGCCATCCTTGACGATATAGTCCTTGCCTTCGGCGCGCATCTTGCCCGCTTCCTTCGCGCCTTGCTCACCCTTGTAGGTGATAAAGTCGTCAAACGCGATGGTTTGCGCGCGAATAAAGCCTTTTTCGAAGTCGGTGTGGATCTTGCCAGCCGCCTGGGGCGCCGTGGCACCGACTGGGATGGTCCAGGCCCGCACTTCCTTCACCCCGGCGGTGAAATAGGTCTGCAGGTTCAGCAGCTCGTAACCGGAGCGAATTACCCGGTTCAGGCCCGGCTCCTCGATGCCCAGATCCGCCATGAACTCGGCGCGGTCGGCGTCATCCAGCTCGGCGATGTCCGCCTCGATGGCGCAGCAGACCACGACCACCACGGCATTCTCGGCGGCGGCGATTTCACGCACCTTGTCGAGGAAGGGGTTGTTGTCAAAGCCATCTTCCGCCACGTTGGCGATATACATGGTGGGTTTCAGGGTCAGGAAGTTGAGGTGGGCAACGGCGGCCAGCTCCTCCTTGGAGAGATCCAGACCACGGATCATCTTGCCATCTTCCAGAGCGGCTTTAATCTTTTCCAGGGTTTCCACTTCCAGCTTGGCATCCTTGTCGCCGCCCTTGGCGCGCTTGGACTGACGGTGGATGGCGCGCTCGCAGGCATCCAGATCCGACAGGGCCAGCTCGGTGTTGATCACCTCGATGTCATCGGCCGGAGAGACCTTGCCCGCGACGTGGACTATGTTCTCGTCCTCGAAGCAGCGCACCACGTGACCGATGGCCTCGGTCTCGCGGATGTTGGCCAGGAACTGGTTGCCCAGACCTTCACCCTTGGAAGCGCCCGCCACCAGACCGGCGATGTCCACGAACTCCATGGTGGTCGGCACGACGCGCTGGGGGTTGATGATGGCCGCCAGCTGGTCGAGACGGGGATCCGGCATGGGCACGACACCCGTGTTCGGCTCAATGGTGCAGAACGGGAAGTTGGCGGCTTCGATGCCGGCCTTGGTCAGCGCATTGAACAGGGTGGATTTGCCTACATTGGGCAGGCCCACGATACCGCATTTAAAACCCATGGATAGTTACCTTACTTGGTGGATGCTGTCAGGCCGCCCGGGCGACCCGTGTCATGCTTTCTCGGCCTGGCGCCGCCTCGCGGTGCCCGGCCTTGGTCATATCTTGCTCGTGATGGCCCGTCCGGCGTGCCGGATCAGACTTTCTCGGCCTTGAAGCTGTGCAGGCGGTTCATGGCCTTGGTCATGTCTTGCTTGAACAGGATGTCGGTGGCGCGCAGGGCTTCGTCCAGCGCGGCGTCGATCAGGCCCTGCTCGCTGCTGGGCGCCTTGGTCAGCACGAAGCCGGCGACCAGCTCCTTGGCGCCGGGGTGGCCGATGCCGAGCCGCAACCGGAAGAACTCCTTGTTGTTGCCCATCTTGGCGATGATGTCCTTGAGGCCGTTGTGGCCGCCATGGCCGCCACCCTGCTTGAACTTGGCGATGCCGGGGGGCAGATCCAGTTCGTCGTGGGCCACCAGCATCTCTTGCGGCTCTATCTGGTAGAAGCGGGCCAGTGCGGCCACTGCCTTGCCGGAGAGATTCATGTAGGTGTTCGGGATGAGCAGGCGAACGTCCTGTCCCTCCACCAGGATGCGGGCCGTGTGACCATAAAACTTGGGCTCTTCACGCAGGCTGACATTGTGCCAGCGGGCCAGCTGCTCGACATACCAGGCACCCGCGTTGTGGCGTGTCTTGGCATATTCGGCGCCGGGGTTGCCCAGCCCGACGATCAGTTTGATTTGGCTTGTCACGCTCGCTCTCTTCACTCGCAGCTGCCCAAAGCGGTGTGCCCGGGGCAATAGGACGCAATATTCTAGCCGCCGAGTGACGATCACTCAACCAATGCTGTCCCGCCGCGGCCAAGACCCCGGAAAAGAGAAAAACCGCCACGGGGGCGGTTTTTCTGTTCTGGCCTGCCAGCGCACTGGCGAGCCGGCATCAATGCTCGAACATGGCAGAGATGGACTCTTCGTTGCTGATGCGGCGAATCGCCTCGGCCAGCACGGTAGAGAGGGTCAGCTGCTTGACCTTGCCAACGGCCTTCATCTCCGGGGTCAGCGGGATGGAGTCGGTGATGATCAGCTCGTCGATGACCGAGTTCTTGATGTTCTCGACGGCGGTGCCGGAGAAGACAGGGTGAGTCGCGTAGGCAAACACCCGCTTGGCGCCGCGCTCTTTCAGCGCTTCGGCGGCCTTGCACAGGGTGCCGCCGGTATCGATCATGTCGTCGACTATGATGCAGTCGCGGTCGGCAACGTCACCGATCAGGTGCATGACCTGGGAGACGTTCGCACGGGGACGACGCTTGTCGATGATGGCGATGTCGGTGTCATCCAGCAGCTTGGCGATGGCACGGGCACGGACCACGCCGCCGATGTCCGGGGAGACGACCACGGGGGATTCGAGGTTTTTGGACTTCATGTCTTCCAGCAGCACCGGGCTGCCGAACACGTTGTCTACCGGGACATCGAAGAAGCCCTGGATCTGTTCGGCATGCAGGTCAACGGTCAGCACGCGATCCACACCCACGCTGGAGAGGAAGTCTGCGACGACCTTGGCGGTGATGGGCACACGGGCGGAGCGGACGCGGCGGTCCTGGCGGGCATAGCCAAAGTAGGGAATGACAGCAGTGATACGGCCAGCTGAAGCACGACGCAGGGCATCCACCATCACGATCAATTCCATCAAATTGTCGTTGGTCGGGGCACAGGTGGATTGAATGATGAAGATATCGCCACCACGTACATTCTCATTGATCTGTACGCTGATTTCGCCGTCGCTAAAGCGACCTACGGCAGCATTGCCGAGTTTGATAAACAGGCGATCTGCGATCTTCTGGGCTAGTTCCGGCGTTGCGTTACCAGCAAACAGCTTCATGTCAGGCACGGTTTGAAACCTCGGGGTTGCATCCAGTATGTGGGTGAGTCCGTTATCGGACCCATCATCGTTCGGTAGCAAACGATTTAGCAAGCTGACGGGGCAGGGCTAAGGGCCCGGACCGGCAGGCCAACCGAATGAACCCTGCACAGACCTTATAGCAGAAAGGGAGGGGGCGAAGCCATGACGGGAGTCTGCCTTCGGTTACGCTTCCCGTACTGCAATGATGGCTGGGGTACTAGGATTCGAACCTAGGAATGGCGAGATCAAAACCCGCTGCCTTACCGCTTGGCGATACCCCAATCATTGAGCCTGTTGCAATGTCACGAAGAGTGGTGATATGTTCTCGCCCTTGGCGACAAACCCTCCCCACGCTTTCGGTACCTTGGCCAACACCTTTCGAGCACTCACTTCGTCTTCAAACTGAGCAAAGACGCAGGCTCCTGTGCCCGTCATTCTTGACGGCGCGTATTCTAGCAACCAGCCGAGCGCATTGGCAACCTCGGGGTGGCGCTTTTTCACCAGGGGCTCGCAATCGTTTTTCCATTCTCCTGCCAGCAATCCCTGCAATGTCAATTTAGGGGTATTTCTGGGCAGTTCGGGATCCTGAAACACGGCCGCCGTGCTGACATGGCACTGCGGCTTGATCACCAGATACCAGTGCTGCGGCAGGGTGACCGGCTGCAACTGCTCTCCCACTCCTTCGGCAAAGGCGGCGCGACCGCGCACGAACACAGGCACATCGGCCCCCAGGCTGACGCCGAGCTCGGCCAGCTCATCTTGCGCGAGCCCTGCCTGCCAGAGGTGATTCAAGGCCACCAGGGTGGTGGCGGCGTCAGACGACCCCCCGCCGATGCCGCCCCCCATGGGCAGAATTTTCTCCAGCCGGATGTGGGCCCCCTGGGGGCGCGGCAATCTGGTCTGCAGCAGGCGGGCGGCGCGGATGATGAGATTCTGCTCATCGGGTACCCCGGGGATGGCCGGGGTCAGGGTGAGCAGGTCCGTGTCCGGCAATGGCTCGAACTCGAGCCAGTCACCCTGATCGAGGAAGATGAACAGGGTCTGCAATTCGTGATAGCCGTCGGGGCGGCGGCCATTGATGTGCAGGAAGAGATTGAGTTTGGCCGGGGCGGGCCAGCGCAGCTGGGTCATGGTTGCAGGGCCCACTCGTTGATCTGCAACTTGAGGCGGCTCTGGGGCCCCGTCATGGTGAGCAGATGAGGCAGGCGATAGCCGTCCTGATCCCGGTACTCCTGATAGCTTATCTGCCACTGGCCATCGCGTACGCTCGCCAGGCTGTTGTCGGGGTTGAGGCGGTAGTCCGCCTTGCCGGGCAGCCCCTTGATCCAGTCCGGCAGGCCGGCGATGGGCAGGTGCCAGCCGGTGAGCTGGAAGATGAGCGCCTCGGCATCCTGGCTCTGGTGCTGGCGCCCCTCGTTGTCAGTCAGGCTGACCCGGCCCTGGCTGCGGGAGAGTTCCAGTATGCTGGTGCCGATGAGGCTGGTGAGGTTGAGGCGATAATCCTCGCCATCTTGCTGCCAGTTGAGGCGGGCACTGCCCCTCTGCTGGGCGCTGATGATGGCCATCTTGCCCGACAGCTGCCAGTGGTCGAGTCGCTCGAGGCGGGCGCGCTCCTGCTGCCAATCCACTTGCTGGCGCTGGGGGGAGGTCGTGGTACAACCGGCGAGCAGCAGCAGGCCGAGCAGGGGCAAAAATCGCAAGAACAAGGTAGGGCTCCCGACATGGTGGTTTGGCACAGTATACGGGGCGGCCGTATTGCTTTTAAAGCCTTACCCTTTCTCGTACAATTGGCAGCCTTATACACCCTGTGCCCAAGAAACGACCAGCGCCCACTCATGAGTCTGCTTGCCCTCGGAATCAACCACAACACCGCCAGTGTCGCCTTGCGGGAACGGGTCGCCTTTGGCCCCGATTGCATCGACCACGCCTTGCGGGAGTTGGCGGCGCAGCCCGGGGTGCACGAGGCGGTGATCGTCTCCACCTGCAACCGCACCGAGCTCTATTGCGCCCTGGAGCAGGGGCACGACGATCAGGTCACCCAGTGGCTGCAGCGCTACCACGGCCTGGATGCCGGCGAGGTGCAGGGCGCCCTCTATCGCCATCACGATGAGGAGGCGGTGCGCCACCTGATGCGGGTCGCCTGCGGCCTCGACTCCCTGGTGCTGGGAGAGCCCCAGATCCTGGGGCAGATCAAGCAGTCCTACGCCCATGCCCAGCAGGCCGAGGTGCTCAAGGGCTCGCTGGAACGCCTGTTCCAGAAGTCGTTCTCGGTGGCGAAAAGAGTGCGCACCGACACCGAGATCGGCGCCAGCGCCGTGTCGGTGGCCTTCGCCGCGGTCAGCCTGGCCCGGCGCATCTTCTCGGATCTCTCCCAGACCAAGGTGCTGCTGGTGGGCGCCGGCGAGACCATCGAACTGGTGGCCCGCCATCTGCGCGAGCAGAACGTGCGTCAGATGATGGTCGCCAACCGCACACTGCAACGGGCTCATGCCCTGGCCGAGGAGTTTGGCGCCCAGGTGATGACGCTCGAAGAGATCCCCGATTACCTGCACGAGGCGGACATCGTCATCAGCTCCACCGCCAGTCCCTTGCCCATCATCGGCAAGGGCATGGTGGAGCGTGCCCTCAAGGCGCGCCGTTTCAGACCCATGTTCCTGGTGGACATAGCGGTGCCGAGGGACATAGAGGCCGAGGTGGACGATCTCTCCGATGCCTACCTCTACACGGTGGACGATTTGCAGGGGATCATCGAGCAGAACCTGGAGACCCGCAAACGGGCGGCCGCCGAGGCCGAGCTTATCGTGCTGGAAGAGCGGGACGACTTCATGGGCTGGTACCGTTCGCTCCATGCGGTCGACCTCATTCGCGATTACCGTGCCCAGGCCCAGCAGTATGCCGAAGAGGAGCTGGCTCGCACCCTGCAAGCCCTGGCACAGGGCGAGTCCCCCGAGGCGGCCGCCCGCGCCCTGAGCCACAGGCTCACCAACAAGCTGATCCATGCCCCGACCCAGGCCCTGCGCCAGGCCGGCGCCAGTGGCGATCGGGAGCAGCTGGGTCAGCTGCGCCAGATCCTTGGCCTGTCCGCCGAATAACCTTGTCCGGGCCCGCCGCGGCCCCGTCACCATTGAGATACCGGAAACCATGAACCCGTCACTGATCAGAAAGCTGGAAGGCCTCATCGAGCGCCATGAAGAAGTACAGGCCCTGCTCGGCGAACCCGGGGTCGCCTCGGATCAGGACAGATACCGTGCCCTGACCCGGGAATATGCCCAGCTGGAAGATATCGTTCACGCCTTCCAGCGCTTTCGCCAGGCCGAAGAGGATCTCGAGACCACCAGGTTGATGCTGGAGGAGGATGACCCCGAGCTGCGCGAGATGGCGCAGGAGGAGCTGCCCCTGGTCAAGGCCAGCCTGGAGGAGCAGGAGCAGGCGTTGCAGGTGATGCTGCTGCCCCGGGATCCCCGGGATGACAACAACTGCTACCTGGAGATCCGCGCCGGCGCCGGCGGTGACGAGGCGGCCATCTTCGCGGGGGATCTGTTTCGCATGTATTCCCGTTATGCCGAGCGTCAGGGCTGGCGCGTTTCCATCGTCAGCTGCAACGATGGCGAGCATGGCGGCTACAAGGAGGTGATCGCCAAGGTGGACGGCGAGCACGTCTACGGTCGCCTCAAGTTCGAGTCCGGCGGTCACCGGGTGCAGCGGGTACCCGAGACCGAATCCCAGGGCCGGGTCCACACCTCCGCCTGTACCGTGGCCGTGCTGCCGGAAGTGCCGGAAGCCGAGCAGATCGAAATCAATGCCTCGGACTTGAAGATAGATACCTTCCGCGCCTCCGGGGCCGGTGGTCAGCACGTCAACAAGACCGATTCCGCCATCCGCATCACCCACCTGCCCACCGGCCTGGTGGTGGAGTGCCAGGATGAGCGCTCCCAGCACAAGAACCGCGCCAAGGCGATGTCCGTGCTCTCCGCTCGCCTGCAGGCGGCCGAGGACGAGCGCCACCGCGCCGCCGAGCAGAGCACCCGCCGCAATCTGGTGGGCTCCGGGGATCGCTCCGAGCGCATCCGCACCTACAACTACCCTCAGGGTCGCCTCTCCGAACACCGCATCAACCTCACTCTCTATCGGCTGGGCGAAATCCTGGAAGGGGATCTGGATTGCGTCATCACCCCCCTGGTGCAGGAGTATCAGGCGGATCAGCTCGCCTCCCTGGCGGATAACGGCTGATGAGCACAGTGCCGATGCAAAGAGGCTCGCTGGCGGCGTTCGCCATGGCGAGCGGACGGGAGCGCCACTGATGCAGATCCAGCAGGCCCGCGCCCACATCATGGCGACCCTGGCACAGGGGGAATCTCCCCGCGCCGATGCCGATGCCCTGCTCTGCCATCTGCTGGGGTGTCGGCGCAGCTACCTGATGACCTGGCCCGAGCGCGAGCTCGATGCCGCCCAGCAAGCGACCCTGCAGGGCTGGCTGGCGCGCCGTCTGAATGGCGAGCCCATCGCCCATCTCATCGGCGAGCGGGAGTTCTGGTCCCTGCCGCTGAAGGTGAGCCCGGCCACCCTGATCCCGCGCCCGGACACCGAGCTGCTGGTGGAGCAGGCCCTGGCGCGCCTGCCGGCCAGCCCCTGTGCCCTGCTGGATCTGGGCACAGGCACCGGCGCCATCGCGTTGGCGCTCAAGTCCGAACGCCCCGATGCCGATATCTGGGCGGTGGATCGGATGGCGGACGCCGCCGCCCTGGCCCGCAGCAACAGCGCCGCCCTGGGGCTGCCCATCGTCGTGCGCGAGGGCAGCTGGTTTGCGCCCCTGGAGGATGCACCGCGTTTTGCGATGATTGTCTCCAATCCCCCCTATATCGACGGGGCGGATCAGCATCTGGCCCAGGGGGATGTGCGTTTCGAGCCGCGCTCGGCCCTGGTGGCCGACGAGCAGGGGCTGGCTGACCTGCGCCAGATAGTGGCGCAGGCCCCCGACCATCTGCTGCCGGGGGGCTGGCTCTTGCTCGAGCATGGCTGGGAGCAGGGGGAGGCGGTGCGTCGCTTGCTGCTAGGTCAGGGTTATCAGCAGGTTGCGACCGTACGTGACTACGGGGACAACGAGCGGGTGACCCTGGGATGCTGGCCAGGCGTGGCGGCTGAGCCCGATCCCGCACCATTTCAAGGGTAGGGGTTCTCTTTTACCCTTTACCCCATTCGCGGTGAGCGGGCCCACCGGCCGGCGCACCGCAACGAGTCAATTGAGGTTTTGTGATGTATTTTGCTCTCAAGCATCTGCACCTGCTGCTGATCGCCGCCGCCGTGCTGATGTTCATCCTGCGTTTTTACTGGCAGCAGACCGGGTCTCTCCTGGCGCGCAGCCCGCGTACCCTGCAAGTGAGCGGCTGGTGCAACGGCCTGGTGGTGATCAGCGGAGTGCTATTGTGCATGGTGCTGGATCTCAACCCCCTCAACAACGCCGTGCCCTGGCTCAGCGAGAAGCTGGTGGCCATCCTGGTGGTGGCCTTCCTGGCGTTGATGGCCCTGCGCCTGGCCCGGGGCAATCTGATCCGCTGGTTCGCCTTCCTGGGCTCCCTGGGCTGGCTCTATTTCGTGGTCAAGCTGGCCCTGTTCAAACATGCCAGCCTGTTTGCGTGAGGAGTGAGGATGTCAGCAAGCCATCGGCGCCGCGCGGCCGGTTTTACCTTGAATGTCTGTGGCGGCCTGCTTCGCCCGGGGGTGTCTGATGTTTCGCATCGATGAGTGGACCGATTTCGAGGCCCAGGATCTGGCGCTGCTGGCCCTGAGTGTCAGCGAGGATATCTATCAGCGCGACACAGAGGAGGCCCTGCGGGAACTGGAGCTGCTGGATGAGTGGCTCAACGAGTCCATCCATGAGGGGACGGCCGACGAGGTGCGCAGCCAGCTGATCCAGGGGTTCTACCAGGGGTTGGGCTTTCACGGCGACTGGCAGGATTTCTTCTCCGCCGCCAACAGCGATCTGGCCGCCGTCCTGACCGGGCGCCAGGGGATCCCGGTCAGCCTCGGTATACTGCTGATCCAGCTCGGGCGGCGCATCGGCCTCGACGTGGAGGGGATCTGTTTCCCCGGCTACTTCCTGGTGAGTTTTGCCGGCGACGAGGGGGAGGTCTATGTCGATCCCTTCAACGGCGAGGTGCTGAGCCTGGCCCGCATCGAGTCGCTGCTGCGGGGCGCCCTCGGCAACCTGGCGAGCCTGAGTCAGGATTACCTGCAACCCTCGGGCCAGTGGGAGATCATCGAGCGACTGCTCAACGTCAACAAGGCGGCCCTGCTGCGGGAGAACCGCATGACGGAGGCGTTGCGCGCCAGCGAACTGCTGCTGCGCATGAAACCGGGGGATCCCCAGGAGACGCGGGATCGGGGTTTTATCTACGAGCAGCTCGACTGCCCGCGCTTTGCCGCCGACGATTTTGAATACTTCATTGAGCAGTGCCCGGACGATCCGGTGGCCGACGTGCTCAAGATGCAGCTGGCCGCCCTGGACCTCAGCCCCAAGCCCCTCCATTGAGACGGCCTGGGAAACGAAACTGAACAATATCCAGGTCCGCTGTGCCCAAGGCACAGCGGACCAAGCTGAATACAAGCCCCGAGCCTCTTCACGTTAAGGGTGCCTGGGCAGTAAAACAGAAACATATCAAGCCCCGAGCCTCTTCACGTTAAGGGTGCCTGGGCAGTAAAACAGAAGCATATCAAGCCCCGAGCCTCTTCACGTTAAGGGTGCCTGGGAAGTGAAACAGAAGCATATCGAGCCCCGAGCCTCTTCACGTTAAGGGTGCCTGGGAAGTGAAACAGAAGCATATCGAGCCCCGAGCCTCACCTAAGGATGCCTGAGATGGAACAGAAGAATATCAAGATCAACCAGATCGACGTCGCCAATGACAAGCCCTTCGTGCTGTTCGGCGGCATGAATGTGCTGGAGTCCCGCGACATGGCGATGGCGGTGTGCGAGAAGTACGTGGAAGTGACCAGCAAGCTCGGCATCCCCTTCGTGTTCAAGGCGAGCTGGGACAAGGCGAACCGCTCCTCCATCCACTCCTACCGCGGCCCGGGTCTGGAAGAGGGGATGAAGATCTTCGAGGAGCTGAAAGCGACCTTCGGCATGCCGGTGATCTCCGATCTGCACGAGCCCGCTCAGGCCAAGCCGGTGGCCGAGGTGGTGGACGTCATCCAGCTGCCCGCCTTCCTGGCGCGCCAGACCGATCTGGTGGAGGCCATGGCCCGCACCGGCAACGTCATCAACATCAAGAAGCCGCAGTTCCTGAGCCCGAGCCAGATGAAGAACATCACCGACAAGTTCGAGGAGTGCGGCAACGATCGCCTGATCCTGTGCGAGCGCGGCGCCAACTTCGGCTACGACAACCTGGTGGTGGACATGCTGGGTCTGGGCGTCATGAAGAAGAGCACCGGCGGCTACCCCGTCATCTTCGACGTGACCCACTCCCTGCAGTGCCGCGACCCCTTGGGGGCCGCCTCCGGCGGTCGCCGCGAGCAGGTGACCGAGCTGGCCCGTGCCGGCATGGCGGTGGGCCTGGCGGGTCTGTTCATTGAGTCCCACCCGGATCCGAAGGTTGCCCGCTGCGACGGCCCGAGCGCTCTGCCCCTGGAGAAGCTGGAAGGCTTCCTCAAGCAGATGAAGGCCATCGACGATCTCATCAAGGGTTTCGAGCCTCTGGATACCTCCGCCTGATAGCGACGGCCGTCACGACAAACGAAAAAGGCCTCGCGATGCGGGGCCTTGTCGTGTCGACGCCAGATATGACCCACAAAAAAACGGCCCGTTCGGGCCGCTTTTGATGGTACCTGTGGGCGCAGAGCGGGTCAGAGGCTCTGGGTGAAGGTACGGGTGATGACATCGCGCTGCTGCTCCGGGGTCAGGGCGTTGAAACGCACCGCATAGCCGGAGACGCGGATGGTCAGCTGGGGGTATTTTTCCGGATTGGCGACCGCATCTTCCAGCGTCTCGCGACTCAGTACGTTGACGTTCAGATGCTGACCGCCCTCGACCACGGGCTCGCTCTGCAGCGGCAGTTCACGGTATTCGAACTGGCCAAGATCCGACAGCTTGACTTCCTGATCGGCGGCGAAGACATCGCCCTTGGCGCAGATGCAGCGCGCCTGTTGCTGCGCCTCGTCCAGCAACCAGAAAGAGTTCAGCAAGGCAGCGTTGGCGGCCTGGGTGATTTGAATGCCCTTGATCATGGTATGACTCCTCATGGGAAAGCGGATTCAACTGTAAGGACATTACCCTGATGTATTTAAACCACCTGGGTGATTTAACGGGCCCTTGCCTTACACCTTTACTTTGATGGGGTCATATATAGCATGGTGGTAATAAAACCAAATTTGATCCAAATCAAAAAATACCCGAAAAGCGGCGCTTTAAGGCAATTAATTAATTGAGTTTAATCAAATTTAAGTCATTTTTACCAAATCATAAGATATGCCAATTATGCTTCTTTTGATTTATTAATCTAGTAATTTAACTACATCTTATCATGAATTTTGTCCATATTTGACCGGTTGGCCCGGCCCGGGAGCGGAGGAGGGGCGACGCTCCGGCTATCCGCCACCGAGTGAGGTCATCCTTGCCCCGGTTGCACCCGAGGGGGCATCCCCCTATTCTGGGCCCCTTGCCGAAACTGAGAACGAGGTATCCCGGTGTTGACCTGGAAGGATGTGATTGGCTCCCAGAAGGAGCAGGACTATTTCAAGCAGACCCTGGCCGCTGTCAGGGCCGAACGCGAGGCGGGCAAGCTGGTCTATCCCCCCGCCAGCGAGGTATTCAACGCCTTCAAGCTGACCGAGCTCGCCGATGTCAAGGTGGTGATCCTGGGGCAGGATCCCTATCACGGCCCGGATCAGGCCCATGGCCTCTGCTTCTCCGTGCTGCCCGGTGTGCGCACCCCGCCCTCCCTGGTCAACATCTACAAGGAGATGGCGCGGGACTTGCCCGGATTCACCATCCCCAATCACGGCTTCCTCGAGTCCTGGGCCAGGCAGGGGGTGTTGCTGCTCAATACGGTGCTGACGGTGGAAGCGGGTCAGGCGCACTCCCATGCCAGCCTGGGGTGGGAGACCTTCACCGATCGGGTGATTGAACAGATCAATGTCAGTCGTGAGGGAGTGGTGTTTCTGCTGTGGGGGGCCCATGCCCAGAAGAAGGGGCGCTTCATCGATCGGAGCCGCCATCATGTACTGACGGCGCCCCATCCCAGCCCGCTTTCGGCCCATCGCGGTTTCATCGGCTGCGGCCACTTCAGCGAGGCCAATCGCCTGCTGGCACAACAGGGTCAGGGGCCCATCGAGTGGGACTCTGTCTGCAGCTGACTTGACGAAGGGCAAAGTTGAGGGGGCAAATGGCCGTATACTCAAAGGCGGACATGCTCATTTTTAAGCCAAGGAGAGCTTATGTTAGCCAAGCTGCACCAGGATCATCTCAACATCGCCAAACTACTTCAGCTGCTGAAAAGCAAGCTCGATGCCATCAATGAGGAGCGAGCGGTCAACTATGCGCTGGTGCGTGATGTGATCGACTACCTGCGAGAGGTGTCTGATAGCTATCACCATCCCAAGGAAGATCTGATCTATGAGTACTACCTCAAGTACCGTCTGGTCGAAGGGGAGATCAGTCACCGCCTGCAACTGGAGCACGCCAGCCTGATAGAGGCGGGCACCGAGCTCAAGGAGATGGTGGAGATGATACTGCTGGATGCCGTCATTCCCCTCGACCAGTTCACCGCCAAGCTGGCCCGCTTCATCGCCCAGCAGGAGGCGCACATGAACTACGAGGAGGGGGTGGTGTTCCCCCTGCTGCGGGAGGCGCTGACCGAGGATGACTGGCGTCAGCTGGAGCAGCAGTGGCAGAACCGGGCCATCGGCGATCCCCTGTTCGGACCCGAGGTGAGTCAACACTTCAAGGAGCTGGCCCACCGGCTCTCGTTGCCCATCAGCTGACACCAGCACAATGGCGCAGGCCCGGCATCATGCCGGGCCTGCTGCTTTTGGGGCCTGCCGATTGATGAGGCGCCAAGGCGGGCGCTGGTCATCGCGGCAATAAAAAGGCCCCGCAGGGGGCCTGGTCGAGAGAGGATGCCGTTACAGCACTATCTCTTCGGAGAGACTATCGTAGGTGATATCGATCGATTGCAGCTCCTTTTGCAGACGATGTTTATCCTTCAATGCCTCGATCTCTCTCCATTTGCGTTTTTTTCCCGTTGTCCCGCGACCGCGTGAACCCAACTCAACAACATCTTCAACCTCAAAGCTGAACATATCCATGGATCCCTCCTTGGTTGTTATTGTTTTCACCAATCGTATAACACAGCATCATGAAAATTAAAACGTTTTCATTACAGCCATATGACGGGTATCAATTGGGGTATGTCGGGCAATAAAAAAACCGGGTCCCCTCTCGGGTTCCCGGTTTTATGCATGGCGTCATCGTGCCTCGAGTCAGGCCAGGCGGCTGGCCAGCATGGTTTCCAGCTTGCCCTGGTCGACGGCGAACAGGCGGATGCCTTCTGCCAGCTTCTCGACGGCCATGGCGTCCTGGTTCAGCTCCCAGCGGAATTGGGCTTCGCTCATGGGAGCCGGTTTTGCCTGACGCTCGCCGGTATAGTGCAGCTTGCGCTCGACCACGCCCTCGGCCTTGCTCAGCTCTTCCAGCAGGGCCGGGCCTATGGTCAGGCGGTCACAGCCGGCCAGCTCCAGGATCTCGCCGGTATTGCGGAAGCTGGCGCCCATGACCACGGTCGGGTAGTCGTGTTGCTTGTAGTAGTCGTAGATAGCGGTGACGGAAACCACGCCCGGATCTTCGCTCGCGGTGTAGTCACGGTTGTGCTTGGCCTTGTACCAGTCGAGGATGCGGCCGACGAACGGGGAGATCAGGAAGGCGCCGGCTTCGGCGCAGGCACGGGCCTGGGCGAAGGAGAACAGCAGGGTCAGGTTGCACTGGATGCCCTCTTTCTCCAGCACCTCGGCGGCACGAATGCCTTCCCAGGTGGAGGCCAGCTTGATCAGGATGCGATCGTTGCTGATGCCGGCTTCGTTGTAGAGGCGGATCAGCTTGCGGGCCTTGGCAATGCTGGCGTCGGTATCGAAGGAGAGGCGGGCATCCACTTCGGTGGAGATGCGGCCCGGCACTATCTTCAGCACTTCCAGACCGATATTGACCGCCAGCTTGTCGCCGGCATCGATGATCTGCTGCGCCTTGTCCTGGCTCTGGGCCTTGGCCCAGGCGATGGCGTCGTCGATCAGGGGCGCATACTCGGGGATCTCGGAGGCCTTCAACACCAGGGAGGGGTTGGTGGTGGCGTCGGTCGGCTGGTAGCGCTTGATGGCTTCGATATCACCGGTGTCGGCGACGACTGTGGTCAGGGCTTTGAGCTGGGTTAATTTATCGGCCATGGCAAATATCATCTCTTGATGGGGAGTCATCCCAGGGTGATGGCGTGGGCGGCCAGTTTTGAAAATTAATTACAAAACCAGGGCGGCGGACGCTCAGAACTGCGGGAGGGGAGCTCCCCATCCACACTGTTTGCCTACTTAATACAGTTGGGGGGCTGCCCGCAAGAGGGGGGATTGCACAGGGATCGAACAGCGGGAGGAACCCTGGGGTGAGTCATGGTTAAAGCTAATGATTTATATCGGTTTTTTCATGCATTCCCATCCTTATCGAGTCGCTTGTCAACGGCACTTTTTTCAGGGTTTTTCTGGTTTTGTGTGATTGATCACAAAAAATATCATGACCACTACTTGAAATTTTATTACGTGTAAAACGTTTGGCGGAACTGGGCCGATTTTCTGCCCGTGTCTGGCAAACGTTTGGGCAAACGATGGCGTGGAGAGGGGAGGGATGGGCGCGCCCCCAGGGCGGAACCTGGTCGTCAGCCGGGCTGTGGATTAATGGTTTTGTTGAAGATTTGCTGAATATTTGGTGCTTTTTGGCCTGTCATCGCTCGTTTTTTGTGATCCGGGTGAGCGGGATCACTATTCTGAATGGGCTCGCTATGCTAGATTCCGCCCCTTTAGCAGAAAGCTAATTCGGCAACATACAGCAAAACGGTCAGCGCAGACTGGCCATGGATGTGAATGACAACGAGAGAATTATGGATACCTTGATAGCTTTACTAAACGACCTGATGTGGGGAGCCGTGCTCATCTACCTGCTGATCGGGGTCGGCATCTTCTTCACCTTCCGCCTGGGCTTTATTCAGGTACGCCACTTCGGCCACATGTTCTCGGTCCTGCGCCACAGCCGCAAATCCGACAAGGCGGGCATCTCCTCCTTCCAGGCCCTGTGTACCAGCCTGGCGGCCCGGGTGGGCACCGGCAACCTGGCCGGTGTCGCCGTCGCCATCTACCTCGGCGGCCCCGGGGCCATCTTCTGGATGTGGCTGATCGCCTTCATCGGCATGGCGACCGCCTTCGTCGAGAGCTCCCTGGCCCAGCTCTACAAGGTCAAGGATGAGGATGGCAACTATCGCGGTGGTCCTGCCTATTACATGGAGCGCGGCCTCGGCATGCGCTGGATGGGGGTCTTGTTCTCCCTGTGCCTCATCATGGCGTTCGGCCTGGTGTTCAATGCGGTGCAGGCCAACTCCATCAGTCTGGCCATGAACGTGGCATTCGGCATTCCCGACTGGATGAGCGGCATCGCCCTGGTGCTGCTGGCGGGCCTCATCATCTTCGGCGGCATCCGCGGCATCGCCCGTTTTGCCGAGCTGGTGGTGCCCTTCATGGCACTGGCCTACATACTGCTGGCCCTGGCAATCGTGGTGATGAACATCTCTGAGCTGCCTGGCGTGTTCGTCCTCATCTTCAAATCGGCCTTCGGCATAGAGCAGGCCGGGTCAGGCGCCCTGGGTTACGCCATCTCCCAGGCGATGATCAACGGCATCAAGCGCGGCCTCTTCTCCAACGAGGCGGGCATGGGGTCGGCGCCGAACGCCGCCGCCACTGCCACACCCTATCCGCCGCACCCGGCGTCCCAGGGCTATGTGCAGATGCTGGGGGTCTTCATGGACACCATCGTCATCTGTACCTGTACCGCCGCCATCATCCTGATGTCCGGGCAGTTTGAGCCGGGCTCCGGCATCACCGGGGTGGAGCTGACCCAGCGGGCGCTCTCCTCCCAGATCGGCAGTGCGGGCAACATCTTCATCGCCACCGCCATCTTCTTCTTCGCCTTTACCTCCATCGTCGCGAACTACTCCTACGCCGAGACCAACCTGGTGTTCCTGGAGCACAACCACAAGGGCGGCCTGCTGCTGTTCCGGCTGTTTGTGCTCGGCATGGTGATGTTCGGTTCGGTCGGCGAGCTGCCGACCGTGTGGGCCATGGCGGATGTCTCCATGGGCTTCATGGCCATCGTCAACCTGGTCGCCATCCTGCTGCTCTCCGGGGTGGCCATCAAGCTGGCCAAGGATTACAACGACCAGCTCAAGCTCGGCAAGGTGCCGACCTTCGATGCCAACAAGTACCCCGAGATCCGCAGCCAGCTGGAAGCGGGGATCTGGGATACCCCGGCCAAGAAATAACGCTGTCGCTTTGCCGCGATGACGAGGGGAGCCACTGGCTCCCCTTTTTCATGGGCGAACCGGCGTCACTTCACCCGGACTTCACACAAGCTCATACCCAGCACATGCAGGTGTCCTATGCTGGCCTCACTGTTCGCCGTACGGGCGGCGATCCCGACAAATGAGAGGACAAGAGAGTGATGAAACAACACCTGCGGATGACTTTGGTGGCGAGTGCGCTGCTGTGGGCGGGCCAGACGCTGGCCGATACGGTAAGGAGCACGTCCGGCACAGGGCCTGATGCCCTGCGCCAGACCGTCGACGCCACCATCAAGCCCCTGCTGAAGGAGCATCATATTCCCGGCATGGCGGTGGCGGTGTTGAAAGATGGCAAGGCCCACTACTTCAACTATGGGATGGCCAACCAGGAGAGCGGCCAGCGGGTGAGCGATCAGACCCTGTTCGAGATAGGCTCGGTCAGCAAGACTCTTACGGCAACGCTTGGGGCCTACGCCCTGATCAAGGGGGGATTCCAGCTCGATGACAAGGTGAGCCAGCATGCCGCCTGGCTCAAGGGATCGGCATTTGACGGCATCACCATGGGGGAGCTGGCCACCTACAGCGCCGGGGGCCTGCCGCTGCAATTCCCCGACGAGGTGGACTCCACGGACAAGATGCGTGCCTACTATCGCCAGTGGACACCAGCCTACCCGGCAGGCAGCCATCGCCAGTACTCCAACCCCAGCATCGGCCTGTTTGGCCATCTGGCGGCGCAGAGCCTGGGTCAGCCGTTTGAGCGGCTGATGAGCCAGACCCTGCTGCCCGGACTCGGTCTTGAGCATACCTATCTCAAGGTGCCCGCTGCGGCCATGGCCAACTACGCCTATGGCTACTCGAAAGAGGGCAAACCCATTCGGGTCAATCCGGGCGTCCTGGCGGACGAGGCCTATGGCATCAAGACCAACTCGGCGGATCTGCTGAAGTTTGTCGAGGCCAACATGGCATATCAGGGAGACGATGGGATCAAGCGTGCGATGGCGCTGACCCGTACCGGTTTCTACTCGGTGGGGGAGATGACCCAGGGGCTGGGGTGGGAGATGTATGACTACCCGCTGAGCCTGGCCGAGCTGCAAGCCGGCAACAGTGCCGATATGGCGTTCAAGGCCCATGGGGTGACGCCCATCGCCAAGCCTGTGGTGGCGAAGGGCGAGACCCTGTTCAACAAGACGGGATCGACCAACGGCTTCGGCGCCTATGTGGCCTTCGTTCCGGCCCAGGGCATCGGCATCGTCATGTTGGCCAATCGAAACTATCCGAATGAAGCCCGTATCGAGGCGGCCCACGCCATCCTGAGCCGGCTGACGGAGTGACAGTTCGACCCCCTTGATGGACGGGAGCACGCCGGGACAGCCCGGCGTACTTCTGGGGGCTGCCCGGCATTGTCATGTCATCAGGGGATGGCCGGCATGGCTTGACCGCGTTCACCGTTTCGCGGTTCGTCATGACGGCCAGGGGCTGCTGTGGGTTGGCGCGCTGCCATGGGGGCGTCTGCGGGGGCGGGGAGATAAGCTGTGGTCGGCCCGCTGGCTCAACCGTACTGCTCTTCCATCCAGGCTTCCACGATGAGCTGGGCGGAGACCCCGTCCACGCTGCCCTTGTCCAGTGCCCTGTAGCCGCCGCGCTCGAA
The DNA here is from genome assembly GCF_046078285.1 of Aeromonas bivalvium. Lineage (NCBI taxonomy): Bacteria > Pseudomonadati > Pseudomonadota > Gammaproteobacteria > Aeromonadales > Aeromonadaceae > Aeromonas > Aeromonas bivalvium. Next base: position 241,390 of record NZ_JBGXBV010000002.1, read on the forward strand.
CAGGCGGGCGCGGGCATCCGTGGTGGTGAGCCGCTCGTCCTTGAACGCCACCGGCTTGCCGAAACGGCCATGGAGGCGGTTGCCGAACTTGCGGGCCCGCACCGTGATCTCCTGATCCGTGCCATCCATGTTGAGCGGCAGGCCGACAATGAGCAGGTCCGGTTGCCACTCCTTGAGCAACTTCTCGATTTCGTCCCAGTTGGGGATGCCGTCGTTGGCCTTGAGGGAGCGAAGGGGCTGGGCCGTACCTGTGAGCTCCTGGCCGATGGCGACCCCTATGCTCTTGGTGCCGTAATCAAAGCCCATGATGCTGCGTGATGACATCGTCTGTTCCTAATGTGGCGGCCCGGCTCAGCCGTGGCCAATGTCGCTGGAGAGATGCAGGGGATTGACCCCTATGCTGGCGGCGGCTTGCTGCCAGCGCAGATGGGTGGGGGTCTCGAACAGCAGGGCAGGATCCGGCGGTATCACCAGCCAGGCGCTGTCCACCAGCTCCTGCTCGAGCTGGCCGGCGCTCCAGCCGGCATAGCCCAGGGCCACCAGGTAGTGATCCGGGGCCTCGTCCGTGCCCAGGGTCTCCAGGATGTCCTTGGAGGTGGTGACCATGAGCTCGTCACTGACCTGCAGGGTGGAGTTGAAGCCGGGGCGAAAGCTGTGGAGCACGAATCCGCGTTCGGCGGCGACCGGTCCCCCTTGCAGCACCGGCTGCTTGAGCTCGGGTCTGGGGGGCGGCGTCAGCTTGAGCTGGGTCAGCATGGTGTCCAGGGACATGTCCACCGGGATGTTGACTACCAGCCCCATGGCACCTTCGGCATTGTGTTCACACAGATAGACGAGGGCGCGCTCGAAGTAGGGATCCTTGAGGCTCGGCATGGCGAGCAGAAAATGATTTTGCAGTGTTTGCATGGGTCAAAGAGTGCATGGGCCGAGGATTTGGGCCAATTATGGCAGCTAGGGCGGGTGGGCAAAACCGCTTTTTCGCCCGGCGCCGCCCTGGTGGGGGCTGTCAGGGCGGGCCGATGGCTGCGCATCCCCATCCAGATGGCGGCCGTCAGATAAAAAAGGGAGTGGCCTGGCCACTCCCTTTCTCGTCCGGGCCTCGGGCTTAGCGGCCGAGGCGGCGCTCGATGGCATCCATCAGCATGCCGGTGATGTGCACCGGGAAGGCGGCTTCGATCTCGCGGATGCAGGTGGGGCTGGTGACGTTAATCTCGGTTAGGCGGTCGCCTATGATGTCGAGGCCGACGAAGATAAGCCCCTTCTCCTTGAGGGTCGGACCGACCGCGCGGGCGATGGCCCAGTCGGACTCGCTCAGGGGGCGCGCTTCGCCACGACCACCGGCCGCCAGGTTGCCACGGGTCTCCCCCTGGGCCGGGATGCGGGCCAGGCAGTAGGGCACGGGCTCGCCGTCCACCACCAGCACCCGCTTGTCCCCCTCCTTGATGGCGGGCAGGAAGGTCTGGGCCATGCAGTACTGGCTGCCGTGGGCGGTGAGGGTCTCGATAATGACGCCGACGTTGGCGTCATCTTCCTTCATGCGGAAGATGGAGGCGCCGCCCATGCCGTCCAGGGGCTTGAGGATGACGTCCTTGTGCTCGGCGTGGAAGGCGCGCAGCTTGTCGGCGCGGCGAGTGACCAGGGTGGTCGGGGTGTGCTCGGCAAACCAGGCGGTGTAGAGCTTCTCGTTGGCGTCGCGCAGGCTCTGGGGCTTGTTGACGATGAGGCAGCCCTCGTCCTCGGCCCGCTCCAGCATGTAGGTGGCGTAGATGAACTCGGTGTCGAAGGGGGGATCCTTGCGCATCAGGATCGCGTCCAGGGTCGACAGCGGCTGATCCACCACCTCCCCCAGGCTGAACCAGTGGGCATAGTCATGCTTGACGGTGAGCGGACGCATGGTGCCAAACGCCCGTCCGCCCTCCATGTAGAGATCCTTCATCTCCAGATAGAAGAGCTCGTAGCCGCGCTTTTGCGCCTCTTCGAGCATGGCGAAGCTGGAGTCCTTCTTGATGTTGATGGCCGAGATGGGGTCCATCACGATGCCGAGTTTGATGGTCATCCGAAATTCCTTCTGGTGGCTCGATTGCGAGTGAGATTCTTAAAACCTGTTTCAGGCCAGATCGCCAAAGCGGCACTGCAGCGCGGTAATGGCGGTCAGGGCGGCGGTTTCGGTGCGCAGCACCCGCGGCCCCAGCAGCATCTCCTTGAAATCTTCCTGCACGGTACGGGCGATCTCGTCGCTGGACAAGCCCCCTTCCGGGCCGATCAGCAGACGCACGCCGTGCTCGGGGACTGGCAGGGTGTTGATGCTGTAGGGCGCGCGCGGGTGCAGGTTGAGCTTGAGCTCCTGGGTCTCTTCCCCTAGCCAGGCATCCAGCTCCATGGGCATGCGCACCTCGGGCACGGTATTGCGGCCGCACTGCTCGCAGGCGCTGATCACCACCTTCTGCCACTGCTCGCGTTTTTTCTCCAGCCGATCGGCGGGCAGCTTGACGCCGCAGCGCTCGGAGAAGAGGGGAGTGATGCAGGTGACGCCGAGCTCCACCGATTTCTGGATGGTGAAGTCCATCTTGTCGCCGCGGCTGATCACCTGGCCCAGGTGGATGGCCAGGGGGGATTCCACCGACTGGGCGTCGCAGCTGTCTATGGTCACCTCCACCGACTTCTTGCCCACGCTCGTGATGGTGGCGGGGTACTGGTGGCCGTCGCCGTTGAACAGCTCGAGCTGCTGGCCCGGCTGCATGCGCAGCACCCGGCCGATGTGGTTGGCACCGTCTTCCGACAGGGCGAGGGTCTGGCCCACTTGCAGAGGGGCCGGTTCGTAAATTCGTGGAATGCGCATGGCGGCTTGTCAGTCTCTTGCTTGGAACCCCTTCAATACCTTACTGCACGGCGGCGAGCAAGGCTCACGCGACAGCGGGAAAGGGGTTCATGGTAGAGAGGGGGCGCTCCCCCTCCCTGGTCAAATGGGGTTATTGGCACTGCTTTTCAATGAAGGGATTGGTATTGCCCTGCAGCTTGCCGATGCGGCGGTTGCGCTCGCACTCCCAGCCCTGTGCCGGGTATTGGCGGTCCCAGGCCTCGAACAGTCTACGCTGCTGCGCCGCCAGACGCAGCCCATGCTGCTGGCTCATGTAGAGGTAGGCGCGGGCGATCTGGCCCCGTACCGGCCCCTTGGGCGGCTGTACCTGACGCGCCTTGAAATCCACCAGCATCTGGCACTGGCCATACTGGTTCGGCTTGCCGTTCCAGTCGGTGAAGCGGTAGTTGGCCCGGTCGCCGTTGACCTCGCCGATGGCGGGGAAGAGGTTGTGCATGTCCCCCTCCATCTTGTTGAATTCCGGGCTCTTGCCGCAATTCTTGCGCCCCCCCTCCTGCCAGCACTGGAGCTGGTGGCCGAACTCCCAGGCGGGCACCACGTGTTCCCACTCGATGCGGGCGGCGCGCTTGGCCTGCTTGCGCGGTTCATAGCCGCAGCTGGCCAGATCCGGGCTCATCTGCTTGCCCCGATAGTCGATGTCACAGCCGCAGTAGAAGCTGGTGACGGCGGGCTGGGTGCGGTAGAGCTTGACCAGATCCCGCTTGGCTTCGCGAAAGGTCTGGGCGTGGGCCGGGGCAATGATGAGCAGGGCGAGCGCGATGGAGAGCAGGGGGCGAAACATGAATATCCTTGGCAGTGAAAGGGTTGAATGAAGAAAAGAGAGCGACTTGCCCCGGGGACGACGGTCTAGCCAGGCTGCGCCACCGGCACCAGTGGCTGCTTGCAGCGGCGGCAATGGTAGCGAGCCTCGCCGCGCATCACCTTGTTGTGGCGGCGGATGGAGAGCCCGTGCTGCTGGCAGGTGCAGGCGTAGGGCACGGTCGGCTGGGCCAGCACGGCGAGATCGAAGCTGTGGGTAGTGCTGGGCTCGAGGCCAAACAGCTCCCGCATCACCGACTGCCACTGGCGGCCGTGGGGCAGTACCCGGCTCTTGCCGCGCCCCTCGCCCCACAGGGCATAGACCAGCAGATGGGCCACCTCGTGGGGCACCACCTCGTCCAGGAAGGCCTGATAATTGGCGGCAAACAGCACAGGGTTGAAACGCAGCTCCCAGGTTTGCAGCCGCGCCGACCCCGCCGCCCGGCCCCGCATGTTGCAGTGGATCTGCGGACGCGCAAAAGTGCGTCCGAGCCGCCGCTCGGCCTGGCTGAAGCAGGCATCCACCCGCTCGGTCAGGGTCTGCTGCATCTGGGGGAGTGTGGGGACTGATTGGGTCATGGCGATGTCAGGGCATGAACGAGAGGGGGCAGTCTACCCGCTGCTGGCGTCGGTGCAAGGGGAGGCGCGCACGCCTAGCCGGAGAGCGGCCATGAAAAAGGGGAGCCCAGGCTCCCCTTCTTGCCACATGGCTTTGCCAGATGGCGGCTTACAGACCGGCGGCAGCGCGCAGCAGCTCGGCCTTGTCGGTACGCTCCCAAGGGAACTCGTCGCGACCGAAATGGCCGTAGGCGGCGGTAGCCTGGTAGATGGGGCGCTTCAGATCCAGCATCTCGATCAGGCCATACGGGCGCAGTTCGAAGTGCTCGCGCACCAGGGCGACCAGCAGCTCTTCGGCCACCTTGGCGGTGCCAAAGGTCTCGACGCTGATGGAGGTGGGCTCGGCCACGCCGATGGCGTAGGAGACCTGCAGCTCGCAGCGATCCGCCAGACCCGCGGCGACTATGTTCTTGGCCACGTAGCGGGCGGCGTAGGCGGCGGAGCGATCCACCTTGGACGGATCCTTGCCGGAGAAGGCGCCACCACCGTGACGGGCCATGCCGCCGTAGGTGTCGACGATGATCTTGCGACCGGTCAGACCGCAGTCACCCATGGGGCCGCCGATGACGAAACGGCCGGTCGGGTTGATGAAGAACTTGGTCTCCTTGCTGATCCACTCGGCCGGCAGCACCGGCTTGATGATCTCCTCGCGCACCGCCTCGACCAGGTCGCTGTGGCTGATGGAGTCGCAATGCTGGGTGGAGAGCACCACGGCATCGACGCCCAGGATCTTGCCTTCGCTGTCGTAGGCGAAGGTGAGCTGGCTCTTGGCATCCGGACGCAGCCACGGCAGGGTGCCGTCTTTACGCACTTGCGCCTGACGCTTCACCAGCAGGTGGGAGTAGGTGATGGGGGCGGGCATCAGCACGTCGGTTTCGTTGGTGGCGTAGCCGAACATCAGGCCCTGGTCACCGGCACCCTGCTCGTACGGATCGGCGCGGTCGACACCCTGGTTGATGTCCGGGGACTGCTTGCCGATGGCATTGAGCACGGCGCAGGAGTCGGCATCGAAGCCCATGTCGGAGTGGGTGTAGCCAATCTCGCGCACGGTATCGCGCACTATCTGCTCGATGTCGACCCAGGCGGAAGTGGTTACTTCGCCGCCGACCAGCACCATGCCAGTCTTGACCAGAGTCTCGCAGGCCACACGGGCCATGGGATCCTGCTCCAAGATGGCGTCCAGCACCGCATCGGAGATCTGGTCGGCGATTTTATCGGGATGGCCTTCGGAGACCGACTCGGAAGTAAACAGCTTTGCCATGGATGAATTCTCAACGCTTGGGGGTTATCGCCTCGGCCATAACCGGATAAAAGGACAGGATTTGTAGAGGTATCTACATCTGGACGTCTATTTTAGAGAGGGGGCAGTGGGATTGCCAGCACTATTTTGGTTTGGTGCCGACCGCGGCCAGCCCTACCCCCAAAGGGCTGGAACGTGGCGCGGGCCGAATCGTTTGCCGGCCCGAGAAAAGCGACTGCGCTCCCAAAGCCACTTTATTCGCCCAGATAATATTTGCACGCCGCGCCCCCTGCTGGGACAATAACGCGCCTAAAAACTTGGCCATCAAATGAAGCAATATCAGGAGATACAGATGCCTTCTCGTAAAGAGCTTGCCAATGCCATCCGTGCATTGAGTATGGATGCCGTGCAAAAAGCCAACTCCGGTCACCCGGGCGCCCCCATGGGAATGGCGGATATCGCTGAAGTGCTGTGGCGCAGCCACCTCAAGCACAACCCGAACAACCCCAAATGGGCCGACCGCGACCGTTTCATCCTCTCCAACGGCCACGGCTCCATGCTGCTGTACTCCCTGCTGCATCTCTCCGGTTATGACCTCTCCATCGAGGATCTGAAAAACTTCCGCCAACTGCACTCTCGCACCCCGGGTCACCCGGAGTACGGCTACGCGCCGGGCGTTGAAACCACGACCGGTCCGCTGGGCCAGGGCATCACCAACGCCGTGGGCATGGCGATCGCCGAGAAGGCCATGGCCGAGCAGTTCAACCAGCCGGGTCACGACATCGTCGACCACTACACCTACGCCTTCATGGGCGACGGCTGCCTGATGGAAGGTATCTCCCACGAAGCCTGCTCCCTGGCCGGCACCCTGGGTCTGGGCAAGCTGATCGCGTTCTGGGATGACAACGGCATCTCCATCGACGGTCACGTAGAAGGCTGGTTCACCGACGACACTCCCAAGCGCTTCGAAGCCTACGGCTGGCACGTCATCCCGGCCGTTGACGGCCACAACCCGGAAGCCATCAACGCCGCCATCGAAGCCGCCAAGGCCGAGACCGGCAAGCCGACCCTGATCTGCTGCCGCACCATCATCGGTTACGGTTCCCCGAACAAGTCCGGCTCCCACGACTGCCACGGCGCACCGCTGGGCAACGACGAGATCGCCGCCGCCCGTGCCTTCCTGAAGTGGGACCACGCGCCGTTCGTCATTCCGTCCGACATCGCCGCCGAGTGGAACGGTCAGGAAAAGGGCGCCAAGCTCGAGTCCGACTGGGCTGCCAAGTTCGCCGCCTATGAAGCCGCTCACCCGGCCCTGGCTGCCGAATTCAAGCGCCGCACCACTGGCGAGCTGCCGGCCAACTGGGCAAGCGACTCCGCCAAGATCATCGAAACCCTGCAGGCCAACCCGGCCAAGATCGCGACCCGTAAAGCCTCCCAGAACTCTCTGGAAGCCTTCGGCAAGCTGCTGCCGGAATTCATGGGCGGCTCCGCGGATCTCGCGCCGTCCAACCTGACCATGTGGTCTGGCTCCAAGTCCCTGACTCCCGAGAGCGCCGCAGGCAACTACATCCACTACGGCGTGCGCGAGTTCGGCATGTCCGCCATCATGAACGGCATCGCCCTGCACGGTGGTTTCATCCCCTACGGCGCCACCTTCCTGATGTTCATGGAATACGCCCGCAACGCCCTGCGCATGGCCGCCCTGATGAAGCAGCGCGCCATCTTCGTCTACACCCACGACTCCATCGGTCTGGGTGAAGATGGCCCGACTCACCAGCCGGTGGAGCAGATCGCCTCCCTGCGTCTGACCCCGAACATGAGCACCTGGCGTCCCTGTGACCAGGTAGAGTCCGCCATCGCCTGGAAACACGCCATCGAGCGTACCGACGGCCCGACCTCTCTGATCTTCTCCCGTCAGAACCTGGCCCAGATGGACCGCACCGCCCAGCAACTGGCCGATGCCGCCAAGGGCGGTTACGTGCTGAAGGATTGCGCCGGTACCCCGGAGCTGATCCTGATCGCCACCGGTTCCGAAGTGGAGCTGGCTGCCGCAGCCTATGAGCAGCTGACTGCCAAGGGTCGTGCCGTGCGTGTGGTCTCCATCCCGTCTACCGACGTGTTCGATGCCCAGTCCGCCGAGTACAAGGAGTCCGTCCTGCCGGCCGCCGTCACCAAGCGCGTGGCTATCGAAGCGGGCATCGCCGACTACTGGTACAAGTACGTGGGCTTTGGCGGCAAGATCATCGGCATGCGCACCTTCGGTGAGTCCGCCCCGGCCGAGCTGTTGTTCAAGGAATTCGGCTTTACCGTGGAAAACGTGGTTGCAACCGCTGAATCCCTGTAATAGCTGATTGCTTGATACTGAATTGAAAAGCGCCTCCCTTGGGAGGCGCTTTTTTATTGTAATAAAAATAGTTAAATATACTATATCTCTTGGTTCTTAATTGGATAACTTATTATTGTCTGACAATCGTTTAGTAAACACATCTGATTTCCTTTTAGTTCTGAAAAAGGAAAGTCAGAGAAATGAATGTTGTAACTGGATAAATCTAGAACTAATTTACTAGAACTGAAATCAAATCGCGCGGCATGCGTTGGGTATATACCTTCATCTTTTGGGGTTACGAGAAATGCGATTGGAAAAAATGACAATAAACTTAGTGCTGTAGAATGCCCTTGATTGAAAAAGCTCACACACTTTGCGCTCAAGTGACGATCGTAAGGATAAAACCAATAATATATATCATGGGTTTTTGTAATAGCATAGTCATCCCCTAGTACAAATTTCTTTAGTGGATCAAAGTACAGAGATTTTTGTGGTGGCTCTTTACACTCGGTCACTGATGTTGCAGATAGAATATGGCCTATCATCGCTCTGGCATATTTGATAGGGTTTATGTCAATAGATACGGTATTATATGGGGAGGTTGGATTCTGAAAATAATTACGAATTTTACTTGTCAGCTTTTTATTTGCATCCGCAACCTCGCCATCATTGCCTCCTAAGATATTACTGTTACAGTCGCTGCAGATTGTTCTGAATTTGCTTCCATTGGTTGATGGTACGCCTTTTATTGATTTGGCACCTGCTCCCATCATTTCCATAATATGACGTTGTTCAACCTTGGTTACAGTAATTGAACCCTGTGGAGGAACATGATCTATCGAGAGTGTGCCAAATTCTCCACAAATCAAACAATATCCATCTCTGATTTTTACATGTCTTACTCTTTCTGAAATTTTACTCATCACTAACCATCCCCAAGTATCTGTAGTGACATCAATTATATGCATGAGCTTGTAGGTTCGATTAGCGAAGCGTAATCGGACGTTCGCGTTCTTTAAGACGATGCCATAAAAGTAATCCCCCACATGTTACATAAAAAGAGACCGGCTATCAGCCGGTCTCTTTTTATTATTTAACGCAACCTTACACCTGCGGCGGTGTGCTTTCCGCGTTGGACATCACTGCATCAATCTGCACCAGGGCGCCGGCGGGCAGCTCGCTTACGCCGATGACGGTGCGGGCGGGTAGGTAGGCCGGGAAGTATTGGGTGTAGATGGCATCCATGTCCGCCAGATCCGCGATGTTGGCAAGCTGGATATTGACCTTGACGATATCGTCCATCACGTGGCCGATGCTCTCGACGATGGTCTTGATATGGCCGAGGCACTGGGCGGTCTGCTCCTTGACGCAGCCAGCCAGGATCTTGCCGGTGGCGGGGTCAATCGGCAGTTGGGCAGAGAGATGGTTGTAGTGGGAGAAGGCGACGCTCTGGCTATGGAGCGGGCTGCGTGGCGCCTGGTCGGTATTGCGGGCACGGATCACCAGATTGTGTCTGTCTTCCACCAGCTGGGGCGGGGTGCCGTCGCCGTGGGAGATGACCGCATCCATCTGCACCCGGGCGCCCAGCGGCAGGGCGACGGCACTCACCACAGAGCGGGCGGGCAGATAGGCGACGGCACGGGCGATGGCGGAGTCCGGGAAAAAGGTGGTGTAAACCTCGTTGACGGCGTCGAGATCCGCCAGATTGGTCAGATAGAGGGTCACCTTGACGATGTCGTCGAAGGGCACGTCGATGCTCTCCAGCACGGTTTTGATATTGCGCAGGCACTGGGCCGCCTGCTCGAGGATGCCGCCGTCAACCAGGGCGCCGGTGGCGGGATCCATGGGCAGCTGGGCACCGATATTGTTGTAGTGGGAGAAGGCGACGCTCTGGCTGGAGAGCGGATCCTGCGGGGCGCGGTCGCTGTTTCGGGCGAGTTTGAGCAGCGGGCAGGGGGCCTGGGGGAAGGTGCCTTCCCCGTTGGAGAGCAGGGCGTCCATCTGCACCCTGGCACCGAGCGGCAGAGCGGCGACGGCCAGCACGGTACGGGTCGGCAGCGAGTGGGGGAAGAATTCCCGATAGACGGCGTTGACGGCATCGAGGTCGGCGATGTCCGCGAGGAAGAGGGTCACCTTCACCATGTCCTCCATGCCGTGGCCGATGCTCTGGACGATGGCCTGGATATTGGTGAGGCACTGCCTGGCCTGCGCCTGGATATCTCCCTCGATCATCTTGCCCGTCCTGGGATCGACCGGCAGCTGGGCGGCAATATTGTTGTAGTGGGAGAAAGCCACACTCTGGGTATAGGGCCCCAGATCCTGGGGGGCATTGGGGGTATTTCTGGCGGATTTGATGATGGTACCACTCATGGCGATACTCCTTTTTCGTTTTTGATGTAGGGTCCGGGCCGCGTTGTTCTTCCCTGGCCGAATGCGGCGCGCTGGCGACTCGTGATATTGCGGCAACAGTTGCCCGTTCCCGTCGCAGGGCGACGAAGAAAAGGAGAACGATCATCACAGTGTCGAGCCCTGTTTCGATGCAGACAGCGCGTGCAACAGACAAGGGAGAGAAATTGGCCTGGTGATTCAGACGGAAGGATTCTAGGGGGCGACTATTCGGGGATGCAAACCGGGATCCTGTTTCTATGAGGTGGCTCAACAGAGTGAAATATATTCATTTTGCGATTCAATTCATGACGGGCATGGCAAATAAAGGTGATGACGATCCCGCTTTCATATGAAAGTGGGACCAGATAGCGCCTTATTGCCACTCATCAGGGTTACAAGGTGTGAACCATAAGTTAATGACCTTGACGGGATTGCAGATTATTGCCCCGGTTTTGCATAGCTATCTATTTATCACACTCTAGACGCTCTGTTCAGCGCCGCCGAAATATGCTGCGGCGAGCACACTGAAATAACATTCATCCTCTCTGCATGGCCACAAGCCATGAAATAAAAGCGGGAGAAAGAGAGGGCGCTTTTTAGCCTCTGATGCCGAGGCAGACATGGGCAGGTTGCCGCGCCGCCTATGCCATATTTTTTCAGCGGCGCGAGTGCAGCCCGCCAGCAGGCAGCAGAAGCAGGCAAGGGGAGGGGCCTGCCCCGACTCGCCGCCCCGCCGGTATATGTCGCTCCAACCATGACCCTCCATATGAGCGGGCCCGGAGTTTGCCCTGCTTTGCCGCCCAGGCGTATCCCGATCTTCTTGGGATGCAATCTGGCTCCCGCCTTCCGGATCCCCAACTACCTTGCCCAAGAGCTGGGATTGTCAGGAAAGACACAGGCTGCACGGGCGAAAAGGGTCAGGCAGGAGGTGAGCCGCCTCGCCTTTTGATGTGAACTTCTTTTGATGTTTGGCGCCATACGATACCATGCGCATCGTGTATTCCTGTTGGTGGGAGGCGCCGCCCATCGCCCCTGTGGCTGGCCGCTGGTCCCGTCATGCCCACGGGATGCACAGCCCGGGGCCGCCACGGCAGACCCGTTATCGCCATAGCCAACAGGACGGAGTATCAGGATGGCCATTGCCATTGAATAGTCGGACAACACACTGAGGGTCAACAAGGATAGCTACGATCTGGGCCGTATCGTCGGCGTGCAGGTAAAATCACTCGGCTGGGTGGATCGGCTCAAGAAGATCTTGCTGCTGGGGGTGGTCACCTCCAGTGTGCTCTTCTACTTCACCCCTTCCTACGAGCAGGCGGGCAACTGGCTCATCGTGCTGTTCCTGCCCCTGGTGGGTTTTCTGGTTGGCGCCCTGATGGGGCTGCTCTCCAGCGCGAAATATGAATTTCGCATCGAGTTTTCCCACGCCGACGAGACGGGCGTGCAGTGGATCACCGCCGCCAGGAGCCGGCATGCGGCCGATCATGATCTCTTCAAGGCGCAGGCGGCCAGGCTGAAGGAGCGGCTCGGGTAAGGCGCATCCAGCGACGGGTCTGCGCCATCTGGCGTCAGCCATAACAACAAGCCCGATCAGGTGCACCTGTTCGGGCTTGTTCTATTCAGGGGATGGCGCCCGGTGACCCGCCTCAGGCGGGATAGAGGGCGCCCAGCACCGCCGGGCGGCTGGCGCCGGTCACCGCAGGCAGGTTGCCCGGCTTTCGCTGGATAAAGCGCTGTGCCAGCCAGGCAAAGGCGGCCCCTTCCACCCAGTCCGGCGCGAGGCCGAGCAGGGCTGTGCTGGCCAGATGCCAGCCAGGGAGCAGGGCAGCAAGCTCCGCCAGCAGGGGGGCGTTGTGGGCGCCGCCGCCGCAGACAAACAGCTCGGGCCGGGTTGGCGCGCCATCCAGTGCGGGCAACTGGCGGGCGATGCTGTGGCAGGTCAGCGCCTGCAGGGTGCGCTGCACATCCACGGGGGCGTATGCCGTGCCTGCCAGCTCGCCGTCGAGCCACTCCAGGGTGAACATCTCCCGCCCCGTGCTCTTGGGAGCGGGGGCGGCGAAGTAGGGGTGAGCGAGCAGTTTCTCGAGCAGCGCGGGAACAAGCTGGCCGCTCGCGGCCCACTGGCCACCGGCATCATAGCTGCCGCCGTGGGGATGATGGCGGCGATACCAGCCATCGAGCAGGGTGTTGGCCGGGCCGGTATCGAAGCCATATACCCCTGAACCAGATCCGCCATCGGCCAGGCCGGGCAGCACAGAGATATTGGCGATGCCGCCGAGGTTCAGCACCACCCGCAGGGCGCCGGGGCGGGCAAAGAGCGCCTGATGGAAGGCGGGCACCAGGGGCGCCCCCTGACCGCCGAGGGCCATGTCCATGGTGCGAAAATCGGCCACCACGTCGATGCCGGTCAGCGCCGCCAGCAGGGCCGCATTGCCTATCTGCAGGGTAAAGCCGAGGGCGGGACGGTGGCGAATGGTCTGGCCGTGGCTGCCGATGGCGCGAATATCGGCAGGCGTGAGGCCGGCCTTGGCGAGCAGGGCCTGGGTGGCGACGGCAAATTCGCGGGCCACCCGATTGTCGGCCACCCCCATGCGGTCGATTTCGCTCTCCCCCGGAGTGCAGAGATCATGCAGGGTGTGGGCGGTATCGGCAGGCCAGGGATGGCAGAGGGCCGTCTCGACCTTGAGGGTCTCGCCCTCCATGCTCACCAGCACGGCATCGATGCCGTCCAGGCTGGTTCCGGACATCAATCCTATATAGCGTTCGGTCATGACAACCCCCTTTCAATGATGCAAAGGAACGGTTCGATGCCATACCCTGCTCCGGTCCCCGAGATCAATCCGATATGACGCTCTGCCATGACAAGGCTCCTTGTGGTTCAGGGGCGTGCGAGCGGCCCGTGTCGCCAGTCGCCGAGATGGCCGTCAAGAGGCGTCCCGGCGCTGGGCGAGTTGCAACTGCGGCTGCTCCAGCTTGGCGAGTTGCTGGCGGGCCTGCACCTTGAATCGGCTCAGGGCGTTGCCGCTCAGGGTCTCGGCCTGGGGCAGGATCAGGGTGCGCGGGTTCTTGTGGATGCCGCCCACCACGAATTCATAGTGCAGGTGCGGGCCTGTGACCCGGCCGGTGCCGCCGAGCAGGCCGATGGTCTGCCCCTGTTTCACCCGCTGCCCCTTGTTGACGGTGCGCTTGGAGAGGTGCAGGTACTTGGTCACATAGTTGCCGGCGTGCTTGATGAAGACGTAGTTGCCGTTGAACTGGTTGTAACCGGCCGCCACCACGCTGCCGCTGCCCGCCGCCATGATGGGGGTGCCCACCGGCGCCACATAGTCGATGCCGTTGTGGGGGCGCACCTTGCCGGTGACCGGGTGCAGGCGACGGGGGTTGAAGTTGGAGCTGATGTACTTGAAGTTGACCGGGGCGCGCAGGAAGCTCTTGCGCATCGCCTTGCCCGCCGGGGTGTAGTAGTTGCCATCCTCGCTCAACACGGCGCGATAGATCTCGCCCTGGTTGATGAACTCGGCGGCCAGGATGTCGCCGGAAGCGACCCGCTCCTCATCCTGATACTTCTCCTCGAACAGCACCCGGAAGCTGTCCCCCGGTTGCAGGTCCTGGGCAAAGTCGATGTCCCAGCCGAAGATGGCGGCGAGATCCATGATCTGATCCTCCGTCATGCCCGCCTCCACGGCGGCGCCCCAGAAGCTGGAGCGAATGCTGCCCTGGGCGCTCGCTTCCCGGGTGTCCAGCTCGAGACGAACGGCCCTGGCGGTGAAGCTGTCGTCCTTGCGGCTCACCTTGAGCGCCTGCTCCAGGCTGTGGGGGTAATAGAGGCTGTGCAGCTCGCCGCCCTGGGTGAGCTTGAAGGTGAGCTCCTGGCCGGGCCTGAGCAGGCGCAGGGTATCCGTGCCCTCGAGCTGATCGATGAGGTGCAGATCCGCGGTGCTGAGGCCCAGACGCTGGAAGATGACCCCCATGTTGTCGCCGCTGCGCACCTTCACCTGCCTGGTGACATAACGCGGCTTGGGCGGGGTGACGGGCTCGGCCCGTGCCAGCAGCGCCTCCTCATCGACCTGCTGCTCGACGGCCAGCTCGTTGTCGTTGTCATCGACCCGGGTGGCCACGGCGCGCTCGCTCGGCCAGGCCGCCAGCATCATCACCAGTATGCTCAGAATAAGCACCATCTTGCGGTGCCAGGTGGGGAGAGAGTTGAAGGCGTGCCAAAGGACCATGGGAAGCTGACGAAGTTGAGCCGGGAAGAAGGTCGGAGTTTACCGCCTTTCCAATTGGCCCGCCATTCCAGTAATATGGCTGGCCCTGTGGAATCGTGATTGGAGAGTCAAAAAATGTCCCAGCTCGAGGTGGCGCTAGCCGAGATCAAGCGCGGAGCGGAAGAAATTCTGGTGGAAGAGGAACTGGTTGCCAAGTTGAAGGAAGGGCGCCCCCTGCGCATCAAGCTGGGGATGGACCCGACGGCACCTGACATCCACCTGGGTCACACCGTGATCCTCAACAAGCTGAAGACCTTCCAGGACCTGGGCCACGAAGTGATCCTGCTGATCGGCGACTTCACCGCCATGGTGGGTGACCCCTCCGGCAAGAACGCCACCCGTCCGCCGCTCTCCGAAGAGGCCATCAAGCACAACGCCCTCACCTATGCCGAGCAGGCGTTCAAGATCCTGGACCCGGCCAAGACCCGCATCGAGTACAACTCCACCTGGCTCGGCGAGCTGGGCGCGACCGGCATGATCAAGCTGGCGGCCAAGCAGACCGTGGCCCGCATGATGGAGCGCGACGACTTCAAGAAGCGCTACAGCAACGGCCAGTCCATCGCCATTCACGAATTCCTCTATCCGCTGCTGCAAGGCTATGACTCGGTCGCGCTCAAAGCGGACGTCGAGCTCGGCGGTACCGATCAGAAGTTCAACCTGCTGATGGGCCGCGAGCTGCAAAAAGATGCCGGCATGGCGACCCAGTGCGTGCTGATGATGCCGCTCTTGGTAGGCCTGGACGGCGTCAAGAAGATGTCCAAGTCCGCCGCCAACTACATAGGCGTGCACGATGCCCCGGGGGAGATGTTCGGCAAGATCATGTCCATCACCGACACCCTGATGTGGAACTACTACGAGCTGCTCTCCTTCCGTCCGCTCGCCGAGATTGAAGAGTTCAAGGCAGGGATCGAAGCCGGGACCCTGAACCCGCGCGACGTGAAGATCTGGCTGGCCAAGGAGATCATCGCCCGTTACCACGACCAAGCGGCAGCCGAGGCGGCCCACGAAGACTTCACCCAGCGCTTCTCCAAGAACGCCATCCCGGACGAGATGCCGGAAGTCGAACTGGCTTTGGAAGGGGACGGCCTGGCCATCGCCAACCTGCTCAAGCAGGCCGATCTGGTGGCCACCACCTCCGAGGCGCTGCGCATGATCAAGCAGGGCGCGGTGAAGGTGGATGGCGAGAAGCTGGACGATGGCAAGGCACTCATCGGTGCCGGCACCGCCGTCTACCAGGTCGGCAAGCGCAAGTTTGCCCGGGTGACCGTCAAGTAAGTCTCCCCTCTGGCGCAGTCATAAGAAAGGCCTCCCTTGCGGAGGCCTTTTCGTTGGCGTGACTCGGACAGTTCCCCTGCCGGTTACAGCACCATGGGGCCGGCCACGGCATCGGCCGCCTCGGCGCCCCGCAGCACTCGCACCAGGGCGAGGGCAAACTCGATGGCGGTGCCGGGTCCCTGACTGGTCACCAGTCGAGAGCCGCTATCTATGACGACGCGCTCCTGGCTGAGCTGGGGGGCGGGGATCCGGGCCCAGAAGCCGGGATGGCAGGTGGCCTTGGCCTCCCCCAGCAGACCATGGGGCAGCAATACCACGGCGGGGGCGGCGCACAGGGCCGCGCGCCAGCGGCCCGCCTCGGCCTGGGCCCGCAGCAGGGCGATGGCCCTGGGGTTATCCCGAATACATTCGCTGCCGGGCAGGCCGCCGGGCACGACGATCAACTCGAAGTCGCCTGCTGGCAGCTCGTCGAGGTGGCAATCTGCCATCAGCTGCACACCACGGGAGGCGCGGACGAGGCGCTGACCGGTCGGGCAGCAGGAGGCGAGCACCACCTCTATGCCGGCGCGCACCAGCACGTCCTGGGTGGCGACGGTTTCTATCTCTTCCGAGCCGGGGGCGACCAGCAACAAGACGCTCATGGGGTGACTCCTGTGAGAAATGGGGGGCGAGCCGTCAAAGCTTAGCCCTGGTCCTGGCTGCGATCCTTGATGGCCTGGTAGAGCCCCTGATTGACCGGCACCATGATGCCGTGTGCCTGGGCCCTGGCCAGCAGGAAGCCGGTGATGGCCTCTATCTCCGTCTCCTTGCCCTGCTCCAGATCCTGGTGCATGGAGGAGTAGTTGTCGGCGGTGAGCCCGGCGACCGATTGCACCCGCCGCGCCAGCTCCTCCGCCGTGGTGGTGATCCCCTCGGCGTTCATGACGTCGGCCACCTCGATGCAGATCTGCTGCAGGGTGTCGGCAAAGCGCGGACCCGTCAGCTCGCCATTCTTGATGCGATAGAGGGCGGTGAGGGGGTTGATGGCGCAGTTGATGGCGAGCTTGTGCCACTGGCGGGTGAGGATCTGCTCATCCCAGCTCGCCTGACCCAGGGCCTGGGCCAGTCGATCGGCCAGGGGGGCGAACTGGCGCCCCGCCTCGTTGACCGGGCCGAGCCAGGTCTCGCCACGGCCGGTGTGACGAAACACGAAGTGGCCCTGCTGCAGGGCGCCATGGCTGGTGACGCCGGCGATGACGGGGTTGTCGGGGAACAGCTCGACCACGCGCTCGGCCACTCCCATGCCGTTGTGCAGCAGGACGATGGGCACCTGCTTGTCCAGCTTGCCGAGGAGAGGGAGCAGGGCCGGGATCACCTGGTCCGCCTTGGTCATCACCAGCAGGCGGCGGATGGCCGGGCGATCGGCCACGAAGGCGCGGGGGATGGCGATGAGGGTATGCTGACCATCCAGACCGGTGAAGTCGACGACAGGATGCAGGGTGGCTCTGTGGCGTTCGCGCAGCAGCAGCTGGGTGGGTTGGCCGGATTGGGTCAGCAGGGTGGCGAACACGCCGCCGAGTGCGCCACAACCGAGCAGGGACCAGGAGGGGGGAGGGGGAAGTTGGGATCCGCTTGGCATGATATGACTCGATCATCAGGGTGGGCCGTCCAGCCTGGGAGGCTTGGAGGTGGACACTCATGGGTCTCACCTGTCGGCAATGGCAAGGATTCTAACAGAGCGTCTTTATCGAAATCAGCAAATTTGCCGGTTTTCTGGTAGATTTGGCCGCCAATAATGCAACATGAGGAGCCCCGGCCATGCCGTCATTCGATATTGTCTCTGAAGTCAAAATGAACGAGGTGTTGAACGCGGTCGACAACGCCAATCGTGAACTGGCCACCCGATTCGATTTTCGTGGTGTTGAAGCCAGCTTCGAGTTGAACAAGGAAGAGGTCAAGCTGGAGGCGGATGCCGACTTCCAGCTCAAGCAGATGGTCGAGATGCTGCGGGGCGCCCTGCTCAAGCGCAACATCGAGAACAGTTCCATGGAGGTGGGCGACAGCGTTCACTCCGGCAAGCGTTTCCACCTGACCGTGAAGTTCAAGCAGGGGATCGAGAAAGAGACCGCCAAGAAGCTGGTGAAGCTCATCAAGGATTCCAAGATCAAGGTGCAGGTCGCCATCCAGGGTGACGAGGTGCGAGTCACCGGCAAGAAGCGCGACGATCTGCAGGAGACCATGGCCCTGGTGCGTGGCGCCGAGCTGGGCCAGCCGATGCAGTTCCAGAATTTCCGCGACTGACTGCGGATAAAGAGGGGATGCCCCTCTTTATTTCGTCGGACCGACGCCAAAAAAAACCGGAGCCTGGGCTCCGGTTTTTTGTCTCAGTGAGAACAGGTTCGATTAGAACTTGTAGGTCACGGAGAAGTAGTGGCCAAAACCAGTGGTCTTCAGGCCGAAGGTACCGTTCTGGATGCCGTAGATGTCGTTGAAGTACTTCAGGCCGTAACCGACGGCGTAGCGGTCGGAGTGCCAGTACAGGCCGTTGAACATGGCGGTACCGTCGGTGGAGCTGTCCTTGGCATCGAACAGGTGATCCAGGTAGCCCTGATAGGCGACGAAGCTGCCGTTGGAGAAGGTGTAGAAGGGCTTGAACCAGTTCATGGAGAACTGATAGCCGTTCCAGCCTTGCTCGCCAGAGCCTTCGTTGACGTGGCGTGCATACAGGTTCATGCCCACCTTGCCGAACCAGGGCACCTGTACGTCGGCACCCAGACCGGTCATGGCTTCGAACAGGCCATCCGGACCACCCACGTTGACCAGGTTGGCGATGTAGACTTCCTGGATCGGACCGAAGGAGAGATCTTTGCCGGTCATGGCATCGATGGACAGGCGCGGGGCGAACTTGATGAACAGGTTGTCGCTGTCATGCTTGTCGTCGTGCTTGCTCTGGAAGATATCGAATACGTCGACATAACCGTACAGGTCAAAAATACCGGAGCGACCACCGAATTCCATTTCGAAGTAGGTGTCGTTGTAGCCACCTTCGGCTTCGCTGTAGGGCAGCTGGTCGATGGTGTGCATCACGTTGAACTGGAACCACTTGTAGTCGTTCTTGTGGATGTCGCCGCTATAGTCAGCAGCCATAGCCGGAGTGGCGGAAGCCGCCAGCAGACCAGCAGCGATCAGAGTCTTGGTAAATTTGGCCATTTTATTGGTCTCTTGTGCGTTTAGTTGAGGTTTTCCGTAGCCTGCCCACAAGGAGCGGAGGGATTCTAGCCAAATAAATTCAGCGGATAAACGTTCAAGAGGGAACTTTCTCTGGAAGTGTGAATCTAATCACCCCCAATTTCGCGCAAACGCTTGCTATTTGTCCGATTTCGGTGACAAGGCCATGTTCCGTCTGGCAACCATTGCGATCAGCAGCAGCACAGGGATGCCGAGCAGGCTGGTGGTGACGAAGAAGGTGCTGTAGCCGAACTGCTCGACGAAACGGCCGGAAAACCCGGCAAGCAGCTTGGGCAGCAGCAGCATCACAGAGCTGAACAGGGCGTACTGGGTCGCCGAGAAGGCGACGTTGGTCAGGCTCGACAGATAGGTGATGAAGGCGGCGGTGGCGATGCCGGCGCTCAGGTTGTCCAGGGAGATGATCAGGGTCAGCAGCTCCAGGTTGTGGCCGAGCTGGTTGAGCAGGGCGAACAGGAGATTGGTGCTGGCGGTGAGCAGGGCCCCCAGCATCAGGATGCGCAGGGTGCCAAAACGCATCACCAGTATTCCCCCCAGGCTGGCCCCCACCAGGGTCATGATGACCCCGTACACCTTGGTGATGGTGGCCACCTCCGTCTTGCTGAACTGCATGTCCACATAGAAGCTGTTGGACATGACCCCCATCACCACGTCCGAGATGCGATAGCAGGCGATGAGCCCCAGGATCAGCAGGGCCGAGCGGCCATGGCGGGCAAAGAAGTCGGCGAAGGGGCACCAGATGGCCTCATAGGCCCAGGCGCCGAGTCCCGCCAGGGGGGTGGGCCAGCCATGTTGCAGCAGGAGAGCCTTGCGCTGCGCCTGTTGTCTGTCCTGGCTCGCCACATCGATGTCGGGCTCGTGACAGCAGAGGGTGGTGACCAGGCCGATGCTCATCATCCCCGCCATCAGCAGATAGGTGAGCTGCCAGCCGCGATAGTCATAGGCGCTGTTGCTGCCAAGCCAGGCCGCCAGCGCCAGGGCGCCGGCTCCCGCCATGATCATGGCGAGCCGGTAGCCCGTCATGTAGGAGGCCGCCATGGCCGCCTGCAAGCGTTCGGGAGCGGACTCGATGCGGTAGGCATCGATGACGATGTCCTGGGTGGCGGAGGCGAACGCCACCAGCAGGGCGAACAGGGCGAGCTGGGCCAGCTGGGTCTTGGGATCGCAGAAGGACATGCCGACCAGGGCCGCGGCGATCAGCAGCTGGGAGAAGAGCATCCAGCTGCGGCGCCGGCCGAGCAGGCGCGACAGCAGGGGCAGGGCCAGCCTGTCCACCAGAGGGGACCATAGCCATTTGACCCCATATGCCAGCGCAACCCAGCTCATGTAGCCGATGTCGGTCAGGCTCACCTCGGCTTCCCGCAGCCAGAAGGAGAGGGTGCCGAACACCAGCAGCAGCGGCAGACCGGAGGAGAACCCCATGGCAAACAGAATAAGGACGCGGGGCTCGAGATAGACCCGCAGGGATTCTCTCCAGCTTGGTTTGCTGACAGCGTTCAAGTGCCTGACTCCTCGAAAAAAGTGAGCCATTTTGGCAGGTTCATGGTGCCGCGCCAAGGCGGGCGCTCAGATTGCGGGGATATTGCGGGGATAAAGAGGGGGTCGATCTGCCCGGGACCTGCCGTGGCAGCGCCGTCAAATGGGGGGCTGGGCCTGTGGTGGGAGGGCGTGCTCGGGGCCGGGCCTCGTCATCGCCCTGGTGGTACTCAGAGGAAGTCAGTCGGGAAGTACCTCTCCCATGTGCCAGAAATTGGCGAGTTGCCTTGATCCGCGGGGCTGAGCCGGATGGCGGCGAGGGATGGGGGCTGGGCCCTGATGCTGGACCCGGGGGGGATCGCGATGCAAGGCGGGCCCGGTAGGGCCCGCCTTTGGCTCAGTTGGCGAGCAGGCTCGCCTTCTTGAGGATGATGGTGCTGGTGGGCACGTCGTTGGCGCGCAGTATGGGGCTGTAGCCCGTCTGCACCTGGGCCAGCTTGTCCAGCACCTCCATGCCCTGTACCACCTGGCCGAACACGGTGTAACCGGCGCCGGCATTGGCGTTGAGGTTGTTGTTGTCGGCCAGGTTGAAGTAGAACTGGCGGGTGGCGCTGTCTACCGCCTGGGTACGGGCCATGGCGATGCTGCCGCGGACGTTGGGCAGGCCCCCCTTGGACTCGTTCACCACGGGATCATAGGTAGGCAGCTGCTGGAACTGCTGGTTGTAGCCGCCCCCCTGCACCACGAACCCCGGGATGACCCGGTGGAACAGGCTGCCGTCATAGCTGCCATCGGCCAGGTAGCGCAGAAAGTTCTTCACCGTCTGGGGCGCCGCCTTGGGGGCCAGCTCCACCACTATGTTGCCGTGGTTGGTTTCCAGCTTCACCTTGGGGGCGGCGAAGGCCAGCGGGCAGACCAGCAGGGCCAGTAACATCAGCTTTTTCATCGCATATTTCCTTGGACGTTGAGGGATCAGGCGCTCGGTTGGCCCTTGAGGTAACCGCGCAGCTGCTCGTCGGCCATGATCTGCTGGATCAGGTTGCCGAGCTGCTGGTTCAGCACCCGCTCCAGATCGGCGATGCTGGGTTCACCCGGCCCCTCCTTGCTGGCGCTGGCGTTGAACACCTTGGTCAGGCGGCTGCCCTGAAAATCGGCCATCACCTGCAGGCTCACCTTGGATTTGGTGACATAGGTGAAGGTCTTCTCGTCGACATTGACCAGGGCATTGTTGACCTGCAGGGTGAGGTGGGTGGTGCCGCTGCTGCCCACTTCCAGCCCCTGGCCGCGCAGCCCTTCGCCAAGACGCTCGACCAGCAGGGTGTTGAGGGGCTGTTCGCTTCGGATGTAGACGGGGGCCTTCTCTTTTTGCTGGATGGCGAACACATGGGCGGCGGTGCGCTTGTCGATGCCCTCCATGGTGATGCGGTTGCCGGAGTAGTATTGCTGGTTCGCCGGGATCACCTGGGGATTGAGCAGTGCCGTCTCGGGCCAGTGGGTCGCACAACCGCCAAGCAGCAGGGCGGTGAGCAGCAGAAAGGATGATTTCATGATGGGGTCCTCTAGCGTTTGATGGCTTTCAAAATAACGAATTTATTATTGGATGCAACGACTTGCGCATTGGCAAACAGTCGCTTGAGCTTGTTGTGATAGTCCAGATGCCGGTTGCCCACTATCCAGAGCTCCCCCCCTTTGGGCAAGACCCTGTGGGCATCCTGAAACATCTGCCAGGCGATATGGTCCGTGATCGCCTGCAACTGGTGGAACGGCGGATTGCAGAGGATACGGTCCGCATAGCCGCTCGGCAGACCGTCCAGGCAGTTGTTGACCAGAAAGTGGGACCGCGCCAAGGCATCTGGCAGATTGTGCTGGACGTTGAGCCGGGCCGAGGCCACCGCCATGTAGGATTCGTCGATGAAGGTCACCTCCACCTCGCTGTCTCGCGCCAGCAGGGAGAGACCGAGCACCCCGTTGCCACAGCCCAGATCGATCACCTTGCGGGCGCTGTGAATGGGCAGATTGGCCAGCATGAAGCGGGCGCCTATGTCCAGGCTGGTGCGCGAGAAGACGTTGGCGTGGTTGTGGATCTGCATCCCGCTCCCCTCCAGGGGCCAGACGGTCGGGAAGGGATCGGCAAGGGGAGGACGCTCGTCGGGGGCGCTGGCGACGGTGCAGTGAATGAGCCGCGCCTTCTTCCAGGCCAGCGAGGTGCGGGTCTCCCCCAGATAGTGTTCGAACAGCCTGAGGGTGGAGCTGTGGATCTCCTTGGCCTTGCCGGCGGCAATGATGCGGGTCGCCGGGGTGACCACGGCGCGCAGGGCCAGCAGTTGCTGTTCGAGCAGGGCCTGATACTTGGAGACCTTGATGATCACCAGGGACGGCGCCTCGGGCAGTGGCGCCAGGGCGTCCTGGATGCGGATGCTGGCCGGATCCAGGCCGTTGTCCGCCAGGTTGGCCAGGGTGCCCTGCTCGCTGACGAAGGAGTCGGTGATGCACAGGGGCTGATGGCCGTGCAGGAAGGCGGCCAGGGCGCCGAAGTTGTCATTCATGATGATGACGGGACCGCTGCCGGTGGGAGGCTGCTCGGCCAGGTGCTGGATCAGGTACTCATCGGCGGCATCCCAGGCCTGCAGGGGATCCTGCGCCTGGCGCGGGTAGCGCAGCAGGGTCAGGCGGCAATGGTCTGTCTCGAGGTGGGTCTGCATCGAACTCTTTGTCTCACGGCTGGATCGGATGGCGCTATTCTAGCGGTGGTGCCCCGATTCACCAATCGCCCCGCCGTGCAAGTTCTCCCTGCCCCTCAAAGTCGATAGAATGAGGGCCCATGTCCTTTCCCTCTGTCGGAGTACCCCATGAAGATGCAACAGACCATCGAGGCCCGCCTCAGCGAGGCGCTGTCACCCAGCCACCTGGAGGTGCTCAACGAGAGTCATATGCACCGTACCGAGCCGGGAGCCGAGAGCCACTTCAAGGTGATCGTCGTGAGCGAGGCCTTCGTCGGCCAGCGCCTCATCGCCCGCCATCGCCAGATCAACCAGTTGCTGGCCGAGCTGTTGGCTGGCCCGGTTCATGCACTGGCATTGCATACCTATACGGCCGAGGAGTGGCAGCAAAAGGGGATGGCGCCGCGCACCCCAGGCTGCGTCAGCAAGCTGGGCCCTCAATAGGCAGGGCGATACCCGGGCCGCTGTGATGTTTCGTTAACATCGAACTCATCCCTTGCCGTTTTATCGAACGTTTTTTGGACGGTACGCCATCAATTTTTCTAATCTTGCCGGTGCGATCTCGCAGAATACCTCTTAGGTGGTACTTCATGCCGGCGGCGGCGGCATAGGGGATTTTCATGCCGACGGGCCGGGCAGCAGCCCAAGCTAATTTTGTGATAGGGGGTTAATTTTCCCCATTTGACGTGGCAGTCATCAAGCCGGAAGTGGTAAACTCAAGCGCTTTTGACACACCCTGTATGTTGCTGATTTGTTGTTTGTTTGTATTCAGCTAGCCATGTGCCGCGTGTGTTCAACAACTCGTCGTGATGTATTTCTCGGCGCTAACCATTCTCTCTCCCCGTAACGGTAGTGCAAGTGAGTATGATTACAATTAAAAGAGGACTGGACATCCCCGTGCTGGGTGCGCCAGAGCAAGTAATCTACGATGGCCCGGCCATCACCCGTGTTGCTACACTGGGCGAAGAGTTCGTGGGGATGCGACCTACTATGTTTGTCAAAGTAGGGGATCGCGTCATTAAAGGTCAGGTGCTCTTCGAAGATAAGAAGAACCCTGGCGTTAAATTCACGGCTCCCGCCACCGGCGTAGTTTCAGAGATCAACCGTGGTGCCAAACGCATTCTGCAATCCGTGGTCATCGACATCGATGGGTCTGACGAGCAGGTGACCTTTGAGCACTTTGCCTCCGCCGAGCTGGCCAAGCTCGAGCGCAGCAAGGTGCAAGAGATCCTGGTCGAGTCAGGTCAATGGACTGCGCTGCGTACCCGCCCCTTCAGCAAGGTGCCCGCCGTCGGTTCCGAGCCCCGTGCGATCTTCGTGACCGCCATGGACTCCAACCCGCTGGCCGCCAGTGCCGAGCTCATCATCAAGGAGCAATCCCAGGCCTTCATCGACGGTCTGACCCTGCTCAGCCGCCTGACGGATGGCAAGGTGTATGTGTGCAAGGGCGAAGGCAGTCTGCCGCAGGCTTCCGTAGCGCAAGTCCAGGAAGAGGTCTTCGTTGGTCCTCACCCCGCAGGTCTGCCGGGTACCCATATTCACTTCATCGATCCGGTTGGCAGCCACAAGATCCAGTGGCACATCAACTATCAGGATGTGATCGCATTCGGCAAGCTGTTCACCACTGGCCAGATCTTCACCGACAAGGTGATCGCCCTGGCCGGCCCGAACGTGGTCAAGCCGCGCCTGCTGCGTACCCGTCAGGGTGCCTGCATCAGCCAGCTGACCAGCAACGAGCTGCGTGCCGACGAGAACCGCATCATCTCCGGTTCCCTGCTCAGCGGTGCCAAGACCGATGAGGCGCACGACTATCTGGGTCGTTACCACAATCAGGTCTGCGTACTGGGTGAAGGTCGCGAGAAGGAGTTCCTGGGCTGGATCAAACCCAGCGCCAGCAAGTTCTCCATCACCCGTACCACCCTGTCTCACCTGGTGAAGGGCAAGCTGATCAATTTCACCACCACCACCAACGGCAGTGATCGTTCCATGGTGCCTATCGGCAACTATGAGCGGGTGATGCCGCTGGACATCCTGCCGACCCTGCTGCTGCGGGATCTGATCGCCGGTGACACCGACAGCGCCCAGGCGCTGGGTTGCCTGGAGTTGGATGAGGAAGATCTGGCGCTGTGTACCTTTGTCTGCCCCGGCAAGACAGAGTACGGCCCCATCTTGCGTGAGTGCCTGACCAAGATCGAACTGGAAGGTTAAGCGATGAGTTTCAAGCAATTTCTTGAAAAGATGGAACACCACTTCGAGCCGGGCGGCAAGTACGAGAAGTACTACGCCCTGTACGAAGCGGCCTTCACCATCTTCTATACCCCGGGTTTGGTAACCCGTAACGCCGCCCACGTCCGTGATGCGCTCGATCTGAAGCGCATGATGATCATGGTGTGGCTGGCTGTGTTCCCGGCCATGTTCTGGGGCATGTTCAACGTCGGCAACCAGGCCATCGCCGCCATCGCGCACCTCGGCTCCGCCGCCGGTGCCGCCTCCTGGCAATATGGCCTGGCCACCCTGCTGGGGGCCTCGCTGGATCCGGCGGTCGCCGGCGTCGGCAGCAAGATGCTTATCGGTGCGGCGCACTTCTTCCCCATCTATATCACCGTCTTCATCGTCGGTGGCTTCTGGGAAGTGCTGTTTGCCATGATCCGCAAGCACGAGATCAACGAAGGCTTCTTCGTGACCTCCATCCTGTTCGCCCTGATAGTGCCGCCCGAGCTGCCCCTGTGGCAAGCCGCCCTGGGTATCACCTTCGGTGTGGTCATGGCCAAGGAAGTGTTCGGTGGTACCGGCAAGAACTTCCTGAACCCGGCGCTGGCGGGTCGTGCTTTCCTGTTCTTCGCCTATCCGAGCCAGATCTCCGGCGACGCCGTCTGGGTTGCCGTCGACGGCTTCTCCGGCGCAACCGCCCTGAGCCAGTGGTCCCAAGGTGGCCAGATGGCACTGATCAACGGTGCAACCGGTCAGGCCATCAGCTGGATGGATGCCTTCCTTGGCAACCTGCCGGGTTCCATCGGTGAAGTGTCCACCCTGATGATCCTCATCGGCGCAGCCATGATCGTCTACATGCGGATCGCTTCCTGGCGCATCATCGCCGGCGTCATGGTCGGCATGGTGGTGACCTCCCTGCTGTTCAACGTCATCGGCTCCGACACCAACCCCATGTTCAGCATGCCCTGGCACTGGCACCTGGTGCTGGGTGGTTTTGCCTTCGGCATGGCCTTCATGGCGACCGACCC
Source organism: Aeromonas bivalvium (assembly GCF_046078285.1). Taxonomy (NCBI): domain Bacteria; kingdom Pseudomonadati; phylum Pseudomonadota; class Gammaproteobacteria; order Aeromonadales; family Aeromonadaceae; genus Aeromonas; species Aeromonas bivalvium. Next base: position 267,838 of record NZ_JBGXBV010000002.1, read on the forward strand.
CGTCTCCGCCGCCTTTACCAACAAGGGCAAGTGGTGGTACGGCGCCCTGATCGGTTTCATGGTGGTGCTGATCCGTGTTGTGAACCCCGCCTTCCCGGAAGGCATGATGTTGGCCATTCTGTTTGCGAACCTGTTTGCCCCCTTGTTTGACCATTTCGTGGCGCAGGCGAACATCAAGCGGAGGATCAGTCGTGGCGTTTAATAAAGATTCAACCGTCGGTACCGTCAGCATAGTGGCGGGCCTGTGCCTGGTCTGCTCCATCGTGGTCTCCGTGGCCGCCGTGGGCCTGCGTCCGGCTCAGCAGCTGAACAAGGCGCTGGACAAGCAGAGCAACATCCTCTCCGTTGCCGGCATCGATACCGCCAGCATCGCCAAGAGCGAGCTGGGCAAGCTGTATGGTGACAAGATTGAAGCTCGCCTGGTCGACCTGACCACCGGCGAATTCGTTGACGGCGACGCCGACGGCTTCGATTTCAAGCTGGCAGCCAAGAACCCGGCCGAAAACATTCGTCTGGCGCCTGCCGACGACAAGGCAGGTATCCGTCAGATCTCCAAGCTGATGCCGGTCTTCTTCGCCAAAGACAGCGAAGGCAAGGTCGACAACATCATCCTGCCGGTGTACGGCCAGGGTCTGTGGTCCACCATGTATGCCTTCGTCGCCGTCGCGGCCGATGGCCAGACCGTCAAGGGCATCACCTACTATGACCAGGGCGAAACCCCGGGTCTGGGTGGTGAGGTCGAGAATCCGGCCTGGCGCGAACTGTTCGTCGGCAAGAAGCTGTTCGACCAGGCAGGCCAACCTGCGCTGCGGGTGATCAAGGGCCATGCCCCTGAAGGTTCCGAGCACGAGATCGACGGTCTCTCCGGTGCCACCCTGACCAGCAACGGTGTCCAGCACTCGTTCGATTTCTGGATGGGCCCCCAGGGCTTCGGTCCTTTCCTTGCCAAGATCCGCGCAGGAGAACTCAACAATGGCTGACAATAGCGCAATGAAAAAACTGCTGTTGACGCCGGTGCTCGGTAACAACCCCATCGCCTTGCAGGTGCTGGGTGTCTGTTCCGCCCTGGCCGTTACCAGCCAGATGAAGACGGCGTTCGTCATGACCCTGGCGGTCATGTCGGTCACCGCCTTCTCCAACCTGTTCATCTCTCTGATCCGCCACCAGATCCCCAACAGTGTGCGCATCATCGCCCAGATGGCGATCATCGCCTCCCTGGTTATCGTGGTTGACCAGGTGCTCAAGGCGTATGCCTATGACATCTCCAAGCAGCTGTCGGTGTTCGTCGGCCTCATCATCACCAACTGTATCGTGATGGGTCGTGCGGAAGCCTTCGCCATGAAGAGTGCCCCGCTGCCCTCCTTCCTGGACGGTATCGGCAACGGCCTGGGCTATGGCGCCGTGCTGCTGACCGTGGCCACAGTGCGCGAGATCCTGGGCTCAGGCACCTGGTTCGGCATCGAGCTGCTGCCGCTGGTAAACAATGGTGGCTGGTATGTGCCCAACGGCCTGCTGCTGCTGCCGCCGAGTGCATTCTTCATCATTGGTCTGATCATCTGGGGCGTACGCACCAAGGATCCCAAGCAGGTGGAGGCGAAGGATTAAGGTATGGAACATTATCTGAGTCTGTTGATTCGTTCGATTTTCATCGAAAACCTGGCCCTCTCTTTCTTCCTGGGCATGTGTACCTTCCTGGCGGTGTCCAAGAAGGTCAAGACCGCCATGGGTCTGGGCGTCGCGGTCGTGGTGGTGCAGACCATCGCGGTCCCGACCAACAACCTGATCTACAACTTCGTGTTGAAAGACGGTGCCCTGGTGTCAGGTCTGGATCTGAGCTTCCTGAGCTTCATCACCTTCATCGGGGTGATCGCGGCCCTGGTGCAGATCCTGGAGATGACCCTGGACAAGTACTTCCCGGCCCTCTACAACGCCCTCGGCATCTTCTTGCCGCTCATTACCGTGAACTGCGCCATCTTCGGTGGCGTCTCCTTCATGGTGCAACGTGACTACAACTTCGTGGAGTCTGTGGTCTATGGCGTGGGCTCGGGTGCCGGTTGGATGCTGGCCATCGTGGCGATGGCGGGGATCCGCGAGAAGATGAAGTACTCCGATGTGCCGGACGGCCTGCGCGGTCTGGGCATCACCTTCATCACTGCGGGTCTGATGGCGCTGGGCTTTATGTCCTTCTCTGGTATTTCCCTGTAATCGGAAAAGGAATCATAAATGGAAATTATTCTGGGTGTGGTCATGTTCACCGTGATCCTGCTGGCCTTGGTGGCAGTCATTCTGTTCGCCAAGTCCAAGCTGGTGACCGCAGGTGACGTGACAATCAGCATCAACGGCGACCCGGCCAAGGCTGTCAGCAGCCCGGCGGGTGGCAAGCTGCTCGGCGTGCTGGCCGGCAGCGGTATCTTCGTCTCCTCCGCCTGCGGCGGCGGCGGCTCCTGCGGTCAGTGCAAGGTGCGGGTGAAATCCGGTGGCGGCGACATACTGCCGACCGAGCTGGATCACATCAGCAAGGGCGAGGCCCGTCACGGCGAGCGTCTGGCCTGCCAGGTGACGGTCCGTGCCGACATGGACATCGAACTGCCGGAAGAGATCTTCGGGGTGAAGAAGTGGGAATGTACCGTCATCTCCAATGACAACAAGGCCACCTTCATCAAGGAGCTCAAGCTGCAGATCCCCGATGGCGAGAGCGTCCCGTTCCGCGCCGGTGGTTATATCCAGATCGAAGCCCCGGCTCACCACGTCAAGTACAACACCTTCGATATTCCCGAGGAGTATCGTGGTGACTGGGATCGCTTCAAGATCTTCGATCTGGAGTCCACCGTGAAGGAGCCGATCATTCGTGCTTACTCCATGGCGAACTATCCGGAAGAGTTCGGCATCATCATGCTGAACGTGCGGATCGCGACCCCGCCGCCCAGCAACTGGACCGCCCCTCCCGGCCAGATGTCCTCCTATATCTTCAGCCTCAAGGCCGGAGACAAGGTGACCATCTCGGGTCCGTTCGGCGAGTTCTTCGCCAAGGACACCGACGCCGAGATGGTGTTCATCGGTGGTGGTGCCGGCATGGCGCCGATGCGTTCCCACATCTTCGACCAGCTGCGTCGCCTGAAGACCAATCGCAAGATGAGCTTCTGGTATGGTGCCCGTTCCAAGCGCGAGATGTTCTATGTCGAAGACTTCGACATGCTGGCCGCCGAGAACGACAACTTCCAGTGGCACGTCGCCCTGTCGGATCCGCAACCGGAAGACAACTGGGATGGCTACACCGGCTTCATCCACAACGTCTTGTTCGAGAACTACCTCAAGAACCACGAGGCGCCGGAAGATTGCGAGTTCTACATGTGTGGACCTCCCGTGATGAACGCGGCCGTCATCAACATGCTGAAAAACCTCGGCGTTGAAGACGAAAACATCCTCCTGGATGACTTTGGTGGTTAATCCATGCACAGTGTTGTAAAGACCTGGCTAGCCTTCGGGCTAGCCTTTTTCTTGGCGGGGTGCGGCCAGGAGAACGTCAAGACCCATCCGGAGATCCACATCACCGGCAGCACCATGGGCACCTACTACTCCATCAAGGTGGCGGACGATGCCATCCAGGACAAGGCCGGTTTCCAGGCCGAGGTCGATCGGCTGCTCGAGCGGGTGAACGATCAGATGTCCACCTACCGGCCCGAGTCCGAGCTGTCGCGTTTCAACCAGAGCCGTGACAACCAGCCCGTGGTGGTGTCCCGCGACACAGCCCGTGTGGTGACCGAGTCCCTCCATCTGGGTCGCGAGACCCGGGGCGCGCTGGACGTGACCGTGGGACCCCTGGTCAACCTGTGGGGCTTTGGCCCGGACAAGCGGCCGACCAAGGTGCCGTCCGACGAGCTGATCGCCCAGACCCGGCAGAAGACGGGCCTCGGCAATCTGCATGTGATCACCTCGGCCGATGCCGATACCCTGCAAAAGGACATCCCGGATCTCTATGTGGATCTCTCCTCGATCGCCAAGGGCTTTGGGGTGGACAAGGTGGCCGAGTACCTGGAAGCCAGGGGCTCGCGCAACTACCTGGTGGAGATAGGCGGCGAACTGCGCATCAATGGCGTCAACGGCAAGGGTCACCCCTGGCGCGTTGCCATCGAGAAGCCGACCGCCAATCTGGGCTCGGTACAGGAGGTGATCCAGGTCGGTGACAACGGGGTTGCCACCTCGGGGGATTATCGCAACTATTACGAGATGGATGGTCAGCGTTTCTCCCACACCATAGATCCCGCCACCGGCAAGCCCATTCACCATCGACTGGTGTCGGTGACAGTGGTGCATCCCTCCTGCATGACCGCAGATGGATTGGCCACGGCGCTGACCGTGATGGGGCCCGAGAAGGGCATGGCCTATGCCACCGAACAGGGGCTGGCCATCTTCATGGTGACCAAGACGGATGAAGGGTTCGAGGAGACTTACTCCCCCGCCTTCCAGCCATTTCTGACCCGCAATCAGGGGTAAGGATTGAATATGCAGATTTTTCTGATCACCTTCGGGGTGTTTCTGTTGGTGGTGGTCGGCATGGCCATCGGTTACATCTTCCAGAAGAAGAGCATCTCCGGCTCCTGTGGCGGCCTTGGCACCATAGGGATTGAGAAGGAGTGCGACTGTCCGGAACCCTGCGACAATCGCAAGCAGAAGATGGCCAAGGAAGAGGCTCGCCGCAAGATGCTGGAAGAGCACAGGATCATCTGATTGCCATCAGGCCATCCCCCGGGATGGCCTTGTTGGTTGCCGGGTTGCCGGGTTGCCGGGTTGGCGATGCAGCTCCTCTCCTGGCCACGTCAGTAGTCGTATTGGCTGCACCGTTTTTTCTGGTACTCCTGCTGCCAGCGGGCCAGCTCCTCTCGTGTGCCCAGGGTGTCTCCCCTGGCAATGCTCTGCTTGAGTATGAGTATCCTGTCGTGCAGCCAGCGGCACTCGGCGGTGGGATGCTGCTTGGCACTCCCCAGCATGGGCCAGAGCAGCAAGCCCGCGACCAGCCCCCGATATCGCCATCCTCTTTTCATATCCCCTCCCGAATCTTCCCTTGTCGCGTCTTGCAGACTAGTGCAATGGCGTCAGTGTCTCCTCGGTGGCCCCCTGAATGGGGTTGCCATGGCCTCCTGAGCCGCCCCCGCACGAGGGGAAGGAGTGGGGCTGCGTCTTGTGCAGATCCGGCATGGCATCCAGGGGCGCGCTGCGGTAGCATGGGGTCATAAACTGTTTATTTGTACAGTGTCATGCGCAAGATCATTCACATCGATATGGATTGTTTCTTCGCTGCCGTCGAGATGCGCGAGAACCCGGCCCTGCGGGAGGTGCCGCTGGCCATCGGTGGCGCGGCGGACAGGCGGGGGGTCATCTCCACCTGCAACTATGTGGCGCGCCGCTTCGGGGTTCGCTCTGCCATGCCCACCGCCCTGGCGCGCAAGCTCTGTCCGCCCCTGGTGTTGTTGCCGGGGCGGATGGCCCTCTACAAGGAGACCTCGACCCGGATCCAGGCCATCTTCCACCGTTACACGGATCTGGTGGAGCCCCTCTCCCTGGATGAAGCCTATCTGGATGTGAGCGCCAGCCCCCACTGCGGCGGCAGCGCGACCCTGATGGCGATGGAAATCCGTGCTGCCATCGCCAGCGAGCTGGGGCTGACTGCCTCGGCCGGGGTGGCCCCCAACAAGTTTCTGGCCAAGCTCGCCTGCGAGCGGCGCAAACCGGACGGCCTCTTCGTCATCGCCCCCCAGGAGGTGGATGAGTTCGTGCGCAATCTGCCCCTTGGCAAGATCCCTGGGATAGGGCGCAAGACGGCGGAGCGGCTCGAGTTGCAGGGGCTCTATCTGTGCGAGGATGCGCGCCAGCTCAGTGACGAGGAGCTCAAGGCACGCTTTGGCAAGCTGGGAGCCATGCTGGCCGAGCGAGTCTGGGGTCGTGACGACAGCCAGGTGCAGCCGACCCGGGTGCGCAAGACCATAGGGGTGGAGACCACCCTGGATGCGGATGTCCATGACGAGGCGGCCTGCTGGGCCGTGCTCAGCCGGCTTATCCCCGAACTGGAGCTGCGCTTTGGTCAGCGCTGCCCACCCGAACAGATCATGGGGCAGGGGATCAAGCTCAAGTTTGCCGATTTCCAGCAGACCAGCGTCTATCGCAGCCACGGTGGCTATTCGGCCACCCTGTTCCACGATCTGCTCCATGAAGGGCTGCTGCGGGCGGAGGGGAAACCCATACGGCTCCTGGGATTGGTGGTGGGTCTGCCCAGGGAGGGGGAGGTGAACCAGCTCAGCCTGGATCTCGATACGGGTGGTTAAGTTTTTGTTGTTGCCACCGATAACCTGAAGACGACTGCACTAAAAGGATCTTTCGCATGTTTTCTCTCTCGGTCCAGGGGCGTATTACCCTGATTGCGGGTTGCTCCCTGTTGCTGTGTGCCGCCACCCTGGTGGTCTCTTCCCTCTACACCGGTTCGCGCATGCAAGATGAGGTGATGAGGTCCACCACCACGGAGGCCGAGCTCGCCGCCACCCGCTGGATGCAGGCCATGGGTTCCGAGCAGGCGGCCAGGATCACCAGCTATCTGGACGAAGCCTACTTCAGGACCACCCTGCTGGCCCAGAGCCTGCTGTTCCAGCGCCAGAACGCCGCCGACAACTTCACCCACTCCGAGGCGCTGCGGGGCGCCATCAACCAGCAGCTGCACAGTGCGGTCACCCACTCCCCGAATCTCATCGGCGCCTACGCCATCTTCGAGCCGGATCAACTGGATGGGGAAGATGCCAACTACCAGGGCTCGACCGAGCTGGGTTCCAACGACAAGGGGCGCTTCTCCAGCTACTGGGCCCATGTGGGGGACAAGGTGAGCCTGGAGGTGATGGACGAGGCGACCCTCAAGGATGCCAGCCCGGATGCGTTCGGCACGCCCCAGAACGAGTGGTATCGCTGCAGCCTGCGGGAGCAGGCGCTCTGTCTGCTCGAGCCCTATCTGGACGACGTGGGGGGCGAGCAGGTGCTGATGACCTCGGTCACCACGCCGCTGCGCGAAGAGGGAGCACTGCTTGGCATGGTCGGCATGGACATCTCCCTGGCCAGGTTGCAGACGCTGGTGGCCGAGATGGATCAGACCCTCTACCAGGGCCAGGGGCGCATCTTGCTGCTGAGCCAGGGGGGCCGGGTGGCGGGCGCCGCCGGGTTTGACATCAAGCCGGGGGAGGCGCCCGGTACCCGGGATCAGGCACTGCTGACCCAGATTGGCGACTGGCTGCGCCAGGGAGAGCCGCTCACCCAGTGGAGCCAGGATGGTGCCAGCCTGCAGAGCTTCATGCCGGTCGCCATGCGGGGCACCTCCCAGCACTGGGGCATCTATATCGATCTGCCCCGCACCGTGGTGCTGGCCTCGGCCAACCAGCTGCAGGGAGAGCTGGCGGCCCAGGCCAGGAGCAGCGTCTGGTCTCAGCTCGGGGTCGGGGGGGCCATCACCCTGGGCGCCCTGCTGTTTATCTGGTGGATGGCCCATCGCATCGTGGCCCCCATCCGTGCCGTGGTGGCGCGACTCAAGGACATTGCCTCGGGGGAGGGGGATCTCACCCAACGCATCGATATCCAGCGCAGCGACGAGATTGGCGAGCTGGCCGATGGTTTCAACGGTTTTCTCGACAAGCTGCAAATCACCATAGGCGACATCATCACCACGGTGGGCGGCACCCGGGCCAGCGCCAGCGAGGCCGCCGTGGTGGCAGACAGCACCAGCGCGGGGATGCAGGCCCAGTACCAGGAGGTGGATCTGGTGGCGACGGCTTTCGAGGAACTCAGTGCCACCGCCCTGCAGGTCTCGGGCCATGCCAGGGCGGCGGTGGCGGCGGCCGATGAGGCCGACAGCGCCGCCCAGGAGGGCAAGTTCGTGGTGGCCGATACCCAGGAGGCCATGGCCAGGCTGATGGCGGTGATCAGCGAGGCCAAGCCGGAGGTGGAGCGACTGTCGGTCAACAGCGAGAACATCAACGACATCCTCACCGTGATCCAGAGCATCGCCGAGCAGACCAACCTGCTGGCACTCAATGCCGCCATCGAGGCGGCGCGGGCCGGGGAGCAGGGGCGTGGCTTCGCTGTGGTGGCGGACGAGGTGCGCAACCTGGCCGGTCGTACCCAGAATGCCATCGTGGAGATCCAGGCTCTCATCCATCAGCTGCAATCGGGCACTCAAGGGGTGGTCAAGGCGATCATGAGCGGCCACAGTCAGGCGGATCTCACCCTGGGCAAGGTGGACTCCTCGGTGCGGGTGCTCGAGCAGATCATCTATGCGGTGGGCACCATACACCAGATGAACGAGCAGATAGCCAGGGCAGCGGGGGAACAGAGCGGGGTGGCCGACGAAATCAACCGTAACGTCAGCAACATTCGCGACGTGAGCCACCGCATTCGCGAGCAGGCGGCGAGTGCGGCCGAAAACAGCCGGGCCCTGGCCGCCCTGGCGGATCAACAGCAGCAACTGGTCGGTCAGTTCAAGGTGTGACGACGGCACCCCGGCGGTTCATGGGGTGCCAATCCATTATTTTTTCAACAAAAAAAGGCGCCATCCATAGGAGGCGCCAAACACATTCAGATGACAGACTGGGTCAAAGCCTTGCGGCCAAAACCCCTCTTCCCGCAGAGGAAGAAACACAACACCACAATCGGAAGCCGGCTCAAAAAGCACATGTGAACCACACGGAGCAGAAAAAGTGAGCCATATGACAACGGATTGCGGGGCGAATTATGTTTATTCGCTGGTCGGCCCGCAACCGACAAATTATAATGCCGTCCATTAGAAAAACTCATCGTTGGCTGGTGTCATGTCTCGTCGTTTACCCCCGCTCAATGCGCTCAAGGCTTTCGAAGCGGCGGCGCGCCACTTAAGTTTTACCCGGGCAGCCGAAGAGCTGTTCGTGACTCAGGCTGCCATCAGCCACCAGATCAAGGCACTGGAAGAGTACCTTGGCATCAAGCTGTTCCGGCGCAAGAACCGCTCCCTGCTGCTGACCGAGGAGGGGCAAGGCTACTTCCTCGACATCAAGGACATCTTCGCCTCCATCTCGGAGGCCACCGACAAGCTGCTGGCCCGCAGCGCCAAGGGGGCCCTCACCGTCTCCCTGCAGCCCAGCTTCGCCATCCAGTGGCTGGTGCCGCGGCTGGTGCGTTTCAGCGAGCGCCACCCCGACATAGACGTGCGGATCAAGGCGGTGGACATGGACGAGGGGGCGCTCACCGACGACGTGGACGTGGCCATCTATTACGGTCGCGGCAACTGGCCGGGACTGCGCTGTGACAAACTGCACACCGAGTACCTGATCCCCGTCTGCTCCCCCCTGCTGCTGACCGGCCCCAAGCCGCTGCGCACCCCGGAGGATCTGACCCGTCACACCCTGCTGCACGACACCTCCCGTCGCGACTGGAAGGCCTGGTTTCGCCAGCTCGACATCGATGCGCCCAACGTCAACCAGGGACCCATCTTCAGCCACTCCACCATGGTGATCCAGGCGGCGATCCATGGCCAGGGGGTGGCGCTCGGCCACAGCGTGCTGGCTCAGCCTGAAATCGAGGCGGGCCGTCTCATCTGTCCGTTCGAGCAGGTGCTGGTGAGCAAGAATGCCTTCTACCTGGTGTGTCAGGAACAGCAGGCGGATCAGGGCAAGATAGTGGCGTTTCGCGACTGGATGCTGGAGTTGGTGGAACAGGAAGAGGCCCGCCGCCGGGCGAGGCTGGCCGATGCCTGATCTGATCCGGGAGGGGGCGGCGGACGCCCCGGTGCGTATCCTGCTGGCCCATGGCGCCGGTGCCGGCATGGAGCACAGCTTCCTGGCCGAGCTGTCCCGACTGCTGGCGGGGCCGGAGATAGAGGTGGTGCGCTTCAACTTTCCCTACATGAGCAAGCGGGCCCAGGACGGCAGGCGCAGACCGCCGGACCGGCAGCCGGTCTTGCTGGACCATTGGCGCCAGATGGTACAGCAGTTCGCCCATCCCAGGCTCTATCTGGCCGGCAAATCCATGGGGGGGCGGATGGCGGCCGAGATAGCCGATGAGGTGAATGCTGCAGGATTGCTCGTTCTCGGGTATCCTTTCCACCCTCCCGCCAAGCCCGATGCCTGGCGCGGCGAGGTGCTCAAGACGATCGCGACGCCAACCCTGCTGCTGCAAGGGGAGCGCGACAGCTTCGGCAGTCGCCTCGAGCTAGCCGATTTTCCCTTCTGTGCCCGGGTCGATGTGCGCTGGCTGACCGATGGCGATCACGGTTTCAAGCCGCGCAAGGCAAGCGGTTTGACCGAGTCGGACAACCTGGCGCAGGCGGCGGCCCACATCAGGGCCTTCATCGGGGCAGGGGCCATCTGATCCGTTTTCCCTGTCGAGAAGGAGTGTCTGGATGCGAACTCATCCTGTCTGGTTGGTGCTCGCGGGCCTGTTTGGCCTGACGGCGACCATCCTGGGGGCCTATGGTGCCCATGGCCTGGCGGCGAGCGGTGTCACGCCGGCCAAGCTGGCGGCCTATCAGAGCGCGGTCAACTATCAGTTCTTTCATGCCCTGGCCCTGCTGATGCTGGGCTGGTGTGCACCGCGCCGCCGTGCCGTGACGGTGGCGGGCGTTGCGTTCACGCTGGGGATCCTGGGATTCTCCGGCAGTATTTATGCCATGGTGCTGCTTGGCAGCAAGGGGCTGGGGCTTGTGACCCCGGCCGGTGGCCTCTGTTTTATGTTGGGATGGACCGCCCTTGTCTGGGTGGGCTGTCGTCTTGGAGGAAAAAATGAATAATCTGCTGCTTTATTGCCGCCCCGGTTTTGAGAAAGAGGCGGCGGCAGAGATCACCGAGCGTGCCAGTAACATGCAATGCTACGGTTTCGCCCGGGTCAAGGACGACAGCGGTTACGTGATATACGAGTTGTATGACGAGGAGCAGGCCGATCTGCTGGCGCGCAAGCTGCCGTTCCGTGAGCTTATCTTCATCCGTCAGATGCTGGTGGTGACCCACGAGCTGAAGGATCTGGACGTGGCGGATCGGATCTCCCCCATCATCGAAGCGGCGCGTGACTACACCATCTGTGGCGATCTGCGGGTGGAAACCGCCGACACCAATGAGGCGAAAGAGCTGTCGGCCTTCTGCCGCAAGTTCACCGTCCCCTTGCGCCAGGCCCTGCGCAGCAACGAGATCCTGACCAAGAAGGAGACAGGCAACCGCCCCGTGTTCCACGCCTTTTTCATGGCCAACGATCACCTGCTGCTGGGCTACTCCTACTCCTTCAACAACTCCGAATTCCACATGGGCATACCGCGCCTGCGCTGCCCGGCCGATGCGCCGAGCCGCTCCAGCCTCAAGCTGGAAGAGGCCTTCTATGTGTTCGTACCCAAGGAGGAGTGGAGCCGTCGTCTCACCTCCGGCATGAAGGCGGTGGATCTGGGGGCCTGCCCCGGCGGCTGGACCTATCAGCTGGTGCGTCGCGGCATGATGGTGACCGCGGTGGACAACGGCATGATGGCCCCATCCCTGATGGAGACGGGCCAGGTCAAGCATGTTCGTGATGACGGTTTCGTCTGGCGGCCCGGCAAGAAGAACATCTACTGGCTGGTGTGCGACATGGTGGAGAAGCCGGCGCGGGTGACCCACATGATCGCGGACTGGTTCCGGGAAGGGGACTGCCAGGAGGCCATGTTCAACCTCAAGCTGCCGATGAAGAAGCGCTATGCCGAGGCGGTGCACAACATAGAGGTGCTGCGTGACCTGCTCAGGCAGATCGACAACGCCTTCGTGATCCAGGCCAAGCAGCTCTACCACGACAGGGAAGAGATCACGGTACATGTCTACAACAAGTACTGGGTCTCCAAGCTCGAAGAGAAGATCTGACGGCGACACCCCGAAAAGACAGAAACAAGCAGACCGGCGCGAGCCGGTCTGCTTTTTGGGGCAAGAGGAGCAAGCTAGAACTTGTAGTCAAAGCGCAGGGAAGACTCGTCATCGGTGACCTTGAGCTCGACTTGCAGCGGGATCGTCTTGTCGGTCGGGTTGAACTGCACCTTGACCCCGTCGCCCCGCAACTTGACCGCCGTGTTCATGCCGCCTGCCTTGAACTTGATCTTGGGCTTGTAATTCTCGAAGGCGAGGCTGACGCTCTTTTCCGGCGTCAGATTGAGCTTCTGGTAGTGGGTGATGGTCTGGTTGCCCAGGTTGTCCGTGGTGATCTCGACGCCAAAGGAGAGGGGTTTGGGGGCTTTCAACAGGTCATTGGTGTCCAGACTGGATTGCCAGGTCTGAGTGGGGGTTTGTGGGGGGGCCTCTTTCCAGGCTCGCTGCGCGACGGGTCTGTCGATGGCCATTACCCCGCTGCTTATCAATAGCAGCATCAGCATAGCTCGCATGTCGGATCTCCTTATCCTTGGTCTATTGAACATAGTTGCCATTGGGACAAGGGGAAAGCGGTGAGTCTGATAAAACAAAGGGAGCCGAAGCTCCCTTTTTAAATCAATGGATTAAATCATTTACAGCCGGGCAATGATGGCCTGGGTGAACTGGTCGGTAGAGGCGCTGCCCCCCAGATCCCGGGTCACGCATTCGCCCGCTTCTATGGTGGCGCGCACCGCCTCGCGGATCCGCTCTGCCTTGTCCTGCATGCCGAGGTATTCCAGCATCTGGATGGCGGCGAGGATGACGGAGGTGGGGTTGGCGATGTTCTTGCCCGCGATGTCCGGCGCCGAGCCGTGGACCGCCTCGAAGATGGCCGCCCCTTCGCCTATGTTGGCGCCCGGGGCCATGCCTAAGCCCCCCACCAGGCCGGCGCACAGATCCGAGAGGATGTCGCCAAACAGGTTGGTGGTGACCATCACATCGAACCGCTCCGGGTACATCACCAGGTTCATGCAGGCGGCGTCGACTATCATCTCCTCGCTCTGGATGTCCGGGTAGCGGGCGGCGACTTCCCGGGCCACTTCCAGGAACAGGCCCGAGGTGGATTTGAGGATGTTGGCCTTGTGGACCGCGGTGACCTTCTTGCGACTCTCCTTGCGGGCCAGCTCGTAGGCGAAGGTGACGATGCGCTCGGCCCCATCCCGAGTGATGATGCTCATCGCCTCGGCGCTGTTGTTGTCGTCGCTGCGCTTCTGGCCTGCCCCCGAATACATGCCTTCGGTGTTTTCCCGCACCGTGATGATGTCGATGTTGTCGTAGCGGCTCTTGGTGCCCTTGAAGGAGATGACGGGGCGAACGTTGGCGTAGAGATGGAATCGCTTGCGCAGGGAGACGTTGATGGAGGTGAAGCCGCCGCCGACCGGGGTGGTGAGCGGCCCTTTCAGGCTGATCTTGTTCTTTTCAATCAGATCGAGCGTGGACTGGGGCAGCAACTCGCCATGTTTCTCGAGGGCCACCAGGCCCGCATCGGCGTATTCATATTCGAAGTCGCAGCCGGCATGGGTCAGGATCTGGATGGCGGATTCGATGATGCTGGGGCCTATGCCGTCGCCCGGGATGACGGTGATCTTGGTTTTTGACATGAAACGTATCCACTTCTAGGGAACAGAGGAGGGGGAGGATTCGGCGGTTTTTATATCATTTTTACCCCAATCCCACCATGTTTCTTTACATTCTACCGGTTTTCCTCAACAGCGAAGGTGAGCGCCGTCATGATTGCGCCGACGCGGATCAGCGAGGCGTATAGCGGATCTCCTGCAGGTTGAAGCCCAGGGGAATGTCGAGCCTCAGTCGCACCAGTGTCTGGGCGAGTCTGGCATTTTCGGCCTGGGCCAGCACCTTTTGCAGGGGCTTGCCAGCCTCCTCGATGGCCACTGCCAGCATGCCGTCCAGGCTGCCGTATTGCTGCAGCAGCTGGGTCGCGCCCTTGGGGCCTATGCCCGCCACCCCCTTGATGCTGGAGCCAGCCACCCCGGTCAGGGCCCAGAAATCGACGAGCTGGTCCGGGGCGACCCCATAGTGCTGCTGGACGAAGGCGGCATCGAGCCAGCGCTTGTTGAAGTAGTCGCGCACCTGGATCCCGGGGCCTATCAGCTGGCAGAACCCCTTGTCGGTGGAGATGATGGTGGCCCTGTGGCCGTGGCGGGCGATGCCGCAGGCCAGGGTGGCCACCAGATCATCGGCCTCGTCCGTCTGGGAGAGCAGGGCATCGATGCCGCACTCCCAGAAGGCATCCTGCAGGCTGGCCAGCCCGGCCTTGAGTTCGGGGGGCATGGGGCTGCGCCCCGCCTTGTAGTCAGGATAGAGCCCCTTGCGCCAGCCTGGCACCTCGCCATCGAGCTCACTATCAAATACGGCGATGACATGGGTCGGCGCCGCACCTGCCAGCAGCTTGCGGCTGGTGTTGACCAGGTTGGCCCGGGTGGCGAGCAGTGCCTGCTCCGGACTCAGAGCTTGCTGGGCCTGTACCGCATGGAGGCGGCGGATGAGGTTGAGGGCATCGATGATCAGCAGATGAGACTTGGGCGACATGGTGGCGGTGCGCTTTCTCCAAGGGCCGGCTCGGGGAGCGGCGGGGTGTGGCGCTGGCGCGCGGGAATGGCGCCATTGTAACAAGGGAGGGGCGTCATTGCGCCCCTCCCGTCACGGGGTGATGCTCCTTGTCCTAGCGCACTATCTCGTAGCAGGGCACATACTGGCTGCCCGGCAGCTTCATGCGCTGCTGCTTGACGAAGCTCTCCAGCAGCTTGTCCATCAGCACCATCAGCTCCTTGTCGCCGTGCAGCTTGAAGGGGCCGTGCTGCTCGATGGCATGGAGCCCCGCCTCCTTGACGTTGCCCGCCACTATGCCGGAGAAGGCGCGGCGCAGGTGCGCCGCCAGCTGCTGTGGCGCCTGGTTGCGGTGCAGATCCAGGCTGGCCATGTTGGCGTGGTTGGGCTCGAAGGGCAGCTGGAAGTCGGGCTCTATCTTGAGGGACCAGTTGAAGGAGTAGGCATCCCCCACCGACTTGCGGTACTCGCGAATGCGCGGCATGGCCTCCTTCATGGTGCGGGCCACCTCGGGGGCATCTCCCACTATGATGCGATAGAGGCTGGTGGCCGGCTCTCCCAGGGTCGCCTTGATGAAGTCGTCGATGGCGCGGAAGTAGTCGGCGCTCTCCTTGGGCCCGGTCAGTACGATGGGGATGGGTTGGCGCTCGTTGGCCGGGTGCATCATGATGCCGAGCAGGTAGAGCAGCTCCTCCGCGGTGCCGACCCCGCCCGGGAAGATGATGATGCCGTGGCCCAGGCGCACGAACGCCTCGAGCCGCTTCTCTATGTCCGGCAGTATCACCAGTTCGTTGACGATGGGGTTGGGAGGCTCGGCCGCTATGATGGAGGGCTCGGTCAGGCCTATGTAGCGGCCATCGCGCACCCGCTGCTTGGCATGGCCCACGGCAGCCCCCTTCATGGGCCCCTCCATGGCGCCTGGGCCGCAGCCGGTGCAGATGTTGAGCTCGCGCAGGCCCAGCTCGCTGCCCACCGCGCGGGTGTACTGGTATTCCGTCTCGTTGATGGAGTGACCGCCCCAGCACACCACCAGGTTGGGGTCCGCCCCCGGGTGGATCGCCTTGGCGTTGCGCAAGATGGAGAAGACCAGGTTGGAGATGTGACTCGGGCTGGTCAGATCCACCAGGCGGTTGGCTTCTATCTGGTTGGAAACATAGAGGATGTCGCGCAGTACCGAGAAGAGATGCTCCTGGATGCCGCGGATGATGTCGCCATCGACGAAGGCGTGCTCAGGTGCGTTGAACAGTTCCAGCTTGACCCCGCGCTCGCGCCGGATCACATGAATGTCGAATGATTTGAAACGCTCCAGAATCTCCTTGGAGCTGTCGGTGTGGCTGCCCGAATTCAGTACCGCCAGCGAGCAGTTGCGAAACAGTTGATAGATATCGCTGGAGGCCGTCTGCTTGAGTCTGTCGACTTCGAGCTGGGACAGCAGGTCCATGCTGCCCACGGGATTGATGTGCGTGATCATGATCTTCCCCTTCTCGCTCAGTTGTTATCGTTCTCTCTTTCCCTGGGGATAGAGGGGATGCCTTTGGGCATCCCTCTCGCCTGATAGTAGAGCCAACGGATGGGGGAGGGGAATAGGGGCGGGTGCGACTGCCGTTTTTTTGAGCGGCTGCGAAGGGGGCCGGCGTGCCGGCCCCCCCTTCACGGTGGGCATCAGCCCAGGTCGGTGTTGACCCTGTCGCGGCCAGCGTGCTTGGAGCCATAGAGCGCCTTGTCCGCCCGCTCGAATGCGTCGGAGGGCTGATCCCCCTCCTTGAACAGGGTGGCACCGATGGAGATGGTGATCTCGACCCTGGCATCGCGAAAACGGAACGGAATGCTCTTGATCGCCTTGCGCAGGTTCTCGAGAGGGGTTTCGAACTTGTCCGGATTGACGTTGGGCAGCAGCACCACGAACTCCTCGCCGCCGAAGCGGGCGATGAAGTCGGTATCGCGCAGGGATTTTTGCAGCGCCTTGGCGACCACCTTGAGTGCCTTGTCCCCCGCCATGTGGCCGTAGTTGTCATTGATCCCCTTGAAGTGATCTATGTCGATGATGGCCAGGCACAGGGGGGTGCGATAGCGCAGCCAGCGCTTGTATTCCAGCTCGAGCCGCTCATCCAGGGCCGCCCGGTTGTGGACCTGGGTCAGGCTGTCGAGGAACAGCTTGTGCTTCTGGATGGTGAGGCGCTTCTTGTACTCCGCCGTCTCCTCCTTCATCAGCCGCAGCTTGGCCTCCATGGTGGAGAGGCGGGTGATGAGGTGCAGCTCGCGGGCCGTCATGGCCTCGCGCTCCTTGAGCAGCAGGCCGATGGCGGCCATGTGGTCGCTGATGGCCTGCTTGAGCGCCTCCGAGGAGTGGTGGCGGGTCAGGGTGTCATCGATGGCCTGGACCTCGTTGTCCAGGGCCTGGCGGCTGGTCTGGCTCGCCTGCTGCAAGGCCCGCCCCTCATCCAGGGATTCGGTGAAGTTGAAATGAACCGAGGAGAGGCTCTCGTTGAGGGCGGTCAGGAAGGCGCGCGAGCTCTTGCGCTCCTCGCGGGTGCCCTCGATGATGAGCTGGATCACCTGCAGGCAGGACTCTGCCAGCAGGGAGGGATCCATCCCCATCAGCAGCTGGCGGCGGATCTCTCCCAGGCTCTCCCCCACGGCGCCGGCAAAATCGAGCTCGGTGATGAGGCGCTGCAGCTCGTCGGCGATGCGGTTGTAGACCTTGACGTCGAGGCTGGCGGCCTCGTCCGTTTCCTGGGGCACGCCATTGGCCCCCTTGTCGGCGGAGGTGCCATAAGGGGGGAGAGGCTGGCTGGGCAGCAGCTGGATCTTGATGGCCTGCTGGTAGAACTCCAGCAGCTGGGCGACCCGGCGCTGATGGTCGCTGAGGCCATAGCCGTTGGGGGCGGCCAGGAAGGCCTTGAGGGACTTGCGGGTCTCCTCCGGGAATCCCTTGAGGGACTTGAGCTGCCGGGAACCGAGTTCGATGGCGCTGGCGGTCAGGGTGATAGACTCTTCCAGGGCCGTACTGTGCTGTTGCAGCAGCTTCTCGATGGCGGCGAGGTCGTTGTCCAGGCTGGTCAGGGAGGGTTGTCCCTCCAGCTTCTGCTTGAGACGGGCGAGCTTGTTGTCGAGTTCGCGATCATGGCCGCGGCAGGCCTGCATCAGCTTGGCGATAAACTGGATGCTGCGGCTGCGCTCGGCCTGGCTGCAGAGCACAGTTTCATCGAGCTCGAGTTGCTTGTGCTGGAGCGACTCCCTGAGTCTGGCCAGTTGCCCTGCTACGGCAGTGATGTCATTCATTGTTCAGGCTGCCCTGTTTGTTGTTATTGTCCATGGAGGTGGGATAGTCCTCTGTGGGCGAGGCCGACTCAGATCCCCAGCGATCCGCTATCTTGTCATCGATCATCTGCGCCTCTCGTCCGTGACAGGCCAGGCCAGTTGATCCACTGTTTGTCGTGAGAAGAGTTTACTTTTACCAATCCCTTGTCAATCGCCATCAGGCAGCATTGCCACACGTCACCGTTAAAAAACGCCGCCTGTTGGCAGTCGATCGCCGCCAGTTCCAGCCAGGCGCTCTGATTGGCTCGCTCGCTGAGCTGGGTCGCGCCCGCCAGGGCCAGGTAGCAGAGGTCGAACAGACCGAGGTGATCGAGGGCACTGGCGGCCTTGGGCAGGAAGGGGTGGCTGACGATGCCAAGGCTGATGCGGCGATCCAGGGGCTGATCGCAGGGGAAGGCGGCGAGTTGTTCCAGCAGCTGCCTGGCCAGCTGATGCAGCTGGGCGACGTGGCGCTGGGGCACCACATAGAGCAGATGCCCCTCGCGCAGGTCATAGATGCGGCCATCGGTGGGGGTCAGCCCGGCCACATAGTCGCCGAAGGCGCTCTCTATCTCCCGTGCCAGCTGATAGCCGTGGCGTTCCAGGTTGTTGGCCAGGAAGGGAACCCGGAACAGCAGGTAGTGCAGCTTGTCGTCGAACTCCCCCTCGGTCAGCTCATTGAGGTACCAGCGCTCCGATTTTTGCTGGCGCTTGGCCATCTCCCTGGGCCAGCGATTCATCAGGCGCTGCCAGTTGGCCAGGCCGCTGCGGGGTTCAATCAGCATGGCTTCGCCGAGAAAACGCGCCTGCTGGCGGGCACTCTTGAGTCGCAGCCAGAGGGTGAAGAAGAGGTAGATGAAGAAGGCGAGCAGTAGGCCCGAGATGACGCTCGACCAGAGGTAGCGTTCCTGCTGGTGGCGACTGTGATCCAGGCTCAGCTCCAGGGCCTTGATCTGCTGCTCCCGCTCGATCTGGCTGTAGTTGTCGCGGATCGCCTCCTGCTCCAGATCCACCTGCTGCTGGTTGATCCGCTCGCTCAGCTGGTGGAAGCGCTTGTAACTCTCCAGGGCCTGTTGCAGGTAGCCCTTCTGCTCATAGGCCAGGGAGAGCAGGCGGTAGATCTCGAGCTGGCGGCGCACGTCGTCTATCTGATTGGCCAGCTCCTGGGCCCCTTCCAGCTGCAGGATGGCGATGGCCGCCTCCTTCTGCTTGAGGTGCAGCTCCCCGAGCAGCAGCAGGGTATCGATCAGGGGCTCCTTGTCATCTCCCGCCCTGTGCGCCTGGCGGGCGGCGCTGAGATAGCTGCGGGCCAGGGGCAGGTTGCCGCTTTGCAGATAGGTCTTGCCTATCTCGTACTTGAGCTGGGCGACCCGGGTACGCTGGCTCCCTTCGTCCAGCAGATCCAGGGCATTGAAGAAGTAGACCAGGGCCATGTTCATGTCGCCCTGGTTGCGGTTGAGACTCGCCAGCACGCTCAGGGCCTGGCTGAGCAGTATGGGGTTGCCGAGGGCGTGAAAGTAGTTGGTGGCCTCGTTGGCGTATTGCAGCGCCTTATGGGGCTCCTGCTCCTCCTGATAGAGGTTCACTATCTGGTTGGCGAGCAGGCCGAGGAAGAGGGGGTCGGCCAGGGGTCTGGCCTGTTGCTGGGCCGAGATGTAGTCGCCAAGGGCCAGTTGCGGCTGACCGAGGGCATGATAGAGGTCGCCGCTGACGGCATCGATCCAGGCCAGGGCTCTGATGTCGCCGGTGGCGTTTGCCCACTGCCGCGCCTCGGTGATCCGCTGCTTGGCCTCCTCGAACTGATGGGCCTGGATCTGATCGGTGGCGCGCAGCAGTCGGCTGTAGACCTGCAGTGGACTGTTCTGGAGTGTCCGCTCGTCGAGCAGGCGGGAGAGCTGGGCGCGCAGGGGGGCATTGTCCTGACCGGCACCCAGCAGGTTCTGGTTGCGCAGCATCAGATAGAGGCTCTGGGCCTGCAGCTCTGGTTGCTGCTCCTTGCTGGCCAGGGTCAGGGCCTGCTGCAGGTCCTGCTGGGCCAGCTTGTATTGACCGAGCTGGATCAGGCACTCCCCCTTGAGCAGGTGGGCACCGGTGGCCTGGGCTATGGTGCCGAAGGTGAGCATGGGTTCGCGGTAGCCATAGTCCTGGCGACTATTGATGATCTGCTTGGGATTGTTGGCCGTGCGGACCAGGAAGGCGGAGGTGATCTGTACGCATCTGGCCGGATCGCTTTGCACCAGGGTCTGAGCCTGCTGGAGATCGATAGACAATTGATCCTTGGTCAGGTCCACGCTGGGAGCCGACAGGGAGGACATCATCATTGCCAGAAAAAACAGTTGATTCATGGTATTGAGGGCCGCACGGGGGTGAGGGCATGTTATCCAAGCCCCCCCCCGTGAGTCCAGAGTTTACTGACAGATATGATACCGGTGTCATTGCCGTCAGCGTCCCTCCTGCTTACTGCCGGATCAGGCGCAGGTTCTCGGCGGGTGCTTCCCAGTCGCTGCGAAACGGGTTGATGTCCAGACCGCCACGGCGGGTATAGCGGGCGTAGACGGTCAGCTGGCTCGGGCGGCAGAAGTGTTTGAGGTCGGTGAAGATCCGCTCGATGCACTGCTCGTGGAACTCGTTGTGCTGGCGAAACGAGATGAGATAGCGCAGCAGCTTCTCCCGATCCAGGCGCGGGCCGCGATAGCGGATCACCACTGAGCCCCAGTCTGGCTGGTGGGTGACCAGGCAGTTGGACTTGAGCAGGTGGCTGTGCAGCGTCTCCTCCACCTCCTCGTCCCCGGCGGCGTCCGCCAGCAGGCCGGCATCAAATTCATACTCGTCCACCTCGATATCGAGGTCATCGATGCACTCCCCGGGCAGAGTGGCTATCCGGTGCGGCGCCTGTTCCAGGGGGAAGAGGGTGACCGCCACCGGGGCGCCGGCGCAGGCGCTCAGATCCTGGGTCAGCAGGTCGCGCACCGCCGCCATGCTGGCGCAACGGGTCTGGTTGAAGGAGTTGAGGTAGAGCTTGAACGACTTGGATTCGATGAGGTTCGCGCTGCTGGCGGGCACGCTCACCTCTCCCAGGGCCACCATGGGTTTGCCCTTGCCATTGAGCCAGGAGAGCTCGTACAGGGTCCAGATGTCTGAGCCCTGGAACGGCAGGGGATCCGGCAGGGCGAGGTCGTCACGGTTGAGGCTGCGGGGCACGGGTTGCAGCAGCGCCGGGCTGTACTGGCTGATATAGGCGGACTGCTGGCCCAGGCTCAGGCCCTGCAGGGCTGCGGCATCCTGGTATCTGTCTTGTTTGCTCATGGGATTGATGGTGCAATGGCGAATGTTGTCGCTAATTGTGAGGAATTTCGATGCCGGATCAAGTCTTGTCTGCCCTGACGCACTTTTTGTTGCGCTGGCAGCGGGAGGGGGAGGCGCGGCGCGGGCTGCCTCTGTGCCAGTGGGAGGCGGACTGGCGCTCCCCCTGCGAGCTGGGGGAGCCCAGCGGGGGACAGGTCGCCTGGCGGCCCCATGTTCGCCCCGAGCCCGCCGATTTCAGCGCCATGGAGGCGGCCCTCGAGCTGACCCTGCATCCGAGCGCCAGGCTCTGGTTCGGTCTGGGGTTCAGCCGGCCGCTGCCTTGCCTGTTCAAGGGGTTGCGCCTCGAATTGATCCTGCCCTGGAACGAGCAGGATCTCGACTTGCTGCGGGAGAACCTGATAGGCCACCTGCTGATGCTGCGCAAGCTGAAGCGGACCCCGTCGCTGTTTATCGCCACCACCCGCAACGAGATGACCCTCATCTCCCTGGACAATGAGACAGGCCAGGTGTGGCTGGAGTGGCTCGACTCGGGCCGCCGCCTCGCGCTGGCGCCCTCCCTGCCCGCTTTCCTTGCCCGGCTGGAAACCTTGCCTCACTGAGAGGTGATCTGAATGAAGGGGGGCATGTGAAGTGACTTTGGGGGAGAAGGGACTTTTGCCCTGCCTGCTTTGCTCGCCCGGCTGGAGACCCGGCCCCATCGAGGGGTGATGTGACATCGCCTGAAACGAGAAGGGCCTGGCCGCCATGGCCAGGCCCTTCTGCCATCTGCTTATTGCTGGCGCCCCTCAGTCCTTGAAATCCCAGGAGAGGTTGGAGACGAGTCGACAAGGATCGCACTTGAAGTCGAAGATCTCGTGCAGGGGGGCCTGGAGTGCCCAGTCAGCGCCGCAGCCCGGGCAGGGGCGCGCACGCTCCTCGGCGCCGCTCAGGCCGCCGACCCGATAGAGGTAGTAGTAGACGGGAATGCCGGTCAGGGCCTCAAGCCGCTGGCACAGATCCCGGCCGCGCCGGGCGAGGCGGCTGCCCGTCTCCCCTATTTCGTGCAGGGCCGCGTGTTCGGCGATGGAGCCGTTCATCTGCAGCTGATCGCAGGCCTCCCAATCCTCCTGCCACTTGATGACTTGCTTGTGATCGCCGTTGGCGAGTGCGGGCAGCCGATAGAGGGGGACGGGGGCGAAGTGATCGCCGCAGCGCACCGGCGAGCAGCTGTGGAGGAAGCTGGTATAGAGCAGCAGCCAGCCGGGGCGGGCTTCGCCCTGGGGGCAGGGATCCGTGCTGTCGGAGAGCAGATCCATCCCTTGCAGTTGCAATTTGGGGGCCAGCAGACCGGCCTGGTGCAGCCTCTGCTCGGCCAGGGTCACCAGCTCGCTCTGGTTGTCCGGGTGCAGGCTGTCCTGCTCGGGGCAGACCACCCGGCTGATGAAATGGCCATCGTGGATGCTGGTGGGAAACTCCCGGCCCAGGATCTGGCCCTGATAGCGCAGCATGTCGAGGTAGTTGACGATGGCACCCTCGGCCTCGCCGAGGGAGGTGTCGCGATAGCATTCGAAGGTGAGTTCGAGAATATACATGGTGGATGCTGGGCCTGATTTAGCGGGGCTGGGTCATGAGGGCAAGGAGGTGGTCCAGCTTCTGTTCGAGCCGCGCCAGCCGATCGCTCAGGCTCTGCAGGCTGTGGCCGTCCGCCTCCGGGGTGGCCGAGTCCGACTGAGCGCAAGGCGCCTGGACCTGCGTCTCCTGTGCCGGTTCAGCCTGGGGCGCCTTGAGCTGGGCCTGCTTCCACTGGCTGAGGCCCTTGAGCAGCTCGGCCATGGGGATGGGCTGGCTCAGCCGCGCCTTGATCATGGCGGTGGTAGGACTGATACCGCGGGCCTTGAGCTCGCTGGCAATCTGATGTATTTCGCTGGACGACATGAGGGCTCCTCTGGGGTCTTGGCCGGGGCGGCCCCTGGGCCGGGTTGGTGCGGGGCGGTTGGCGCAGGCAGGGTAAGTCATGGGCTGGCGCTTGTCACTGCCCCGGCGAGCCCGGGGTCATTGGCGCAACAGCACATCGAGCTGATCTATGGTCTCGCTCCAGGCGGCATCATCGCGCAGGGATTCGCGCAGAAAGCTGGCCTGGGACGCATTCCAGAAGGGGGCGTCCGCCAGCGCCATGCCATCGCGCAGGGTATGGCTGTCGATGAAGCGGCGCAGGCTGTCGGCATCGTTGGGCAGCCCCAGCTGGGCAAAGAGGGTGGGCATGTCGTGTACCATGGGGTCCATCTTTCTTCTCCTTGGTGCAAATGCCTAGATTATAGCCGCCCCCTGCCTCGCTTCGTCCGATCGCTGGCGCTATCCCTCGCTCGGCAGCCGGTGGGGGGGCAGCTCGACCCCGGCTATCTTGAGCCCCTGCATGGTGAGGGTGCCAAGGTAGTGGCTCTCGCCATCGCTGCTGAATTCGAACTGGTAGCAGGTGAGCAGGCGCAGGGGGCGATGGGCCAGCTGCCGATGGCTGCGGGCCACCGACAGCAGTTGCAGCTGATGCTGCTGGCAGTAGCGCCTCAGGTATTGCCATGCCAGTTCGGCCTGGCGACGCTGGTGCCAGAAGGCGGATGCCAGCACAACCAGCAGCAGGATCCAGAGCAGTTCTTCCATGATGGGCTCCTTGCGG
Source organism: Aeromonas bivalvium (assembly GCF_046078285.1). NCBI lineage: Bacteria > Pseudomonadati > Pseudomonadota > Gammaproteobacteria > Aeromonadales > Aeromonadaceae > Aeromonas > Aeromonas bivalvium. The sequence goes on from NZ_JBGXBV010000002.1 coordinate 291,577, forward strand.
TCAGCCTGCCTTGAACAGGCGGCCGATGGCGCGGCTGACCGCCTCGCTTCGGGTCGGGCTGCGCAGGGTGGCGAGCACCTGGGGCCGCAACAGGGGCAGGGTGACCAGCTCGGCAAAGACCTGATTGAAGAAGGGGGTCGGCTGTTCGGCCAGTCGCTCGAGGAAGAGATCGAGTAGGGCGGGATCTTGCAGATCCGGCCAGAGCCGGCCGGCGATGGCGAGCAGCAGGCTGGGGCTGGGGTGAGTCTCCAGCAGGGTCAACAGCTTGTTGATGCGCTGGCCGTTGCTGGCGGTGGCGGCGAAGGCGCGGCACAGATAGGCCAGGGTCTCGGGATTGGGGTGAGCCGACTCCTGCTCCCGGGCGATGCGCTCGAGCAGTGCCCCTTGCAGGGCAGGGGGCAGGGGGGCGCTCTCCAGGCTCTGGCACAGGGCGTGCAGCGGCGCCTCGGGCAGGCGCGCCATGGCCTTGCACACCAGGGCCAGGTTGCTCTCCTGTTGCAGGCGCTCGGCGAGATCGGCAAAGCCCTGCAGGCCCAGCTGCTGCCAGCCCTCTTCACTGGGGGCGGCCAGATAGTGGCACAGGGCCTGATAGTAGCCGGAGGGTGCCTGTTCGAGCTGGCATCCCAGCTTGGCGTGCAGGCTGGCCATCTTGGCCTCGGCCGGGCGGAAGGTGTAGGGGTTGTCTGCCAACCGCTTGGCGGTGGCATCGTCCAGCTCGCCGGTCAGCTTGTAGCCCAGGGTCTCGACCACCAGATCCATGAAGTGCTTGGGACCGGCGCTGACGAGCAGACCCCGCTCATCGAGGGCAAACTTGAGGAACCAGAGGTAGTGTTTCTCCTCGGCACGCTGGAAGAAGTGCACCGCGAGCCAGGCGTGTTGCTGCAGGGGCCAGGGGTAGGGGATGGCTTGCTGTTCGACGCGCACGAACTCGGCGCTGTCGAGGGGGCGCACCTGGCGGCCCAGATCGAACAGTTGGAATTGGGTATCGGCCTGGGTCAGGAATTCGGTCAGGGTGTTGATGGCGGTCATGGTATGAAGAGGCTGATGGGTCATGGCCCCCGATTATAAGGAGCCGGCACCAGATAGCCAGCGGCGTGGCCCCTGCCTAACTGTGGCGAGATTGTGTATAGTGGCGCCCCTTTGTGTATCCCCGCCGACGGATCTGCCCCTGCCCGACAGTCATTGATGGCATCCGGCAGCGGATGCGACCGGCCGGGCTATCCCTGATGGTATCTGGCGGCTGATGCGACCGGCCCGATTGAGCAAGGCTCCCGGCCTTGAGGAGTAGATGATGAACAAGTATCTGTTGGTGGCTGGCCTGCTGGGCGAGCTGAGCGCCGAGTTGCAGCGTCTGGATCGCTGGCAGAGCGACCACCCAGGGGAAGAGGCGCTGGCCAGCACGCTGCCGTTTTGCGTCGATACCCTGAGCTTCGATCAGTGGCTGCAGTTCGTGCTGATCCCGCGTATGGAGCAGCTGGTCATGTTGCAGGCACCCCTGCCCGCCAATGTCTCCCTTTATCCCATGGCGAGCGAGAGCTACAAGGAGAACCTGGCGGAGGTGGCCGACCTGCTGCGGCTTATCGCCCGCTTCGATCTGCTGCTCTCCGGCAAGGTGGTGGAAAAATGAGTGAGCCCCTGCCCCCTGGCTCCGAGTCCGGGGAAGATGCGCTGGCGCCGACCCTGCTTTATCAGGATGACTGGCTGGTGGCGGTCAACAAGCCCTCCGGCCTGCTGGTGCACCGCAGCTGGCTCGACAAGGGCGAGACCCGTTTCGCCATGCAGATGACCCGGGATCTCATCGGGGGTCGTCACGTCTATCCCGTGCATCGGCTCGATCGGCCGACCTCGGGCGTGCTGCTCTTTGCCCTGAGCCCCGAGGTGGCCCGCAGCCTGACCGAGGCATTTGCCGGGCGGCGGGTGCACAAGGAGTATCTGGCGCTGGTGCGGGGCTGGGCCCCGGCCCGCGGGCTCATCGATTATCCCCTCAAGGAGCAGCTGGACAAGATAGCCGATGCCTTCGCCGATCCGGACAAGCCCGCCCAGGAGGCGGTGACCAGTTTCAGCCGGTTGCATCAGGTGGAGCTGCCCCATGCGGTGTCCAAGAAGCACGCCACCAGTCGCTACAGCCTGGTGCGCCTGGCGCCCCACACCGGCCGCAAACATCAGCTGCGCCGCCATCTCGATCACCTGTTCCACCCCATCGTCGGGGACACCACCCATGGCGATGGCCGCCACAATCGCTTCTTTCGAGAGCATTTTGACTGCCAGCGCCTGCTGCTGGTGGCGCGCACCCTGAGCTTCGAGCACCCTGTGCTCAAGGTGCCGATGCGGATCCAGGCCCCCCTCGGCGCCGAGCTGCTGAGCCTGTTCGCCAGGTTGGGATGGCCCGCCAGCGAGAGTGATTACTGACCGGCACGCCGCTTCTGCCACCTGGTGCCTTGCCCTGTTCCCCCACTGTGGCATGCTGGGGTCATTCCCCGACTGAGGAGGCAAGATGGCACAGATAGATATAGTAGTGGGCAGCGTCTATGGCGCCGCCTTTCTGGTGGCACAGACGCTGATGGCGTCGTTGGAGGAGCAGGGCCATGAGTGCCGTCTTCACGAGGAGGCGCGCCTCGAAGACATAGACATCAGTCGTTTCCTGCTGCTGGTGTCGGCGACCACGGGCCAGGGGGATATTCCCCCCAACCTGGCCCCCTTTGCCGCCGATCTCAGGGAGAGAGCCCCCTATATGAAGGGGCTCAATTATGCGCTGATCGCCATGGGTGACAGCAGCTATGAGCACTTCTGCGGCGCCGGTCGCCAGCTAGACACCCTGCTTCAGGAGCTGGGGGCCCATGCCCTGCTGCCCCGACTGGAAATAGATGCGACCCAGGTGGACGAGCCGGAAGTGGTGGCGCTCGCCTGGCTGGCTGAGTGGCAAGAGCGCCTCTCGTCAGCACCCGGGGAACATCATTGACGCTTTTATACAAGATAAACGGGCCACTATTTGGCCCGTTATTTTTTGTGGTCTCTTCCTGACGGCAAATATTATTTTTTCCTCATCTGTCTTTCTGAAGCGCCAGCATCCTGATATCCGCCTGGATAAAGTGGGGCTATGCAGACAAGTCGCAAATTTAAAAGTTCCTCATTGAAAGCGATTTCAGTCATGTTTTTGTCATCCCATTGCCACAATCAAGCTTTGTTTTCGTTGCGAAATAATTGTTGGTACCGCTTTCATGTTGGTGTTGTTCGGCTTGAATGGATGTTAATTGGTTAGTTGTTGCTGTATATCGCGTTATTTAGGGTGCTGCTGCTACCTTGGAAAGGTTGGGTGTTATTTGTCCCTGTTTTGTGAAATGGCTCATGTTTGTCCCTATATCACCTACCTATAATCGACCCCGGTTATCACCAAAACGTTTTTATGGTGATAGGAAGTTGAACCTCAGGACACACACTCCACAGCGGGAAATAAGGAAAATGAAAATGAAAGCAAAGTGGCTCCCGATCGCTGCCGCAGTAACCGCAGCCCTGGCTTCTCAAGCCGCCTTCGCCGTTGATTTCCACGGCTACTTCCGTTCCGGTGTCGGCATCTCCGAAGATGGTGACATGCAGACCTTCGACAAGCAGAAGGTAGGTCGTCTGGGTAACGAAAACGAGACCTACGGCGAAGTACAACTGGGCCAAGAGGTCTACAACAAGGATGGCAAGTCCTTCTACGTCGACTCCATGGTCGCCATGGTCAGCAACCAGTCCAACGACTGGGAAGGCACTGGCACCAGCTGCAACTTCGACACCAAGCAGTGTGAAGACGATGCCACTTTCGCCCTGCGTCAGTTCAACGTCCAGGCCAAGGGCGTGCTGGGCTTTGCCCCGGAAGCGACCCTGTGGGCCGGTAAGCGTTACTACCAGCGTCACGACATCCACATCTCCGACTTCTACTACTGGGACGTGTCCGGTGCCGGTGCCGGTATCGAGAACATCCAGGCCGGTCCGGGCAAATTCTCCCTGGCCTGGACCCGCAGCGATGCTGGCGAGCTGAACAACAACATCCTGGATGCCCGTTATGCCGGCATCCCGCTGTGGAGCGACGCTTCCCTGGAGCTGGGTGTTGATTACGCCATCGCCAACCCGACCGACGATCAGGAAAAAGTCAACGACGACATCAAGGATGGCGTCATGGTGACCGCCGAGCTGACCCAGAACCTGCTGGGTGGTTTCAACAAGACCACGCTGCAGTACATGAGCGACAGCTATGCCACCCTGCCGATCTACTACGGTGCCGGTAACTGGACCAGCCAGGATGGCGCCAGCGGCGACGGCTTCCGCATCATCAACTGGGGCGTGCTGCCTGTCGGTGACAAGGTCGAGTTTGGTCACCAGCTGGTCTACGGTCAGTCCAATGACGTGACCATCAACGGTGTGACTGGCTCCGATGCCGATACCTTCTCCGCGGTGATCCGTCCCATGTACAAGTGGGATGACATCCAGAAGACCATCCTGGAGCTGGGCTACTATCGTGACACCCAGGATGTCCGTGATCAGGACAGCCAGGACCGCACTGGTCAGAAGTACACCATCGCTCAGGCCTGGTCCGCCGGTTCCAGCTTCTGGGCCCGTCCGGAAATCCGTGTGTTTGCGTCCTACCTGAAGTCCGGTGGCGACAACGGTCAGACCTTCAATGGCAGCAACAACGACGACAACACCTGGAACTTCGGTATCCAAGCGGAAGCTTGGTGGTAAGCCCGGCTTTCAGTTAAGTTAGTGACTGCCCCCACTTGGGGGCAGTTTCGTTTCGCCGGGTAACGGCCATTGGATTATGGGGACAATAAGAATGACGCTGGTAAAGATGTCGATTGCAGCCGTAGTGACCGCCTGGTTGACCGGTTGTGCGGGTAACATGGGGGTCTCCTTGCAGGAGCATGGCGCCGTGCTGGATAACGCCGATCAGGCCAGGCAAGCCCTTGCCCAGGCCAACAGTTGCTGTGCCGGTTTCAGCGAATTCCAATACGCCAATCTGCCCGAAGGGGAGACGCTGCTGAGCCTGGATGGCAAACAGCCCAGCTACCGCTTCGATGAAGGCATGAGCTATTTTGCCGCCTATCGTCTGCCCAAGGACACGGGGAACCTCTACATCCGCCTGGCCTCTCAGGTCGGCAAGTCAGTCTTGCAGCCCAAGGTCATCATGCTGGATGGCAACTTCAAGGTGACCCGTGTGTTAGGGGAGTCCGTATTTGCTTACCAGCCGGCACACCTGATGGATGGCGATCGTATCGAAGGCAAGGTCTTTGTCGATCGCAGCATGCCGGGCAACCCGGCCAGCGAAACCTATATGGTGGTCTATGCGCCGGCCGATCAGCTGAGCGGCTCCACCACCATACTGCATCCCGCCAAGGCCTTCGCCCGGGCCAACAACACGGTCGAGCCGGCCGTGGCAGATCCGGTGATCCCGCACTCTCCCTGGGGCCTGGTGCAGATAGTGGTCACCGACATGGCCAAGGCGCAGGGCATAGAAGCCGTCTTCAAGCCCGAATATGCCGATAAAGTGGCCCTGAGCCAGGGCCAGCAGGCCAGCACTGCGGCGGCGACGACCGCGGTGGCGGGGACGGCTCTGGTGGCCACGGCGCCGAGCAAGCCGGCGCCCGCCATGCTGAGCGAGACGGAAACCTTCTACAACAGCCAGATCGAAAAAGCGGTGAAGGCTGGCGATATCGACAAGGCGATGCAGCTGGTCAGTGAAGCCGAACGGGCCGGTTCCACCAAGGCGAAGTCTGTGTTTATCGATGCGGTGAAGCGCTCCCAGCAGAAATAACATCATCCGCTGACGTGGTTATATTTATCAGGCCTCCATTGTCGGGGGCCTTTTTAATGGCTATATTGGTTCTACACTAAATGGGATGTCGGTTACACGTGGTTACATTGAGTTTCTTTTTGTGTTGTTTTGGTAAAGAGAAAATACAATAAGAAACGGTAGTTTTCATTGAATTGAAATATAGTTATCCTGCCGGAAATTAATTCTAAAATTCTGCTTTTGTCTTGTGTCAATCATCTTGTGATCTCCTCTCCAAATTTCTTATCTGCTAATTTCTGACTGAAGAATTTCCCTATTTCATGGGGTATATTTCCTTGGTCAAAATAAAAAACACCCGATCCCCCAGTTCTGGTTAGCATTCATGCGGATGATAGGCTTAACTTCGAATGGGTCCGTTAGGGAACAATCATTCAGGAGTACACACATGTTAAAAAATGCTTTCTCTAATCTGCAAAAGGTCGGTAAGGCGCTGATGCTGCCTGTATCGGTCTTGCCCGTTGCAGGTATTCTGCTGGGGGTGGGCGCAGCCCACTTCAGCTGGCTGCCGGAAATCGTCTCCCAACTGATGGAGCAGGCCGGTGGTTCAGTGTTTGGTCAGATGGCCCTGCTGTTCGCCGTGGGCGTGGCCCTTGGCTTTACCAATAACGACGGTGTATCCGGTCTGTCTGCCATCGTCGGCTACGGCATCATGGTCGCAACCCTGAAGGTCATGGCACCTGTGATGGGCGTCGAGAGCATAGACACCGGTGTGCTGGGGGGTATCCTCGCCGGTGGTGTCGCCGCCTGGGCGTTCAACCGTTTCTACAAGATCCAGCTGCCCGAGTACCTCGGCTTCTTCGCCGGCAAGCGTGCCGTGCCCATCATCACCGGCTTCGTCTCCATCGGCCTGGGTGTTGTGCTCTCCTTCATCTGGCCGCCGATCGGTGGTGCCATCGGTGCCTTCTCCGACTGGGCTGCCAACCAGAACCCGGTACTGGCCTTCGGTATCTACGGCGTGGTTGAGCGCTCCCTGATCCCGTTCGGTCTGCACCACATCTGGAACGTCCCCTTCTTCTATCAGGCGGGTACCTGTGTCAACGCTGCTGGCGAAACCGTACACGGCATCATGACCTGCTTCCTGACTGCCGATGACGCTTCCCGTGCTGCCGGTAACGGCTTCGGTCAACTGGCCGGTGGTTACCTGTTCAAGATGTTCGGTCTGCCTGCCGCTGCGTTTGCCATCGCTCACGCTGCCAAGCCGGAAAACCGCGCCAAGATCGTAGGGATCATGGCCTCCGCAGCCCTGACCTCCTTCCTGACCGGTATCACAGAGCCTATCGAGTTCTCCTTCCTGTTCGTCGCACCTGTGCTGTATGCGATTCACGCCCTGCTGGCCGGTCTGGCCTATGTGCTGACCAACTCCCTGGGTGTCGTACACGGTCACACCTTCTCCAACGGCTTCATCGACTTCGTGGTGCAATCACCCCGTGCCGACAACATGCTGTTGCTGGTGGGTCTGGGTCTGGTCTATGCGGTCATCTACTACGTGGTCTTCACCGTGGTCATCCGTGCCATGAACCTGAAAACCCCGGGTCGCGAAGATGAGAGTGCCGAGGAGACCGTGGGTCAGAGCAAGGACGAGATGTCTGCTGCCCTGGTCAGCGCCTTCGGTGGCAAAGAGAACATCGCCTCTCTGGATGCCTGCATCACCCGTCTGCGGGTTGGGGTGAAAGATGTGGCCAAGGTTGACCAGGCGGGTCTGAAGAAGCTGGGCGCCGCCGGTGTGGTGGTGGCAGGCTCCGGTGTGCAAGCCATCTTCGGTACCAAGTCCGACAACCTGAAGACCGACATGGATATCTGGATGAAGAGCAACTAATCCGCTTGCTTGACAGACAGAAGACGAAAAGAGGGAGGCGCTGGCCTCCCTCTTTTCATGTTGGGCATCTGCGGCCCCGGGGCCAAGATGCAACCAAAAGGGTGCCCAGAGGCACCCTTTTGGTTGCCGTGAGCCGGCATTGAGCCGGGCTCAGAGCTTTTCCAGATCCTTTTCTATCTCGCTTATCTTGTTGGCCACCACTTTTTCCAGATGGCGCAGGTCACGCAAAATCTTCTTCTTGAGATCCTGATCCGCCTGGACATGGATCCCCTGGGTCAGGCTGTCGAGCTCATCCACCACGTACTTGAGATTGGCGTTGATCTCGGTGACATCCTTGTACTGGTGGGTGCCCGAGTCCACCAGTATGGTCTTGCGCTGGCGCGGGTACTTGAATTTGACACTCTTGGCGAAGAACTCGCCTTTCTGCTTCTTGAAGTAGATCTTGAGGATGTCGTGGTTGGCTTCCTGGCGCAGGGTATAACTGTCCACCGCAGTGGGATCCTGGATCCCCAAACTCTTCAGATTCTCGTACATTCGACTGTTCCTTGGCTTGAAAGCGTCTTGCCCAGCCATGATAGCCGAGAAAGTACGATCGGCCTGTGACTGGGGCACCAAAATCGGTGGTGCCGTTCAGGCCCGTTCTCGGAAGGCGCTGGAAACGAAAAAGGGCACCCTGGGGTGCCCTTTGTATAGCCATGAAGCCTGTTACTCGTCGATGGAGCGCAGCAGGGCGTTGATGCCGACCTTGGCACGGGTCTTGGCATCCACTTTCTTGACGATGACGGCGGCGTACAGGCTGTACTTGCCGCACTTGGACGGCAGGGAGCCGGAGACCACCACTGAGCCGGCCGGGACGCGGCCATAGTGGATCTCGCCGGTCTCGCGGTCATAGATGCGGGTGGACTGGCCGATGAAGACGCCCATGGAGATGACGGAGCCCTCTTCCACGATGACGCCTTCCACCACTTCGGAGCGAGCACCGATGAAGCAGTTGTCCTCGATGATGGTCGGGTTGGCCTGCAGGGGTTCCAGCACGCCGCCGATGCCGACGCCGCCGGAGAGGTGGACGTTCTTGCCTATCTGGGCGCAGGAGCCGACGGTGGCCCAGGTGTCGACCATGGTGCCCTCATCGACGAAGGCGCCGATGTTGACGTAGGAGGGCATCAGCACGGTATTGGGGGCGATGAAGGAGCCCTTGCGAGCGGTAGCCGGCGGCACCACGCGCACACCCGCTTCCTTGAACTGTTCGGCGCTGTAGTCGGAGAACTTGAGGGGAACCTTGTCGAAGTACTGGGCGTCGTCACCCTTGATGATGCCGTTGTCATTGATGCGAAAATAGAGCAGCACCGCTTTTTTCAGCCACTGGTGGACGACCCACTCGCCGGCGATCTTCTCGGCGACCCGGGCCTTTCCGCTGTCCAGCAGCTCGATGGCTTGCAGTATGGCGGCCTTGGTGGCGCCGTCTACCGTGCCAGGGGTGATGGTGTCGCGGCGCTCGAAGGCCGACTCAATGATCTGTTGCAACTCGGTCATGGTGGGGTTCCTTTGAAAAAATTCTGTTTGTTGTATCACACTTTTCCCGCCGGTTTTAAGGGGGAGGGGGGATTTCTTCCCCAGAACTGCGGCGGGCGTGGCCCAATAGGTTCACTTGGCTCAGGCTTCCTGCTCCTGGGGGTTGAGCTGATGCACCAGCTTCTCTTCCAGGGCCCGCTGCTCTTGCTGGGTCAGGGGCTCACCATCGCGATTGGTCAGGCTGAAGAAATCCTCGACCCGCTCCCCTATGGTGGTGATCTTGGCGGCATGCAGGGAGAGGCCGCACTGCTGGAACACGGCGCCGATACGGGCCAGCAGGCCGGGGGTATCCAGGGCGGTCAGCTCCAGCAGGGTGTGGCGGTTCTCGCCCTTGTGGGGCAGGAACACCACCCGGGTCGGCACCATGAACTGGCGATGGCGCCGTGACAGGGGTTTGTTGCGCAATACCAGTCTGCCCGGCTCCTGCAGGGCTTTTTCCAGCGCCTTCTTGATGGTGGCGGTGCGGTTCGGGCTGATGGGCTCGCCATTGGGCTCGAGCACGATGAAGGTGTCGAGCACATAGCCGCTGCGGGAGCTCATGATCTGGGCGTCGTGGATGTTGAGGTTCTTCTGATCCAGGGCCGAGGCCACGGTGGCGAACAGGTTCGGGGTGTCGCGGCAGTAGATGAACACCTCGCTGCCCCCCCGGGTCGGGTGCTTGCCTATGGTGACCAGGGGCGTCTCGCCGGCCCCCTCCTGCTCCAGGATATGGCGGCTGTGCCAGGCGATCTGCTCCGGGCTGTGGCGCAGGAAGTAGTCGGCCTTGAAGTCGCTCCACAGGGCTGTGATGGAGGCATCGTCCAGGTGGCGCTGGCCGAGCAGCTGGCGCGCTTGGCGCTGGTTTTCACGGATGCGCAGCCGAATGTCGGGAGGATTCTCCAGCCCCTGGCGCAGCGCCTTCTGGGTGGAGAAATAGAGCTCCCGCAGCAGGGTGCCCTTCCAGTCGTTCCACAGGGTATCGTTGGTGGCGCAGATATCGGCCACCGTCAGGCAGTAGAGCAGATCCAGATGCTGTTCATCGCGCACCTTCTGGGCGAAGTCGGTGACCACGTCCGGGTCGTGGATATCCCGGCGCTGGGCGGTGACCGACATCAGCAGGTGGTGGCGCACCAGCCAGGCCACCAGGCGACTCTCGTAGCGATCCAGGCCGTGCAGCTGACAGAACTCCAGGGCATCGACGGCGCCAAGCTCGGAGTGATCCCCGCGTCGCCCCTTGGCGATGTCGTGGAACAGGGCGGCGATGCAGAGCAGCTCCGGCTTGCGCAGCCGATTGAAGATCTCGTGGCAGAGCGGGTGGGTCTGGCGGCTGGCCGGATTGGGAAACTGGTGGATGTTCTTGAGCAGCCGATGGGTGTGCTCGTCCACCGTGTAGGCGTGAAACATGTCGAACTGCATCTGGCCGACGATGAGGTTCCACTGGGGCAGGTAGGCCGCCAGGATCCCGTATTTGTGCATCAGGGTGAGGGGCTGGCCTATGCCGCCGGGGTGGCGCAACAGCGCCATGAACAGGCGCCGGCACTCGGGGATCTCCTGCAGCCAGCAGTCGAGCTTGCGCCGCGCCTCCCGCAGCTGGCGCAGGGTGGCGGAGTGGATGCCGGCTATCTCGGGGTGCTGGGCTATCTGGTAGAAGAGCCGCAGGATGGCGGCGGGATCGCGGCCAAACAGCTCGGCATCCACCGCATCGATGAGGCGGCCGCGCAGCTGGAACTCGTCGCTGATGCGGCGCACGTCCATGGCGGTGTTGCCGAGAATGGCCTCGTCAAACAGCTGCAGCAGCATCTCGTTGAGCTCGGAGACCCGGCGCACCGTCTGGTAGAAGCGCTTCATCATCTGCTCCACCGGCCGGTTGCCTTCTCCCTCGAAGCCGAGCATCTCGGCCACGGTGCGCTGCCTGTCGAACAGCAGCCGGTTGTCGCCCCGGTTGATGGCCATGTGCAGGGCGAAGCGCACCTTCCAGAGGAAATTCTGGCAGTCGAGCAGCTCCCGGTACTCGGCCCGGTTGAGGAAGCCGTGGCTGGTCATCTCGAACAGGGTGGTGGCGCCGAAGTGGCGGCGGGCGACCCAGGCCAGGGTCTGGATATCCCGCAGCCCCCCCGGGTTGCTCTTGAGGTCGGGCTCGAGCTTGTAGGCCGTGCCGAGGAACTGCTGGTGGCGCTGGGCCTGTTCGGCGCGCTTGGCGCGGAAAAAATCCTCGCTCGACCAGAACACCTCTGGGCGGGTCGCCCGCTGCAGCGCCTCGAAGCCGGCCTGATTGCCGGTGATGTAGCGCGCCTCTATGAGGTTGGTGGCGACCGTGATGTCGGCCAGCCCCTGCTCGATGCACTCGGCCAGGTTGCGCACCGACTGGCCCACCTCCAGCTTGAGATCCCAGAGCAGGGTGATGAACTCGCCGATGCGCTGACCCAGGGCCTCATCCAGCTCATCCCCCTGGTAGAGGATCAGCAGGTCGATGTCGGAGTGGGGGTGCAGTTCGCCCCGGCCATAACCGCCGACCGCGATCAGGGTGAGGTGGTTCTCCTGATCGAAGCCGAACTTGTGCCACAGCCGGGTCAGCAGCTGATCCATGTAGAGGGAGCGGGTGGCGACCAGCTCTATGATGTTGTCACCGGCATCGAAGCGCTCGTGCAACCAGCCGAGGAAACGGGTCAGGTACTCTTTGCAGTTGTCCCGACCGAGGTCGTCATCGGGGAGCAGGTGGGGGGAAAGCAGGCTGGCGTCCATGGCATCTCGTCATCTTGAAAACACAAACCCCGGCGCGGGGCCGGGGTTTGATGTTAACCGTGTTTGATATGGCGGTCGATAGTGTCGTCGGGGCGCAGGGTCAGCACCTCGCAACCATCCTCGGTCACCAGCAGGGTGTGTTCCCACTGGGCGGAGTCGCCGCCATCCTTGGTGGTGACAGTCCAGCCATCTTTCGGGTTGGTGCGGCAGTGGTATTTCTTGCTGTTGACCATGGGCTCTATGGTGAAGCACATGCCCGGCTTGAGCTCCAGCTTGCCACTGTTGCGATAGTGCAGGATCTGCGGCTCTTCGTGGAATTCGGCGCCGATGCCGTGGCCGCAGTAGTCGCGCACCACGGAGAAGCCCGCCTGCTCGACGATGGGCTGGATCACGGCGCCGATCTCGGTGATGCACATGCCGGGGCGCACCCGCTTGATGGCGGCGTACAGGCTTTCCTGGGCCACCTTGCACAGCTGACGGCGCAGGGGCGTGGTCTGGCCGACGATGAACATGGCGGAGGTGTCGCCGTGGAAACCATCCTTGATGACGGTGATGTCCAGGTTGATGATGTCCCCTTCCCGCAACTTCTTGTGGTTGGGGATGCCGTGACAGATGACGTCGTTGACCGAGGTGCAGATGGACTTGGGGAAACCGTGGTAGTTCAGGGGCGCGGGTATGGCCTGCTGGACATCGACGATGAAGTCATGGCACAGAGTGTTGAGCTCGTCAGTGGTGACGCCAGCCTTGACGTGGGGGGCTATCATCACCAGCACATCGGCGGCCAGCTGGCCGGCAACGCGCATCTTTTCAATCTCTTCCGGCGTCTTGATTTTAATGGACATGGGATCTCTCTTGCGGCCTGGTTCCTCGCCGGCATGGCCGACAACAAGCAGGTAATGAAAAATAGATGCGTTTGCAATCAGGGCAAAATTTTATCCGCAACCCCCGCCGACTTCCAGTGTGATTGTCATCACAGGGTCAAATCTCTGGCACAGAGTGAAGCTCGGGCACCCGTTTTTAGCACGGCTGCCGGTGGCGCCTGAGGCAAACTTGTGATATAAAGCGCGCCGGAACCGGAACTACTGATCCGGTTTCATCACCCTTAATCAATAACACACACACATCGACACCTGTACCGGGGTGCCCCTCTGGGGTCGGTTACATGGGATGTGTGGAGGCCTAACCCCAATACAGAGGTATAAAATGGCTAAAGTTTCTATGCGCGACATGCTGCAAGCCGGCGTTCACTTCGGTCACCAGACTCGTTACTGGAACCCGAAAATGAAATCCTACATCTTCGGTGCCCGCAGCAAGGTTCACATCATCAACCTGGAAAAAACCGTTCCTATGTTTGATGAAGCCATGAACTTCGTGAGCTCCGTTGCCGCCAAGAAAGGCAAGGTACTGTTCGTTGGTACCAAGCGTGCCGCGTCTGAAGCCGTCAAAGAAGCTGCTGCTCGTTGCGATCAGTTCTATGTGAACCATCGCTGGCTGGGCGGCATGCTGACCAACTGGAAAACCGTTCGTCAGTCCATCAAGCGTCTGAAAGATCTGGAAACCCAGAGCCAGGACGGTACCTTCGAAAAGCTGACCAAGAAAGAGGCGCTGATGCGTACTCGCGAAATGGAAAAGCTGGAGAAGAGCCTGGGTGGTATCAAGAACATGGGCGGCCTGCCTGACGTTCTGTTCGTGATCGATGCCGACCACGAGCACATCGCTATCAAAGAAGCCAACAACCTGGGTATCCCGGTTGTCTCCATCGTTGATACCAACTCCAATCCGGACGGCGTTGATTACGTCATCCCGGGTAACGACGATGCGATCCGTGCCGTTCAACTGTACCTGAACGCTGCTGCTGATACCGTACTGGAAGCGCGCGCTCAAGACATCGTTGTTCAAGCCGAACAAGATGGCTTCGTTGAAGCTGAGTAATTGATAAGGTCTGTTAAAGCCCTTATTAACCAAGCTGATGTAATTGGTTAGCAGGGGCCCTTGTGGCCCCTGTTTCTTGATAACTCGAGACCGAGGATACTGGACATGGCAAATATTTCCGCCGCCCTGGTGAAAGAACTGCGCGAGCGCACCGCCGCTGGCATGATGGATTGCAAAAAAGCGCTGGAAGAAGCCAACGGTGATATCGAACTGGCTATCGAAAACATGCGCAAATCTGGTCAGGCCAAAGCCGCCAAGAAAGCGGGCCGTATCGCCGCCGAAGGCGTGATCTTTGCCCGTACCGAAGGCAAGGTTGCCGTGATGATCGAGCTGAACTGCGAGACCGACTTCGTCTCCAAGGATGCCGGCTTCCTGGCCATGGGTCAGAAGATCGTCGAGATCGCTGCCACCCAGAAAATTGCTGACGTTGACGCCCTGAAAGCGGCCGACTTCGGCAACGGCGAGACCGTCGAGCTGACCATCACCAACCTGATCGCCAAGATCGGTGAGAACATGAACCTGCGTCGCGTGATGCTGGTGGAAGGTGACAACCTGGGTACCTACGTGCACGGTTCCCGCATCGGTGTTATCACCAAGCTGACCGGTGGTTCCGACGAGCTGGCCAAAGATCTGGCCATGCACGTTGCTGCCAACAGCCCGCAGTTCGTCAAGCCCGAAGATGTGTCTGCCGAAGTCGTTGCCAAAGAGCGCGAAATCCAGATCGACATCGCCATCAACTCCGGCAAGCCGAAAGAGATCGCCGAGAAGATGGTTGAAGGCCGCATGAAGAAGTTCACCGGTGAGGTATCCCTGACTGGTCAACCCTTCGTCAAGGATCCGTCCATGACCGTTGCCGAGCTGCTGAAGAAAGAAGGTGCTGACGTTGTCTCCTTCACTCGCTTCGAAGTAGGCGAAGGCATCGAGAAGCAGGAAACTGACTTCGCTGCCGAAGTTGCTGCCCAGATCGCGGCTGCTCAGAAGGCATAACCGAACCGGTTTTCGCTAACTCCAGACCGCGACTTATGTCGCGGTCTTTATATGACCAGGAATCAGTGACATGAGTACCAATCCCAAACCTGCATACAGACGCGTTCTTCTTAAGTTGAGTGGTGAGGCCCTGCAAGGCGCAGAAGGCTTCGGCATCGATCCGGCAGTACTGGATCGCATGGCCCAAGAGATCAAGGAACTGGTTGAGCTGGGTGTTCAGGTCGGTCTGGTCATCGGCGGCGGCAACCTGTTCCGGGGTGCCGGTCTTGCCAAGGCGGGCATGAACCGCGTGGTGGGTGACCACATGGGTATGCTGGCGACCGTGATGAACGGCCTGGCCATGCGTGATGCCCTGCATCGTGCTTATGTGAATGCCCGTCTGATGTCTGCCATCTCCCTGCAGGGCATCTGTGACTCCTATGTCTGGGCCGAGGCGATCAGCCAGCTGCGCGCCGGCAAGGTCGTCATTTTCTCCGCCGGTACCGGCAACCCCTTCTTCACGACCGATTCTGCGGCCTGCCTGCGCGGGATCGAGATCGAGGCTGACGTCGTGCTCAAGGCCACCAAGGTCGACGGTGTTTACAGCGATGATCCGGTTAAGAATCCGGACGCCGTGCTGTATCATGAGCTGAGCTATGACGAAGTGCTTGATAAAGAACTCAAAGTAATGGATCTTGCCGCCTTTACCCTGGCGCGTGACCACGACCTGCCGATCCGGGTGTTCAACATGAACAAGCCGGGCGCCCTGCGTCGGGTTATCATGGGTGAGCCGGAAGGCACCCTGATCCACCACATTGGTAAATGAGCCGACAGGACTCTTATCCATTACGTCAGTAAATAAGTCAGAAACGGACCCGTTGCGGGTTCGTTCGCCAAAAGGAAAACCACTGTGATCAACGAGATTAAAAACGACGCCAAGGACCGCATGTCCAAGAGCGTAGAATCGCTCAAATCCCAGATGTCCAAGATCCGTACTGGCCGCGCTCACCCGAGCCTGCTCGACGGCATCCAGGTTGAGTACTATGGCGCAGCGACTCCGCTCAAGCAGTTGGCCAACGTGGTGGCTGAAGATGCCCGCACCCTGTCCATCTCCATCTTCGATCGCTCCATGATCCAGGCGGTGGAAAAAGCCATCCTGACCTCGGATCTGGGCCTGAACCCGTCCAGCAACGGCCAGACCCTGCGGGTGCCGCTGCCGCCGCTGACCGAAGAGCGCCGCAAGGATCTGACCAAGATCGTCCGTGCCGAGGCCGAAGGTGCCCGCGTCGCCGTGCGCAACATCCGCCGCGATGCCAACGCAGACCTGAAAGCGCTGCTCAAGGACAAGGAGATCTCCGAAGACGACGACCGTCGTGCCCAGGAAGAGATCCAGAAACTCACCGATTCCTTCGTCAAGCTGGTGGATGAAGCCCTGGCCGCGAAGGAAAAGGAGCTAATGGAAATCTAAGGCTCTGACAGGTATATTACGAGCGCCGTGTAGTGCCCCTGCACGGCGCTTTTGTCTTTGTGGGAGAAATGAATGTCGCGTTTGGCAGCGTTAGGCGATAGCGCCAACCAGTGTCTGCCCCGTCATGTGGCCATCATCATGGATGGCAACGGGCGCTGGGCCGAGAACCGTGGCAAGATGCGGGTCTATGGGCACAAGGCCGGCGTCAAGGCCGTGCGGGCTGCCGTCACCTTTGCCGCTCAGGCCAAGATGGAAGCCTTGACTCTGTTTGCGTTCTCCAGCGAGAACTGGCGTCGCCCGGAAGGGGAGGTCAGTGCCCTGATGGAACTCTTTCTCACCGTATTGGGCAGCGAGGTCAAGAAGCTGCACAGCCATGGCATCCGCTTGCGGGTCATCGGCGATACCTCGCGTTTCAGCGAGCGGCTGCGAGGCAAGATCGCCAAGGCGGAGGCGCTGACCGATGGCAACACAGGTCTGACCCTCAACATCGCAGCCAACTACGGCGGCCAGTGGGACATAGCCCAGGCGGCGCGCCAACTGGCACGGGCCGTGGCGGCCGGCGAGCTGCAGGCCGACGAGATAGATGAGACACGACTGGGGCAAGCCATCTGCATGGCGGACCTGCCTGCGGTCGATCTGCTGATCCGCACCGGTGGTGATCACCGCATCAGCAACTTTTTGTTATGGCAGCTCGCCTATGCCGAGCTCCATTTTACCCCTGTGTTATGGCCCGACTTTGACGAGGCCGAGTTCAGTGAGGCAGTTGCCTCTTTCGTGGCCCGCGAGCGTCGCTTCGGGTGTACGGGTGAACAGATCCGGGAATTGATCGCCGCGCAACAGACCGGCTAAACCCCGCTCCCAAGAGAGAGGTTTCTTTTGCTAAAACAACGAATTATTACCGCATTGTGTCTGATCCCCCTGGTGCTGGGGGCGCTGTTTTTCTTGCCTTTGAAATTTTTTGCCCTGTTGGCAGCCCTGGTCTTTCTGCTGGCCAGCCGTGAATGGAGTGGTTTTGTGAGTGCCGAGCGGCGGGAATGGATCCCGCTGCTGTTCTGTCTGTTGCTGGGGGCCAGTCTGGTGTGGCTGCCGGTGGAGCAGTTATGGGCGCCCGACCTGCATCCCCTGCTGATGGGGGTACTCTGGACCGCCGCCAGCTGGTGGCTGCTCGGCCTGCTGCTGGTGCTGCGCTATCCCCAAAGCGCCCGGCTGTGGAAGGCATCCATCTGGCTCAAGTCCCTGTTCGGTCTGGTGACCCTGATCCCCTTCTTCTGGTCCATGGTCGCCATTCGCGGCTACAACTTCTATCACGACTCCGCCATGGGCGCCTGGATCCTGCTGTTTGTCATGGGGCTGGTCTGGGCGGCAGATTCTGGCGCGTATTTTTTTGGCAAGGCGTTCGGCAAGCACAAGCTGGCGCCGGCGGTCAGCCCGGGTAAAACCATAGAGGGGCTGTGCGGCGGCCTGTTTACCGCCGGATTGCTGGCGGTCGGGGTCACCTGGTTCATGGGCTTCGTCCCCGCCAAGATGGGGACAGTGCTGCTCTGCTCCCTGTTGGCGGTGCTGGCCTCCGTGCTCGGCGATCTGACCGAAAGCATGTTCAAGCGCGAGGCGGGCATCAAGGATTCCGGCACCCTGCTGCCCGGCCATGGCGGCATCCTGGATCGCATCGACAGCCTGACCGCGGCGCTGCCCGTGTTCCTGCTCAGCTATCTGCTGCTGAGCCAGGGGGTCTGATGCGCCAGCTCGTGATCCTGGGGGCCTCCGGCTCCATCGGCCAGAGCACCCTCAAGGTGCTGCGGCAGAATCCCGGGCGCTGGCAGGTGCTGGCCCTGACCGCCTGGCGCAGCCTGGATGCCATGGTGCGTGATTGCCTCGAATTCTCTCCTCGCTTCGCCGTCATGGTGGACGAGACGGCTGCCCGCGAACTGGCGAGCCGGCTCAAGGCTCACGGCAGCCAGACCCGGGTGCTGTCCGGCGCCAAGGCTCTATGCGAGGTGGCGGCGCACCCCGACGCCCACAGCGTGATGGCCGCCATCGTCGGTGCGGCGGGGCTGGCTCCTACCATGGCCGCCGTGCGTGCCGGCAAACGCATTCTGCTGGCTAACAAGGAGGCCCTGGTGATGTCCGGCGCCTTCTTCATGGAGGCGGTGCGCGACCATGGTGCCGAGCTGCTGCCCATCGACAGCGAACACAATGCCATTTTCCAGTGTCTGCCCGAGGCCATCCAGCGTCAGCCCGGCTTCTGCGATCTGGCCGCCGCCGGCATCAGCAAGATACTGCTGACCGGCTCCGGTGGCCCGTTTCGCTACAGCGACATCGACGAACTGGCCTCTGTCACCCCGGCCCAGGCGGTGGCGCACCCCAACTGGTCCATGGGGGCCAAGATCTCGGTGGACTCCGCCACCATGTTCAACAAGGGGCTGGAGTACATAGAGGCGCGCTGGCTGTTCAATGCCGCCCCCGAGCAGATCCAGGTGGTCATCCATCCCCAGTCGGTCATCCACTCCATGGTGCAGTACAAGGATGGCTCCGTGCTGGCCCAGCTCGGCAACCCGGACATGTGTACCCCCATCGCCCACGCCCTGGCCTATCCGGACCGCATCTCCTCCGGGGTGGAACCTTTGGATTTCTTCAGTGTCGGAGAGTTCAGCTTTATCCGGCCCGACCTGGATCGTTACCCCTGCCTGGCCCTGGCCATGGCGGCCTGCCGACAAGGTCAGGCGGCTACCACGGCCCTCAATGCCGCCAACGAAGCGGCGGTAGCGGCTTTCCTTGCCGAGCGCATCGGTTTCATGGATATTGCCAGAGTCAACGAGGCGGCCCTGCAGGCCTTCGGTCAGCAGGGTGCCGGTTCGCTGGATGATTTGATTGCCCTGGACGGGGCGGCCCGGGCCCGGGCTCACGACTTGATTGAGGAACTTAGCCGATGAATGACGCGCTCAGGCAGATTGCCACTCCCCCCTTCGGGTGCAGGGTCGCACACCGAGTCGAGGTGCTGGGCTGATGGGCACGCTGTTGTGGAACATAGGCGCCTTCATCGTCGCCCTCGGGTTGCTGGTCGCGGTACATGAATTTGGCCACTTCTGGGTGGCCCGCCGCTGCGGCGTCAAGGTGGAGCGCTTCTCCATCGGTTTTGGCAAGGCTATCTGGCGCAAGATGGGCAAGGATGGCACCGAGTATGTGCTGGCCCTGATCCCGCTCGGCGGCTACGTCAAGATGCTGGATGGCCGGGTCGACGAGCTCAAGCCGGGGGAGGAGGCCCAGGCCTTCAACCACAAGAGCGTCTGGGCGCGGATGGCCATCGTCGCCGCCGGCCCCATGGCGAATTTCGTGTTTGCACTGTTCGCCTTCTGGCTGATGTTCATGATAGGGGTCCCTAGCGTCAAGCCCATCGTCGACGAGGTGCGCACCGGATCCATCGCCGCCGAGGCGGGGTTGCTGCCCGGCATGCAGATCGTCGAGGTGGCCGGTGAGCCGACCGGCGACTGGGAGAGCATCACCTATGCCCTCATCAGCCACCTGGGGGAAGACGCGGTCACCCTCAAGCTGACTGCGCCCCAGAGCAGCTATGTCACCGACAAGACGCTGATGCTGCACGACTGGCAGTTCGATCCGGACAAGGAGTCCCCCATCTCCAGCCTGGGGATAGTGCCCCTGGGTGCCAAGGTGCTGCCTGTGGTGGCCGAGGTGGTGGAGGGGAGCGCCGCTGCGGCGGCCGGGATGCGCAAGGGCGACAAGATCCTGACCCTGGAGGGGGAGCCGCTGGCCGACTGGGCTCGCTTCGTGGGCCAGGTGCAGTCCTCTCCCGAGCAACCCCTGCGGCTGACCATAGCGCGGGATGGCAGCGAACTGCCCATCGAGCTGACCCCCCAGTCCAGGCAGGTGAAGGGCAAGGCGGTGGGATTCGTAGGAATATCGCCTCAGGTGGTTCCATTACCGGATGAATATCGAATTCTGTTACAGTATGGGCCGTTCGATGCCCTCTGGCAGGGTATGCACAAGACCTGGAGCCTGATCACGCTCACCTTCGACATGATAGGCAAGCTGATCGGTGGCATAGTGTCGCTGGACAACCTGAGCGGCCCCATCTCCATCGCCAAGGGCGCGGGCAACAGCGCCGATTATGGTCTGGTCTATTTTCTCGGTTTCCTGGCGCTGATCAGCGTCAACCTGGGGATCATCAATCTGTTCCCCCTGCCGGTGCTCGATGGCGGCCACCTGGTTTACTTCCTCATCGAGGCGGTGACCGGCAAGCCGGTCTCGGAGCGGATCCAGGAAGTGGGGTTCAGGATAGGCGCCGCCATTCTGATGTTGCTGATGGGTATTGCGCTGTTTAATGATTTCGCTCGCCTCTGAGGCCAGAGCATCAACAAGGACACATAAGAACAAAATGGCTGTTAAAAAAGCATTGGTGTTGAGTTGCCTGCTGGGTGCCAGCTTCCTGGCCCAGGCGGCCCCTGCCTCTTTTGTGGTGCAAGACATTCAGGTCGACGGTTTGCAGCGGGTGACCCTGGGCGCCGCCCTGTTGAACCTGCCGATCCGGGTCGGTGACACCGTGGATCCTGTCACCCTGGCCGCCGCCATCAAGCGGCTCTACGCCTCGGGCAACTTCGAGGACGTCAAGGTCTATCGGGACGGCAACGTGCTGCAAGTGGCGGTCAAGGAGCGGCCGACCATCTCCAGCATCGAGTTCTCCGGCAACAAGGACATCAAGGAAGAGCAGCTGACCCAGAGCCTGGAGTCCTCCGGCATCCGGGTGGGCGACCCCCTTGATCGCACCGTGCTGAGCTCCCTCGAGAAGGGACTGGAAGACTTCTACTACGGCGTGGGCAAGTACTCCGCCAAGGTCAAGGCCATCGTCACCCCGCTGCCCCGCAACCGGGTCGACCTCAAGTTCACCTTCGTGGAAGGGGAAGCGGCCAAGATCCAGCAGATCAACATCGTCGGCAACCAGGTGTTCCCGGAAGAGAAGCTGCTGGCCCAGCTCTCCTTGAAAGATGACGTGCCCTGGTGGAACTTCACCGGCGATCAGCGTTATCAGAAGCAGAAGCTGGCCGGCGACATCGAGGTGCTGCGCTCCTACTACCTGGACCGCGGCTACATCCGCTTCGCCCAGGAGTCGACCCAGGTCTCCATGACCCCGGACAAGAAGGGGGTCTATGTCACCCTCAATCTCAAGGAAGGGGATCAGTACAAGGTCTCCGGCGTCCAGCTCAAGGGCGACATGATAGATCGCGGTGGCGAGATGAAGGAGCTGATCCCCATCGAGGCGGGCAGCGTCTATTCCGCCAGCCAGGTGACCCACACCGAAGAGGTGCTCTCCAAGTTCCTCGGCCGTTACGGCTACGCCTATCCCAAGGTCACCACCTTCCCGCAGATCAATGACGAGAGCAAAGAGGTGGAGCTCATCGTCAACATAGAGCCGGGCCCCCGTGTCTATGTGCGCAACATCAACTTCAGCGGCAACGTCACCACCCAGGATGAGGTGCTGCGTCGCGAGATGCGCCAGATGGAGGGCACCTGGCTCTCCTCCGACAACGTCGAACAGTCCAAGACCCGTCTCAACCGTCTCGGCTTCTTCGAAAGCGCGGACGTGGACACCAAGCGGGTGCCTGGCCGGGACGATCAGGTCGATCTCGACTTCAAGGTCAAGGAACAGCCGGCGGGCTCCATCAACGCCGGTGTCGGCTATGGTACCGAGTCGGGTCTGAGCCTGCAGGCGGGCCTGCAGCAGGACAACTTCATGGGCACCGGCAAGAAGATCGGCATCTCCGCCAGTACCAACAAGTACTCCAAGAGCGTCGATCTGAGCTACAACGATCCCTACTTCACCGTGGACGGTGTCAGCCTGGGCGGTCGCCTCTACTACAACGAGTTCAGTGCGGCCGATGCCAACATCGTCGACTACGAGAACACCACCATAGGTTTCCGTCTCTCCAGCGGCTTCCCGGTCAACGAGAACAACCGCCTCGACTTCAGCCTCGGGATCGAGAACAACAAGCTCTCCCAGCCCAACCCCTATCAGCAGGTAGAGGAGTTCTGGAAGGTCTACAACGGCAACATAGACGGCGACAACCGGTTGACCTTCAACACGGTCGACTTCACCGCCGGCTGGACCCGTTCCACCCTCAACAAGGGCACCTTCCCGACCGACGGCAACCGCCAGCGGGTCAATGCCAAGGTGACGATTCCCGGCATGGATCTGCAGTACTTCAAGCTCAACGCCGAGGACGCCCACTACTTCCCGTTCGATGCGGATCACCAGTGGGTGCTGATGGCCCGTGCCCGCGCCTCCTACGGCAACGGCTATGGCAACAACGGTGACTACGAGCACGTGCTGCCCTTCTTCGAGAACTACTTCGCCGGTGGCTTCGATACCCTGCGTGGCTTCAAGAGCAACACGGTCGGTCCCAAGGCGCTCTACTACTACAACGTCGCGGGCAATGACGTGACCCAGGGCACCGACAGTTCGGTGGGGGGCAACGCCCTGGCGGTGGCGTCTCTGGAGATGATAGTGCCGACGCCGTTTGCGTCCGAGACCTATCAGCCCCAGCTGCGTACCAGCGTCTTCCTCGATGCCGGTTCGGTCTGGGACACCACCTTCGACTATGACCAGTACAAGGATCGCTGCACCACGGGCTGCAAGTATCTGCTGGACTACTCGGATCCCACCAACTTCCGCGCCTCCTATGGCCTGTCGTTGCAGTGGCTCTCCCCCATGGGCCCCCTGGTGTTCGCCATCGCGCGGCCGCTCAAGGAGTACGAGGGTGACAGGACAGAGTTCTTCTCGTTCAACATAGGTCGAACCTTCTAACAGAAAGGGGCCTTCCTGGCGCCTTTCTCGATGAGATGCCCTCCTGGCGAGGGCAGGTAATGCCGGGGCCTGTCGGCCCCGCCAAGTAACGAGTCGGCACAGGGTGCCGCTTGTCATTCAAGGTAATCCGTTACCCTCACCTTGAGGGAACAAGGAGTTAGTGTGAACAAAGCATTGAAAGTCGCGGGTCTGAGTATTGCTCTGATGGCTGCTGGCATGGGTTCCGCCCTGGCTGACACCAAGATTGCCGTGGTCGACATGGGCGAAATCTTCCAGAAGCTGCCCCAGCGTGAAGCCGTTTCCCAGAAGCTCAAAGGCGAGTTCGAGCCGCGCATGCGCGAGCTGCAGAAGCTGGAAGCCGACGGCCAGAAGCTGGTCGAGAAGTTCAAGAAGGATGAAGCCTTCATGAGCGCCCAGCAGAAGAAGCAGAACCAGGAGAAGCTGGCCAAGCTGCAGATGGAATTCAACCAGAAGCGTCAGGCGTTCGAGCAGGATAATGGCCGTCGTCAGGCGGAAGAACGCAACAAGATCCTGACCAAGGTGAAAGCTGCCATCGACTCCATCGCCAAGAGCAATGGTTACGATCTGGTGCTGGAGCGCAATGCCGCCCCTTACGCCGCCAGCAAGCTGGACATCTCCGGTCAGGTCATTTCTCAGGTCAGCAAGAGCAACTAATTGATGGTATTCACTCTCGCACAGCTGGCCCAGCAACTGGGGGCCGAGGTTCATGGGGACGAAAACCTGGAAATTCGCAGGGTAGCGACACTGGAGAAGGCCGGGGAGGGGGATATCACCTTCCTGTCCAACAAGAAGTACCGCGACTATCTGGCGCAGAGCAAGGCGAGCGCCGTGCTCATCACAGAGGCGGATCTGCCGTTTTGCCCCACCAATGCCCTGGTGCTCAAGGATCCCTATGTCGGCTTTGCCCGGGTTGCCCAGTTGCTGGACACCACGCCGCAGCCGGCCACGGATATCCATCCTAGCGCCGTCATCGCCGCCGATGTCCAGCTGGGTGAGAGGGTTGCCATCGGTGCCAATGCGGTCATTGAGTCCGGTGTGGTGCTGGGGGACGATGTGCGCATCGGCCCCGGCTGTTTCGTTGGCAAGGACACCCGGCTGGGAGCTCGCTCCCGCCTGTGGGCCAACGTCACCCTGTATCACAAGGTGACCCTGGGCACCGACTGCCTGGTGCAAGCCGGCACCGTCATCGGGGCCGACGGCTTTGGCTACGCCAACGAGCGTGGCGAATGGATCAAGATCCCCCAGCTGGGCGGTGTCACCATAGGCAATCGGGTCGAGATAGGCGCCTGTACTACCATTGACAGGGGAGCCTTGGAAGACACCCGCATTGCCGACAACGTCATCATCGACAATCAGTGTCAGATCGCCCACAACGTCGAGATCGGTTACGGCACCGCCGTGGCGGGCTCGACCGTGATGGCCGGTAGTCTCAAGGTCGGTAAGTATTGTATTATTGGCGGCGCTTCCGTCTTCAACGGGCATATGGAGATCTGCGACCAGGCCACCGTTACCGGTATGGCCATGGTGATGCGACCCATTACCGAGCCCGGTGTCTACTCCTCCGGCATCCCCCTGCAAACCAATAAAGAGTGGCGCAAGACCGCCGCCCGGGTGATGCGTATCGACGAGATGCACAAGCGGATAAGCAAGCTTGAGAAGAAACTGGGTGAAGAAGAATAATCACGATAGGGTACTGTTTTGACTACTGAAAAGAAAAGCCTGGGGATCCAGGAAATCATGGATCTGCTGCCGCACCGTTATCCCTTCCTGATGGTGGACAAGGTGGAGCACTACGAGATCAGCGATGAGCGCAAGACGCTGCGCGCCATCAAGAACGTCTCGTTCAACGAACCCATTTTTCAGGGACACTTCCCGGCTAAGCCGGTGTTCCCCGGTGTGCTGATCCTGGAAGCCATGGCCCAGGCCACCGGCATCCTGGCGTTCACCATGGTGGGCAAGCCGTCCCCCAATGAACTCTACTACTTCGCCTCCATCGACAACGCCCGCTTCAAGCGCCCGGTCGGTCCTGGCGATCAACTGGTGCTGGACGTGGTATTCCTGAAGGAGCGCCGCGGCATCGCCAAGTTTACCGGTGTGGCCACCGTCGATGGCGAGGTGGTCTGTACCGCCGAGCTGATGTGTGCCAAACGCGAGGTGTAATAGTGATCGATTCGACAGCCATGATTCACGATACTGCCATCGTCCATGAGTCTGCCGTGATAGGTAAAGGGGTTGAAATCGGCCCCTTTACCGTCATTGGTGCCGAAGTGGAGATAGGCGACGACACCTGGGTGGGTTCCCATGTGGTGATCAAGGGCCCGACCAGGATTGGCCGTGGCAATAAGTTCTTCCAGCACACCTCCATCGGTGAGGATTGCCAGGACAAGAAATACGCCGGCGAGCGCACCTTCCTCGAGATCGGCGACAACAACGTGTTTCGCGAGAACTGCACCGTGCATCGCGGCACCACCCAGGACCAGAGCCTGACCAAGGTGGGCAGCGGCAACCTGTTCATGGTCAACGTCCACGTGGCCCACGACTGCATCATCGGTGACAACTGCATCTTCGCCAACAACGCCACCCTGGCGGGCCATGTGGTGATCGGCGATTTCGTCATCTTCGGCGGCCTCTCCGCCATTCACCAGTTCGGCCGGGTCGGCTCCCACGCCTTCGTCGGTGGCTGCGCCGCCCTCAACAAGGACGTGCCGCCCTACGTGATGGCCGCGGGCAACTATGCCAAGCCGTTCGGGGTCAACTCCGAAGGCCTGCGTCGCCGTGGCTATAGCCCTGAGGCCATCTCGGCGGTCAAGCGCGCCTACAAGGAGATCTTCCGCTCCGGCAAGACCATCGAAGAGGTGCTGCCCGTGCTGATCGAGATGGCGGCCACCGAGCCTGCGGTCCAGCTCTATGTGGATTTCCTCAAGGACAACGAGCGTGGCATCATCCGTGCCTGATCCCATCCGCATCGGCATAGTCGCCGGAGAGACCTCCGGCGACATCCTGGCCGCCGGCCTGGTGCGCGAGCTCAAGGCCCGCTACCCGGACGCGCAGTTTGAAGGGATTGCCGGGCCACGGATGCAGGCGCTCGGGGTCAAGGCCCTGTTCGAGATGGAAGAGCTCTCCGTCATGGGGATCACCGAGGTGCTGGGCCGTCTGCCCCGCATCCTCAAGGTGCGCCGCGAGCTGCTGCGCCACTTCATCGCCAATCCCCCTGACATCTTCGTCGGGGTGGATGCACCGGATTTCAATATCGGGGTGGAGCTGAAACTGCGCCGCGCCGGTATCAAGACGGTCCACTATGTCAGCCCCTCGGTCTGGGCCTGGCGTCAGGGCCGCATTCACAAGATCAAGGCGGCCACCGACATGGTGCTCGCCTTCCTGCCGTTCGAGAAGGCGTTCTACGACCGCTTCGACGCCCCCTGTCGCTTCGTTGGCCACACCATGGCGGACGACATCCCCCTGGTACCGGATCAAGGGGCGGTGCGCGCCGAACTGGGGCTGGATTCGTCCCGCCGCTGGCTGGCGGTGCTGCCGGGCAGTCGCAGTGCGGAAGTGGGCTTCATGGCGCCCCTGTTTCTCGAGGCGTGCAAGCACCTGACGGTGCACAACCCGGATCTCGGCTTCATCGTGCCCCTGGTCAACCAGAAGCGGCGCGAGCAGTTCATGGCCATCAAGGCCGAGGTGGCGCCGGATCTCGACATGGTGCTGCTGGACGGCCAGGGCCGGGAGGCCATGATCGCCGCCGACGTGGTGATGCTCGCCTCCGGCACCGCGGCGCTGGAAGCCATGCTGGTGAAAAAACCCATGGTGGTGGGCTACAAGCTCAAACCCTTCAGTTACTGGCTGGCCCAGCGTCTGGTGAAGACGGACTATGTCTCCCTGCCCAACCTGCTGGCGGATCAGATGCTGGTGCCCGAGCTCCTTCAGCATGAGTGCACCACGGAGAACCTGGTGGAAGAGGTCAGCAAGCTGCTCGACCATGACAACAGCGAACTCATCGCCACCTTCACCCGGTTGCACGAGAAGATCCGCTGCAATGCGGACGTGCAGGCTGCGGAAGCGGTCGCTGCGTTGCTTGACCGCTAGTTGGGCAGGAATGTGCGCGTAATGCGTGATGTTGTGCTGATACTGGCCCTGCGGGGCCGGTTTTGATTCAAGGCTCCGAGATGACGATCGATATTCCCGAAGACAAGCTGATTGCCGGCGTGGACGAGGTGGGTCGCGGCCCCCTGGTGGGGGACGTGGTCACCGCCGCCGTGATCCTGGATCCCGCCAATCCCATCCCTGGCCTCGCCGACTCCAAGAAGCTCTCCGAGAAGAAGCGCCTCGCCCTGTACGGCGAGATCAGGGAGAAGGCCCTGGCCTGGGCCATAGGCCGGGCGACGCCCGAAGAGATAGACAAGCTCAACATACTGCACGCCACCATGCTGGCCATGCAGCGCGCCGTGGCGGGGCTCAAGGTGACGCCCGAGCTGGTCTTCATCGACGGCAACCGCTGCCCGACTTTGCCGATGGAGGCACGCGCCGTGGTCAAGGGGGACAGCCTGGTGGCCGCCATCAGCGCCGCCTCCATCCTCGCCAAGGTGACCCGCGACGCCGAGATGACCGAGCTGGACAGCCGCCATCCCGAGTACGGCTTCGCCCGCCACAAGGGCTATCCCACCGCGGAGCACCTTGCCATACTGGCCGAGCGCGGCCCCCTGCCCGAGTACCGTCAGAGCTTCAAGCCGGTGCGCCGTGCGCTCGGGCAGGAGTGAGCCAGCCCCTCACCCATGATGCAATTGACTCTCTCTTCCGCCAACCCAAGAGGTGACCATGGCCGAGCCTAGCTTTATCCATCTGCGCGTGCATTCCGATTTCTCCATGGTCGACGGCCTGCAGAAGATAGGCCCCATCGTGGCCGCCGCCGCCGCCGATGGCCAGGGCGCCCTGGCCCTGACCGATCAGGTCAACATGTGCGGCCTGGTGCGCTTCTACGGCACGGCCCACGGCAAGGGGATCAAGCCCATCGTCGGGGCCGACTTCTGGGTGCAGAGCCAGGAGCTTGGCGACGAGCTGTTTCGCCTCACCCTGCTGGCCATGGACAACGAGGGCTACCAGAACATCACACTGCTCATCTCCCGGGCCTATCAGCGCGGCCATGTCCAGGACAAGCCCGTCATCGACAAGGGCTGGCTTGGCGAGCACGCCAAGGGGGTCATAGTGCTGTCCGGCGGCCGCGAGGGGGACGTGGGCAAGTTTCTGCTCAAGGGCAACCGGCAGATGACGGAGTCCTGTCTCGCCTTCTACCGCCAGCACTTCCCCGATGCCTACTATCTGGAGCTGCTGCGCACCGAGCGCCCGGACGAGGAGGTCTACCTGCACATGGCGGTGGCGATCGCCACCGAGTTCGACCTGCCGGTGGTGGCCACCAACGAGGTGGTATTCCTCGAGGCCGAAGACTTCGATGCCCACGAGATCCGGGTCGCCATCCATGACGGCTACACCCTGGCGGACAAGCGCCGGCCGCGCAACTACAGCCCCAAGCAGTATCTGCGCAGCCAGGCCGAGATGCTGGAGCTCTTCGCCGACATCCCGGAGGCGTTGGCGAACACGGTGGAGATCGCCAAGCGCTGCAACGTGACCGTGCGCCTGGGGGAATATTTTCTGCCCAACTTCCCCACCGGCGACATGACCACGGAAGAGTTCCTGGTGATGAAATCGAAGGAAGGGCTGGAGGAGCGTCTCGCGTTTCTGTTCCCGGATCCGGCGGTACGGGCCGAGCGCCGTCCCGAGTATGACGAGCGTCTCGACATCGAGCTCAAGGTGATCAACCAGATGGGCTTCCCCGGTTACTTCCTCATCGTGATGGAGTTTATCCAGTGGTCCAAGGACAACGGCATTCCGGTGGGGCCGGGCCGGGGCTCGGGGGCGGGATCGCTCGTAGCCTATGCCCTCAAGATCACCGATCTGGATCCGCTCGAGTTTGATCTGCTGTTCGAACGTTTCCTCAACCCCGAGCGGGTCTCCATGCCTGACTTCGACGTCGACTTCTGCATGGACCGACGGGACGAGGTGATCGACCACGTGGCTGACATGTATGGCCGGGATGCGGTGTCCCAGATCATCACCTTCGGCAGCATGGCGGCCAAGGCGGTGGTGCGGGACGTAGGAAGGGTGCTGGGTCACCCCTACGGCTTCGTGGATCGCATCTCCAAGCTGATCCCGCCGGATCCCGGCATGACCCTGGCCAAGGCGTTCGAGGCCGAGCCCAAGCTGCCGGAGCTCTACGAGCAGGACGAGGAGGTGAAAGACCTCATCGACATGGCCCGCCGGCTGGAGGGGATCACCCGCAACGCCGGCAAACACGCCGGTGGCGTGGTGATAGCCCCCACCAAGATCACCGATTTTGCGCCCCTCTATTGCGACAGCGAGGGCCAGCACCCGGTCACCCAGTTCGACAAGAACGACGTGGAGTACGCCGGCCTGGTCAAGTTCGACTTCCTGGGGCTGCGCACGCTGACCATCATCGACTGGGCCCTTGGCATGATAAACCCGCGCCTGGCCAAGGAGGGCAAGCCGCCGGTCGACATCGCCGCCATCCCCATCGACGACAAGAAGTCGTTCGACCTGTTGCAGCGCTTCGAGACCACGGCGGTGTTTCAGCTCGAATCCCGCGGCATGAAGGATCTCATCAAGCGGCTGCAGCCCGACTGCTTCGAAGACATGATCGCCCTGGTGGCCCTGTTCCGTCCGGGCCCGCTCCAGTCCGGCATGGTGGACAACTTCATCGAGCGAAAGCACGGCAAGGAGGCCATCTCCTACCCGGACGAGAAGTGGCAGCACGAGAGCCTCAAACCCATACTCGAGCCCACCTACGGCATCATCCTCTACCAGGAGCAGGTGATGCAGATAGCCCAGACTCTGGCGGGCTACACCCTGGGTGGCGCGGACATGCTGCGCCGGGCCATGGGCAAGAAGAAACCCGAGGAGATGGCCAAGCAGCGGGCCGGCTTCGAGGAGGGGGCGGTCAAGAACGGCGTCGACGGCGAGC
The DNA here is from genome assembly GCF_046078285.1 of Aeromonas bivalvium. Classification (NCBI taxonomy): domain Bacteria; kingdom Pseudomonadati; phylum Pseudomonadota; class Gammaproteobacteria; order Aeromonadales; family Aeromonadaceae; genus Aeromonas; species Aeromonas bivalvium. The sequence continues at coordinate 321,750 of NZ_JBGXBV010000002.1, forward strand.
TGGCGATGAAGATCTTCGATCTGGTGGAGAAATTCGCAGGTTACGGCTTCAACAAGTCTCACTCCGCCGCCTATGCCCTGGTCTCCTACCAGACCCTCTGGCTCAAGACCCACTTCCCGGCCGAGTTCATGGCGGCGGTGATGACCGCCGACATGGACAACACCGACAAGATAGTGACGCTGGTGGACGAGTGTCAGCGCATGGGGCTCACCGTGATACCGCCGGACGTGAACACGGGCCGCTATCGCTTCAGCGTCAACGAGGACGGCCACATCGTCTACGGCATAGGTGCGGTGAAGGGGGTGGGGGAAGGCCCTATCGACGCCATCCTCAGCGCCCGGGATCAGGACGGCCCCTTCCGGGATCTGTTCGACTTCTGCAACCGGGTCGACATCAAGAAGATCAACAAGCGGGTGATGGAAAAACTCATCTACTCCGGCGCCATGGACCGGCTCGGCCCCCACCGCGCCGCCCTGATGGCGACCCTGGAAGAAGCCATGCGCGCCGCCGAGCAGCATGCCAAGGCCCAGGCGTTCGGTCAGGTGGACATGTTCGGGGTACTGACCCAGGAGATAGACGACGTCAAGAAGGCGTTCGCCAACGTGCCCCACTGGCCGGACAAGGTCTGGCTGGAGGGGGAGCGGGAGACCCTCGGCCTCTATCTCACCGGTCACCCCATCAACCAGTACAGCGGCGAGCTGCGTCGCTACACGTCGGGGCGGCTGTGCGACCTGCACCCCACCTCCCGGGATACGGTGACCACGGCGGCGGGGCTGGTGATCGCGGCCCGCAGCATGGTGACCAAGCGCGGCAACAAGATGGGGATCTTCACCCTGGACGACAGATCCGGGCGTCTGGACGTGACCCTGTTCAGCGAAGCGCTGGAAAAGTACGAAGAATTGATGCAAAAAGACCGTATTTTGGTGGTTTCTGGACAGGTCAGCTTTGATGACTTCTCCGGTGGCCTTAAAATGTCGGCCCGTGAAGTATTGGATATCAACGATGCGAGGGAACGATTCGCCAGAGCGATCCGCATCTTCCTCGACGAACAACGGATAGATGAACGCTTTTTTCAGCGTTTTAACGAGATTTTGGAACCCGCCCGTGCCGGAGTCTGTCCGGTTCAGGTACACTATCGGCGCCCCGGCTCCCGGGTGCGACTGACCCTTGGTACCGAGTGGCGGGTGACGCCCACCGATCAACTGATAGATGACTTGCGCGTCCTGCTGGGACGAGAGCGGGTGGAATTGGTTTTTGATTAGAGGATCTATAGGCCCTATGAGTCTTTTTCTGGATTTTGAACAGCCGATTGCCGAGTTGCAGGCGCAGATCGATGAACTCCGCCATGTGAGTGAGCACAACAGTGCCGTCGATCTCAATGAGGACATTCGTCGGCTGGAGAAGAAAAACGAAGAGCTGACCAAGAAGATCTTCGGCGATCTGGGTGCCTGGCAGGTGTCCCAGATGGCGCGTCATCCTCAGCGTCCCTACACCTTCGACTACATCGAGCAGATCTTCACCGACTTCGACGAACTGGCCGGCGATCGCGCCTACGCCGATGACAAGGCCATCGTCGGCGGCATCGCCCGTCTTGACGGCGAGCCCGTGATGATCATCGGTCACCAGAAAGGTCGCGAGACCAAGGAGAAGATCAAGCGCAACTTCGGCATGCCGCGCCCGGAAGGGTACCGCAAGGCCATGCGCCTGATGGAGATGGCAGAGCGCTTCAAGATGCCGATCATCACCTTCATCGACACCCCGGGTGCCTACCCCGGCGTGGGCGCCGAGGAGCGTGGTCAGTCCGAGGCCATCGCCCGCAACCTGAAAGTGATGGCCGGTCTGACCGTGCCCGTGGTCTGCACCGTGATCGGTGAAGGCGGATCCGGCGGCGCCCTGGCCATCGGCGTCGGCGATCGGGTCAACATGCTGCAGTACTCCACCTACTCCGTCATCTCGCCGGAAGGGTGCGCCTCCATCCTGTGGAAGAGCGCCGACAAGGCACCGGTGGCCGCCGATGCCATGGGCATCACGGCCCAGCGTCTCAAGGAGCTCAAACTCATCGACAGCATCGTCGAAGAGCCCCTCGGCGGCGCCCACCGCGATGTGCCCCTGATGGCCGAGCGCCTCAAGGCCCGCATCAAGCAGGATCTCGAGGCGCTGCGCCCCCTGGACGCCGACCAGCTGCTGGAGCAGCGCTACCAGCGTCTGCTGGGCTACGGCTACTGCTAAGCCCTCGCCGTCCTGGCGCTGTCGAAGGCCCCCGCAATGCGGGGGCCTTCTTGTTTTCGGGGTTGGCTGCCCGGATGAAAATCCTGCCCACATGGCTATCTGCCGGCACTGTCTGCCAAAACCCCTTCTTGGATCAATTCAGCGGTGATTGGTGGGCAAAAGAGGTGGGTTCTGGCGCCCGCTTTGCTTACAGTATTCCCCCTTCCGATCTCACCGATTGGAAGACCCGCAAGGATGCCCGCAGACCCAAACCGAGTGGCCCGCCCACTCTGATGCAAGGAGGCGCCCACCCTGCGGCAGACCCTCTTTGCCAAGATCCTGCCTCGTCGACCACTCAGGGTGTGTGCCACTCGCATCTGGCCTTCTCTTTATCTGCTGCGAGTGAACCATGAGCGAATCGGTTATTGAGATCCATGACTGGACCCTGAAGGTGGATGAAAACCTGCTGTGTCGCCCCGACCGCGAGGTCTACCTCGAACCCAGGCTGGTCAACCTGCTGCGCTTTCTGGCCCGCCATGCCGGCACTGTGTTCGGCCGCGACTGCCTCATCGACGAGGTGTGGGATGGCGCCGAGGTGACCGATCAGGTGGTGACCCAGTCCATCTTCGAGTTGCGCAAACTCTTGAAAGACGGCCGCCCCGACGCGACCGACTATATCGTCACAGTGCCAAAACGGGGCTACAAGCTGGTGGCGCCGGTGCGAACGGTCCCGCCGCTCTCCCAGGGGGCGGCCGATGATGGAGCCCCTGCGGCGGCGTTGCCGCCCATGCAGGCCCCATCGGCCTGTGCCGAGCCTGCGCCGCCTGGCCCGGCCCCCTTCCCGGCCGGGCCCCTGACCCGCGCCATCTCGGCTCGGGCCAAGGATCCCCGCAGCCGCGCCAGGATGTTTGGCTTCGATCTCTTCGTGGTCCTGGTGCTGATCGCCATGGTGAGCCTGCTCAGCTATCAGGGGGCCAGCCCCAGGGTGCGCGCCATGCTGGATCCCCATCTGCTGGTGTTTCGCTTCCACGCCGGCATGGATGGCAATAACGAGAACGTGCGCCTGGCCGACGGTATCACCCGTGCCTTGATGGGGGAGGTGGCGGCCGCCACGGCGCTGCGGGTGCAGTACGGCGCCACCAATCCGACGGGGGGCATACTGCCCGGCAAGGAGCTGAGCGTACGGGTCAGCCGCCAGCCACGGGGCACCTATCTGGATCTGGAGTACCGCAACCTCAACACCAACCGGGTGCTGTTCAGTCAGCAGTACCAGCTCAGCCGCCACAAGGTGCATCAGGTCTTGCAGGCGAGCAGTCAGGATCTGCTGCGCGCCCTGGACAGGCCCGAAGTGGTGCCCGGCATGGGCTGGCCCACCGATGACGCCTCTCTGATGGCCATGATGGAGGCGCGCTACTACATCAACAGCCGGGATCCCGTGGCCCTCAGGCGCGGCATAGTGCTGCTCGACCAGGCCCTCGCCAGTCAGCCCGACCAGCCCCTGCTGCTGGCGGAGCGCTATCTGGCCGGCGAGGCGCTGGCGACCCTGGCGGGCAAGTCCGAGAGCGATCGTCTGCTGGAGACAGGCAGCCGCCTCGCCGTCCTGGTACGGGGGGAGGGGCCACTGCCCGCCCGGGTGTGGGAGGCGCTGACCCTGCAGGCCATCCTGGGGGGGCAGCCGCAACAGGCCGGCTATCTGCTGGCGCGGGCCGCCAGCCGGGGCCGCTCCGTGCTCTATTACATATTGCAGGGCAAGCTGGCGGAGCTGGACGGTCGCCCCGAGGCGGCAGGGGATGCCTACAGTCAGGCCTTCCTGATGGAGGCGACCGAGCAGACCTATCTGCTCTGCCAGCAACTGGGTTTTTACAGCAACATGGAGACCCTCACTCCCGCCCTGTTCAATGGGCTGGGCCAGAGCAAGGTGAAGCTCTTCTAACACTGGGGCTCTTGTCTCCTTTCGGGCGGTTCTGTGGCCAGCCCCTTGCACAGGCTGCCTTCGGGCGGCCTGTGTCGTTTCTGCCTGTCTCAATCCTGCTTGCCCGCCAGCTTGAATAGCCCGTTTTGGCGCAGCCTGATTTGTTTCCTGCTGTTCACCACGCTATCTCACCGTGAATGTGGCTATGGCCTGCCCATTGCCAAAAACAGAGTATGGCCGCTGAGGTTTGCCGCCACGTCGAGGGTTGCCACTGTCTTATTGCTGGCCGGATAGGGATGAGCGGCCACGTCATGGCTCAGAGGGCGTTCGGATGCCCACAAGGGGGGGGGGCGCTATGAGAGTCCCTTTCTCTCGGGTGTGTCCCGGGAAAAACATCAAGGGGGCCGGATAAGGGAGTGATAAAGGGGCGAAAACCAGATTGCCGGATATCAAGGTTTTATCAAGCTGCTGGCGAGAATGCTCTCAAGACTCTGTTTTTAAATGTGTTTTTTAATGGCTGCGAGGCAGCGAAAAAAAACGGCTCATATTTTTATCCGTTAGCGGTTCCTTATGTTTTCCGGGGGGCAGAGGCCTAGTCTGTGGCCATTCGTTGGCGGGGTGCTGCCCAGTAGTGCATGGGATGCCCCGACCTTTCACTGCCCCGGAGATCTTATGTCCCTCGATACGAGCAAGAAGATCGGCCTCATCGCCTGTACAGGTGTGGTGGCCGGCAACATGATGGGGAGCGGCATCGCGCTGCTGCCTTCGGCCCTGGCCACCATAGGTTCCATTTCTGTGTTCAGCTGGGCCATCTGCCTGGTGGGCGCCATGGGCCTGGCCTTCGTCTTCGCCCGCCTCGCCACCAAGAACCCGCAAGAGGGAGGCCCCATCGCCTACGCCGGCGAGATCTCCCCTGTGTTCGGCTTCCAGACCGGCGTGCTCTACTACCACGCCAACTGGATAGGCAACCTGGCCATCGCCATCACAGGGGTCTCCTACCTCTCGGTCTTCTTCCCCATCCTCAATGACCCCATACCGGCATCGGTCGCCACCATAGCCGCGGTCTGGATCTTTACCCTGGTCAACCTGCTTGGCGGCAGCTGGGTGAGCCGGCTCTGTACCCTGGGTCTGGTGCTGATCCTGCTGCCCGTGGTGGGCACAGCCCTGATCGGCTGGGGCCACTTCGACCCCCAGCTCTACCGCCAGAACTGGAACACCACCAGCGGCAGCGATCTGCATGCAGTGATCAGCGCCGTGCTGATCTGCCTCTGGTCCTTCGTCGGCGTCGAGTCTGCCGCCGTCTCCTCTGGCATGGTGAAGGATCCCAAGCGCACCGTTCCCCTTGCCACCATGCTGGGTACCGGCATCGCCGGTGTCATCTACATACTCTCCACCCAGGTGATCGGCGGCATGTTCCCGGCCGGGGAAGTGGCGGCCTCCGGCGCGCCGTTCGCCATGGCCTCCTCCGCCATCTTTGGTGACTGGTCAGCCCCCTTCGTGTCTGCCTTTACCGCCCTGGCCTGCTTCACCTCCCTGGGCTCCTGGATGATGCTGGTGGGCGAGGCAGGCAAGCGCGCCGCCAACGACGGCAACTTCCCGAAGATCTACGGCGAAGTGGACAAGAACGGCGTGGCCAAGAAGGGTCTGATCCTGGGCTCCCTCAAGATGACGGCGCTGATGGTGGTGCTGACCGCCTTCACCTCCCACTCCGCCCACGCCGCCGACTTGTTCAACGTGCTGACCACGGATGCGGTGCTGCTGACCATGCTGCCCTACTTCTACTCCAGCATTAACCTCATCCGTTTCGAGGGCATGACCTCCCGCAGCATGGGCACCATGATCTTCTCCGGTGTGGCCTGCGTCTTCTGTCTGGTGGCCCTGATGGGGGCCCAGGGTTCCAACCTCACAGCTACCTTCGTGGTGTCGCTCATCATCCTGATGTTCTACGCCAAGAAACAGGGTCTGCGTCAGCACGACGCCCTGCTCAAAGAACAAGCCAGCCACTGATCCCTTTTCCTTTTCCATGCGCTCTTCACTCACCATCCCTGATGGAGAGCGCCTCTTCACGTGTGGAGCATCAAGATGAACATCATTGCCATCCTCAACCACCTGGGCGTTTTCTTCAAAGAAGAACCCATCCGCCAGCTGCAAGCCTCCCTCGAGCGCAAGGGCTTCGAGGTCGTCTACCCGGTCGACGTGGCCGACTTGCTCAAGCTCATCGAGAAGAACCCCCGCGTCTGCGGCGCCATCTTCGACTGGGACAAATACTCCCTGGGGCTTTGCAAGGAGATCCACGATCGCAACGAGAAGCTGCCTATCTTCGCCTTCGCCAACGACCAGTCCACCCTGGACATTCACCTGACCGACCTGCGTCTGAACGTCCACTTCTTCGAATACCGTCTCGGCATGGCCGACGACATCGCCCTCAAGATGGGCCAGGCCACCCAGGCGTATCAGGACGCCATACTGCCGCCGTTCACCAAGGCGCTGTTCAAGTACGTGGAAGAGGGCAAGTACACCTTCTGCACCCCGGGTCACATGGGGGGGACCGCCTTCCAGATGAGCCCGGCCGGCAGCCTCTTCTACGACTTCTACGGCCCCAATGCCTTCAAGGCGGACGTCTCCATCTCCATGCCGGAGCTGGGCTCCCTGCTGGATCACTCGGGTCCCCACAAGGAGGCCGAGGAGTACATCGCCCGCACCTTCAACGCCGATCGCTCCTACATAGTCACCAACGGCACCTCCACCGCCAACAAGATAGTCGGCATGTACTCGGCGCCGGCGGGCAGTACCGTGCTGGTGGATCGCAACTGTCACAAGTCCCTCACTCACCTGATGATGATGAACGACGTGACGCCGATCTATTTTCGCCCGACCCGCAACGCCTACGGCATTCTGGGGGGCATTCCGCAAAGCGAATTCAGCCGCGACACCATAGCCGCCAAGGTGGCCGCCACCCCGGGTGCCCAGATGCCGCGCTACGCCGTGGTGACCAACTCCACCTATGACGGCCTGCTCTACAACACCGGCTTCATCAAGGAGGCGCTGGACACCCCCTTCATCCACTTCGACAGTGCCTGGGTGCCCTACACCAACTTCAGCCCGATTTATGAGGGCAAGTGCGGCATGAGCGGCGAGGCCATGCCGGGCAAGGTGTTCTACGAGACCCAGTCCACCCACAAGCTGCTGGCGGCCTTCTCCCAGGCCTCGATGATCCACATCAAGGGGGACGTGGAGGAGGAGACCTTCAACGAAGCCTTCATGATGCACACCTCCACTTCGCCGCAGTACGGCATAGTGGCCTCCACCGAGATATCCGCCGCCATGATGCGGGGCAACAGCGGCAAGCGCCTCATCAAGGACTCCATCGAGCGGGCCATCTCTTTCCGCAAGGAGATCAAGCGCCTGCGCGAGCAAAGCGAAGGCTGGTTCTTCGACGTGTGGCAGCCGGACGACATCGACACCCTCGAGTGCTGGAAGCTGGATCCCAAGGATGACTGGCACGGCTTCAAGGACATTGATGACGACCACATGTACCTGGATCCCATCAAGGTGACCCTGCTGACCCCGGGCATGGGTCGCGACGGCCAGCTGCTGGAGCGCGGCATCCCCGCCTCCCTGGTCTCCAAGTTCCTGGACGAGCGCGGCATAGTGGTGGAGAAGACCGGCCCCTACAACTTGCTGTTCCTCTTCTCCATCGGGATCGATCAGTCCAAGGCGATGCAGCTGCTGCGCGCCCTGACCGAGTTCAAGCGCGGCTATGATCTCAACCTCACCATCAAGAGCATACTGCCGAGCCTGTATCGGGAAGACCCCGGCTTCTACGAAGGGATGCGCATCCAGGAGCTGGCCCAGCGCATTCACGAGCTGACCTGCAAGTACCGTCTGCCTGAGTTGATGTTCAAGGCGTTCGACGTGCTGCCCGAGATGACCATGACCCCCCACGCCGCCTGGCAGCAGGAGCTGGCGGGCAAGGTGGAGGAGGTGCCCCTGCGGGACATGGTGAATCGCGTCAGCGCCAACATGATACTGCCGTACCCGCCGGGAGTGCCCCTGGTGCTGCCGGGGGAGATGGTGACGGCCGACTCCCAGCCGGTGCTGGAGTTCCTCGAGATGCTGTGCGAGATCGGCGCCCACTATCCGGGCTTCGAGACCGACATCCACGGTCTCTATCGTCAGGCCGATGGCAGCTACACCGTCAAGGTGCTGCGTTAAGCGAGAGTGACACAACGGGCCGCAAGGCCCGTTTTTGCCTGCGTTATCAATCCATTGTCATGGGTGCTTGTCATGAAACGAGTGTTATCCATCCAGTCCCACGTGGTATTTGGTTGTGCCGGCAATGGCGCCGCCGTGTTTCCCATGCGTCGCCTAGGCGTAGAGGTGTGGCCCGTCAATACGGTGCAGTTCTCCAACCATACCCAGTACAAGGCAGGCTGGCAGGGAATGCGGATGCCGGATGGCCACATCAGTGCGCTGATGACGGGGCTTGCCGACATAGGTGTGCTGGGGCAGTGCGACGGGATCTTGAGCGGCTATCTCGGCTCGGCCGAGCAGGGGGAGGAGATCCTGGCGGCGGTGGCCCACCTCAAGGCGCTCAACCCCAACGCTATCTATTTCTGCGACCCCGTCATGGGGGATCCGGACAAGGGGTGCGTGGTGGCCCCCGGCGTCGCCGATTTTTTCAAGGCCCGGGCGCTGCCTTGCGCCGATATGCTGGCCCCCAATCTGCTGGAGCTGGAACAGCTCATCGGCCGGGAGATCCGCAATGTGCCCCAGGCCCTGGCGGCCTGTCAGCAGCTGAGGGAGCAGGGGGTGAAGATCCTGATGGTCAAGCACCTTTGCAGGGCGGGCTTTGCCGCGGACCGCTTCGAGATGTTGCTGGTGTGCGAGGCGGGGGCCTTCCATATCGCTCGCCCTCTCTACCCCTTTGCCCGCCACCCCATAGGCGTCGGAGACCTGCTGAGCGCCACCCTGCTGGCCAATCTGCTGGCGGGGTTTGATCCGGTGACGGCGTTCGAGCGCACCAACGCCAGCGTCGATGCCGTGCTGGCCCAGACCTGGCTGGCGGGGGCTGGCGAGCTGCAACTGGTGGCCGCCCAGCAGGCGCTGGCCGAGCCCGAGATCCGCATCCGTGCCAGCCGGCTTTAGGTACGATCGAGTACCTGTTCCCGGCGGGGGAGAGCGGGACCTGGCCTTGCCAGCGGGGCATCGGCCTCCTTGAGGCGGCGCCATTCACGCCACAGCAGCCAGCACAGCGGCGGGGTCAGCAACAGCACGGTGACGGGCTGGGCCAGCAGCACACCGTCCCGGCCCCACTGGAGCGGCAGCCAGAAGATCAGCGGCAGCAACAGCAGAGTCTTGGCCACCGAGATGAGCAGGGCCTGGCGGGTGCGGGTCATGGATTGCAGCAGCACTATGCCGAACATGATGACCCCCTCCAGGGGAATGGCCCCCAGGTTCAGGGTCAGGCTGCGAACGGCGGCCGCGAGCAGCTCGCCATCCTGGCTGCCGGTGTAGAGCATGGCCACCTGGCGCGGCAGCAGCTGGACCAGCAGCCAGACCGCCACCCCGTAGATCAGCGTCACTTTGAGCCCCATGGCCATCAGGAAGCTCAGAGCCCGATGGCGACCGGCCCCCGCCGCCTGGCTGATGAGGGGCTGGATGCCAAACGCCAGCCCCTGCAGGATCACGATGAACACCGCCTCTGTGTAACCGGCCACGGTAAAGCCCGCCAGATCCTTGACCGAGCCGTACACCATCAGCTGGAGGTTGTGCAGCAACAGCAGCAGGCCGAGGTTGAACTGGGCGATCAGGCTCGGCAGGCCGGTGAACAGCAGTCCTGGCATGAGCCGCGCCCTGGGCAGGAGCTGGTGCCAGCCAAGGCGCAGCCTGGCGTAGGGAGTGAAGAAGTAGCCCAGCCCCAGCAGGCTCACCACTCCTTCCGAGATGAGGGTGGCCTGGGCCGTTCCTATCAGTCCCAGCCCCAGCCGGCCGACCATGATGTAGTTGAGGATGATGTTGAGGAGGGCGCCGCCGCTCACCAGCACCATGGCGAGGCGGGGACGGCCGTCGTTGCGCAGCAGATAGGGCACCGCCAGGTTGCTGGCCAGCAGCAGGGTGCCGCCCCCTATCCAGCCGAGGTAGTCGCTGGCCTGGCGCCATGTCTCGCTGCCCTGCTCCATGCCCAGGGCCAGCAGGATGTCGGTGTGCCAGTGGTGCAGCAGCAGCGGCGCTACCGTGCCCAGGATCAGCAGCAGCCAGAGTCCGTTGACCAGCGCCTGGCGGGCCAATCCCGGCTGCCTGGCCCCTTGCTGGAAGGAGATGGCGGTGGCCGTGCCCATGCTGACCATGGCGGCGAGGCCGATCAGCACCATGATGACCGGATAGACCAAGTTGATCCCGGCCAGACCCGAGGCCCCCACGTAGTGACCGACGAAGATGCCATCGATCAGGTAGTAGGCACCCGAGACCAGCATGGCGAGGATGGAGGGGAGGGCTTGGCCCCAGAAACGGCGGATCATGGCCTGCTGACGCAGGCTGACATGGGCGGACATAAGACTTATCTCGCGGCAATCATCGAGCTGATAGTCTAGATTGATCGCTTTTCTTTGATAATCCGGTTTTTATTTAATGAATTGCTGAGTAATTCTCAGTAATTGGGCGCCTGGCGGGCCTTGAGCAGATCGATCAGGGCGCGCAGTCCCCTGCTCAGTTGATGGCGACTGGGATAGAAGAGGTGAAAACCGGCGAAGGTGGGGCTCCAGGGGGTCAGCACGGCCACCAGCCGACCCGCCGCCAGGGGGGCGCTCACCTCCTCCTCCAGGCAGTAGGCCAGCCCCAGACCCGCCTCGGCCGCCCCCAGATAGAGAGAGGGGGAGCTGGCGGTCAGCGGCCCGCTCACCTCTATCTCCAGCAGGCTTCCCTCTTCCCCGGCAAAGGCCCAGCGGTAGTGGTGGGAGGGGGTCAGCCGATAGCCGATGCAGGCATGGCGCGCCAGATCCCTGGGGTGTTGCGGCGTGCCGTGCTCGGCCAGATAGGCGGGGGAGCCCACCACCAGGTAGCGTTGGGGCGGCCCGATGGGCACGGCGATCATCTCCTTGGGCAGCAGGTCGCCATAGAAGATGGCGGCGTCATAACCATCCTCGATGAGGCGCGGCATCAGCTCCTGCTCCACCACCTCCACCTGCATGCGCGGATACAGCGCCAGATAGTCGATGAGCACCGGGGTCAGCAGTTCGTCGATGGCGCTGCGGGGGGCGCTGATCTTGAGGCGCCCCACAGGTTCGTCGCCGTGGCGGGTCAGCTCCGCCAGGGCCTCCTCCAGGGTGGTGAGGGTGGGCAGCAACCCCACGAGCAGCCGCTGGCCCGCCTCGGTGGGCACCACGGCCCGGGTGCTGCGATTGAGCAGGCGGATCCCCAGCCGGGTTTCCAGCCCCTTGAGGCTGTGGCTGAGGGCGGAGGCCGAGACCCCGAGTTCGAGGGCGGCCTTGCTGAAGCTCTGGTGGCGGGCGACGGCGGCAAACACCGCCAGCTCGGCAAGATCGGTGCGGGTGATGGCCATGTTGATCCAGCGAAAAGGTGGGGAGAACAGGGTACGCCAGGGCAGGGCGGCGCACAATCGGGCGCACCAAGCGCAAGATGCAAACACCTTGTTAACGCCCGGCGGCCATGACCTCTGGGGCGGCCTTCGGTTTACCCCGGTTTTACAAGTTTGGGACAAGAGTGTGAACCTGGGCACCGGAAACACGATTTAGGTCAAACTTTTGTTGAATCATTAAAATTTATCTATTGTTTGGCCGGGCGTTTAATTTACAGTGACCCCATAGACATGGCAGGGGTTAACGGGATGTGAATGACCCGAGCGGCCGATGGGATCTGACCCGTCTGCGCGCCCCCGCCGTTGCCAGCATGTTGCCGCGATAGGCCCGGGTCGGGACGCGGGCAGCATCCAGGGGGGAGACAGGGTTCCAGGGAGTCGGAACGAGGCGGCGTATGCCATGTGCCAGATTTCGATTGTCAAACTACAGGAAAGACCCATGTCCGAGATGAATATTGCAGTAGAGGCCGGCCTGCCACGTCAGGGGGCGCGCGCCAGCGGCATGAACAGGGCCGATCTGGTGTGGATGCTGGGACTCTATGGTACCGCCATCGGTGCCGGCACCCTGTTTCTGCCCATCAATGCCGGCGTGGGCGGCCTCTGGCCACTGCTGGCCATGACGCTGCTGGCCCTGCCGCTGACCTTCTTCGCCCACCGTGGCCTCAACCGCTTCGTCCTCTCCGGTTCGACCCGGGAGGGGGACATCACAGAGGTGGTCGAGGAGCACTTCGGCAAGACGGCGGGCAAGCTCATCACCCTGCTCTACTTCTTCGCCATCTACCCTATCCTGCTGATGTACGCGGTGGCCATCACCAACACGGTGGAGAGCCTGATGGTGCACCAGCTGGGGATGACACCGCCGCCGCGGGCCCTGCTGGCCCTGGGGCTGATCCTCGCCCTGATGGCCGTGGTGCGCCTGGGGGGCCACTTCATCGTCAAGGCGATGAGCGTGCTGGTTTTCCCCTTCGTCATCGCCCTGATGGGGCTGGCCCTCTATCTGGTGCCTCACTGGAACGGTGCCATCATCAGCGAGGCGCCCCCCCTGTCCGAGGCCTTTGGCGGTGACTTCATCAAGACGCTCTGGCTGGCGATCCCCGTGATGGTGTTCTCCTTCAACCACTCTCCCATCATCTCCTCCTTCGCGGTGGACAATAAGCGGCGCTACGGGGAGCGGGCGGATGGCAAGTGCAACCGCATCCTGCTCGGCAGCCACATCATGATGGTGGTCAGCGTGCTCTTCTTCGTGTTCAGCTGCGTGCTGGCCCTCTCCCCCGCCGACTTGCTGGCGGCCAAGGAGCAGAACATCTCCATCCTCTCCTACCTGGCGAACCACTTCGACAACCCGGTGATCGCCACCCTGGCCCCCCTCATCGCCATGGTCGCCATCAGCAAGTCCTTCCTCGGTCACTATCTGGGAGCGAAGGAGGGGTTCAACGGCCTGATGGTGAAGACCCTGCGCGAGCGCGGCAAGCGACTGGAAGTGGCCCAGCTCGATCGCATCACAGCCCTGTTCATGATCCTGACCACCTGGGCCGTGGCCACCATCAACCCCAGCATATTGGGTATGATTGAATCCCTTGGTGGCCCCATCATCGCCATGCTGCTGTTCCTGATGCCCATGTACGCCATCCGCAAGGTGCCCGCCATGGCCAGGTTTGCCGGCCAGCCGAGCAACCTGTTCGTCACCCTGATAGGGGTGCTGGCCATGACGGGGATCCTCTACTCCCTGCTGTTCTGAGCCTGGTCTCGGATAGCACAAAGCCGCCTCAGGGCGGCTTTGTGCATAGGGGGAGCCTGGCGGTACGAGCCACCCGTTCACTCACAAGGGGATGGGGGTTGCCCATGGGGAGCCGGGTTTAGCGGGTACGATCCACCAGTTCACTGAGGATGGTGTGGGTCTTGATCATGGTGAGCTGGGGCAGGGCCTCCAGCTGCTGGCGGATGGCTTCGAGCCGCGCCATGCCGGCCACCCTCACCTGCACCAGCATGTCGGTATCGCCACTGATGCTGTAACACAGGCGCACCTCGGGGATCTGGCCGATGAGGGCGCCATACTGTTCGCAGCGGGGCGTGCGAAAGCAGAGTTCGAAGAAGGCGCTGATCTGCCCCTCTGGCTCGGCCAGCACGGCGCGATAACCCAGGATGATGCCCCGTTCTTCCAGGCGTTTGAGCCGCTCGCTCACCGCCGAGCGGGACAGGGCCACCGCCTCGGCCAGCTTGCTGATGCTGAGGCGGCCATCCTGCTGCAGCAGGGCCACCATCTTCTCGTCGTATCTGTCCACCTTGCCTCTTTGTTGCCTCTGTTGGGGGCGTTCGATCCGCTGCCGACGAAATGGCGGCGACAACCGTCACTTCGCCGTCGCCAAGGGGCGGCTTGATGGCTTATCAGCCGCGCCGATTTGGCCTAACATGGTGGGCGATTCTCACATCGGACAAGGGATTATGTCGAGTTTAAAGAAGGATTTGGGTCTGTGGCAGGGGATGGGATTGCTGGCGACCTCCTTGCTGGGCACCGGAATATTCGTGGTGCCGGCCGCCGCCGCCTCCCTGGCAGGGGAAGCCTCCCTCTGGGCCTGGGGGCTGCTCATCGTGCTGGTGCTGCCCATCGCCTTCACCTTCGCCAGGCTGGGGCGCCGCTATCCCCACGCGGGGGGCGCGCCTCATCTTATCGGCAAGGCGTTCGGGGCCGGGGCCGAGCGCTACTCGGCCTTTCTGTTCCTGGCGGTGCTGCCGGTGGGGCTGCCCGCCGCCCTCACCATAGCGGCGGGATTCTGGCACGCCCTGTTCGAGCTCGGCGAGCTGACCCTGTGGGCCATCCAGCTGCTGACCCTGCTGGGGGTGCTGCTGCTGGGGCTGCGGGGGGCGCGCTCTTCGGGCAACCTGCAACTGCTGATCGCCCTGGCCATCGTGGGGCTGACCCTGCTCATCGCCATCAAGGGGGAGATCCGCTGGCAGGACGCGGCGACGCCCCTGCCCGCCCCGGGGCAGTGGCCAGCCATGGCCACTGCCCTGGCGGTGATGTTCTGGTGCTTCGTCGGCCTGGAGGCCTTCGCCCACATGGGGGAGGAGTTCAGAAACCCGGAGCGGGACTACCCCCTGGCTCTGCTCGGCGGCGTCCTGCTGGCCGGGCTCATCTACTGGGTTCACTCCCTGGTGGTGCTCAAGTACGGTCTCTACGGTGACGAGGCGACCAATGCCACCGCCATCCCGACCCTGCTTTCCCTGCTGTTCGGCCCCACCGCCAAGTGGCTGGTGGCCATCCTGGGTTACCTCTCCTGCTTTGCCAGCATCAACATCTACCTGCAAGGCTTTGCGCGGCTTATCTGGAGCATGGCGCGGGAAGGCAAGCTGCCCGCGTCCCTGGCCACCCTGTCGGCCCGGGGGGCGCCGGTACGGGCCCTCGGCTGGGTGATCGTCGTCTGCGTCCTCTCCATCACCCTGATCCTCTACTGGACCCTGCCCCTGGATACCCTGATCCGCTACGCCAACGGCAACTTCGTGCTGGTCTATCTGCTGTGCATGGCGGCGGGCTGGCGTCTGCTGACGGGAGGCGGCAAGTGGCTGGCGGGGGTGAGCGTGCTGCTCTGTCTTGCCGTGCTGGTGGCGCTTGCCTCCCAGGTACTCTATGCCGTGCTGCTCAGTCTGGGGTATGGCGGCTTTTCGTTGTGGCGGCGCAGGCGCCGCCGCATGCTGGCCGGCGACGTCTGCGCCATCAAGTAACCTTCAAAAAAGCCCCGCAGTGCGGGGCTTGTCGTCGATGCACAGGCATTGAGATGTACCGGGAAGGCTCACCTCAGTGGGCGCCGAGCCCCAGGCGAATGGCCAGGGCTTGCAGCTCGCCCCGCCACTGCTGTTGCAGGCGCGGGGTCTGGTGCCTGGGCTTGCGGGCCAGATCGGCGGCGAGCAGGGCATCGAGCTCGTACCAGCGCGCCAGCAGCGCCTCTTCGTCATTCCCCGTGGCGGCCGCGGCCTGCGCTTCACCTGATTGAGCCGGGCTGCCCGCCTGGGGCAAGGGGGCATCGCCCAGCAGCTCGGCATAGGCCCGCTCGGCGCTGTGAGCCTCCTGGATGCGCCCGTCCTTGATCAGCCAGAAGCGGTTGCAGCTGCGCTCGATCAGCTCCCGGTCATGGGAGACCAGCAGCACGCCCCCCGGGAAGGCGGCAATGGCCTCGGCCAGCTCCTCCTTGCCCGCCAGATCCAGGTGGTTGGTGGGCTCGTCGAGCCAGAGCATGTGGTGGCTGCCGAGCGACAGGGCGAGAAACAGCAGCCGTGCCCGCTCGCCCCCGCTCAGGGTGCGCACCTGCTGGCCGTGACGGACATAGGGGAAGCCCGCCCGGATCAGCGCCTGACGCCGCGTCACCTCAGGCAGGGGGGCCAGCGGGTAGAGGGCGTCGCTCAGGGTGGCGTCGTCCGCCAGCTGCTGCAGGGACTGATCGTAATAGGCGATGCTGGCGCCGGGGTGGCAGTACCAGCCCGCCTGCGGACTCTGGGTGGCCAGCTCGCGCCAGCACTGGCGCAGCAGGGAGGACTTGCCGGTGCCGTTGGCACCGAGCAGGGCGACCCTGTCTCCCGCCCGCAGCCAGAGCCCCTCTGCCCGCAGCAGCAGCGGCAGTGCCGGCGCCGGCGATACGTCGAGGGCCTCCAGTCGCAGCAATGTGTCGGCGGGCAGGCTCAGCCCGTGCAGCTCGAGTCGCCAGGGGGCCGGCGCCGCGACCTGGCTCTGCTCCTCCTGCAGGCGGGCGACGCGTTTTTCCATGGACTTGGCCTGGCGCACCAGCTTCTCGTTGTCATACTCGCGCCCCCAGATGGCGAGACGTTTGCTGCTGGCGCTCAGGCGGTCTATCTCCTTTTGCTCGTCCGCCCTGCGCAGGCGGGTCTGCTCATCCTCGGCAGCCAGCGCCGCCCGGGCCTGGCTGCAGGGCAGGGCGAAGCGGTGCAGCTGGCCGCCCTGCAGGATCAGGGTCTGATCCGTGACCCTGTCCAGCAGGCGAGCGTCGTGGGAGACCAGCACCAAGGCGCCGCGCCAGCCCAGCAGAAACTGCTCGAGCCAGAGCAGGGCGGGCAAGTCCAGGTGGTTGCTGGGCTCATCGAGCAGCAGCAGATTGGGTTGGCGCAGCAGGGCGCGGCCTATCTGCAGCCGGCTGTGCTGGCCACCGCTGAGCGCAGTGACCGGCAGCGCGGCCTGGGCCTCCAGCTGCAGTTCGGCCAGCAGCTTGTCCACCTGCCATTCGGCGCCCGGGTCGTTGCCCAGGGCATCCAGCAGCACGGCGCGGGTGCTGAGGAGCGAGAGCCCGGCTGGCAGTTGCTGGGCCACGAACTCGCAGCGGCAGGCGGCGGCCTGCACGACCCGGCCGGCCTGGGGCGTGCGCTCGCCCGCCAGCAGCGCGAGCAATGTGCTCTTGCCGCAGCCGTTGGCGCCAATCAGGCCGAGTCGGTCGCCTGCGCGAATGCCGAGTTCGAGGTGGTTAAATAACGGAAGGTGCCCCGCACTCATCTGCAGGGAATGGGTACTCATCAGGGTTGTCATGCTCTTGCTCTCTTAAATCGCGGGATGGGAAATCCCTGTCATCAGGAGCGCTGGCGACAACGGCAGAGTCGAGAAAGGTCTCGGTATGGAAGGGAGTCGGCTTTGCTCGAACCCGCTATCGCAGCGCGATGGTATGCAGGCAAGAGCACTTGAATGTGCCGAACAGGCGAGCCGAGAACATCGGACACGCTTGGATAACCATTTTTTACCTCCTTGTGTTTCGTTATGGCAGGGTGCGGCGAGTATAAGCGCAGAAAAAATAAGCGTCCATCCGCCCTGTGGGGGGGCGCCGCATCGGGAGGCGCGGGGTAAAAAAACGCCCCGCTGGCGGGGCGTGAGGGTTTGTCAGTCGCGCGGGGTCTTGAGGGCCTCAATCACATCGTCACTGGGGGCCAGTCCCTCCACGTGGTTGAAGGTGTCCAGCCCCTTCTGGGGCAAGATGGTGAAGGCGTCGGCGCTCAGGTAGCTGCCGCTGCCGGCGCTCTCGACGATGACGATGAGCTCGGGCTGCTTGTCGCCGTCGAGATCCTGCAGCTTGAGTGCCTTGATGCTGCCGTCTCGCAGCAGCACCTTGCCGTCGATGAACTGATCCAGCGGAAACTGGGGATTGGCACCCGTGTAGAGGCGCACGTCGTAGCTGCCGGTGGAGGCGGGCTCGCCGCGCCCTTCGCCGACGGTCACCACCTGGCCTGAGGGGAGCGTCAGCTGTTGGAAGAAGCCGTCCGCCGCCAGGGTGGTCAGGGGCAGGGTGAGCAGGCCGAGAGCAAGGAATAAGGCTTTCATGGATGTGACCCTTGTTGCTGCTTGTTGTGTCTGTGACGGACAGGGGGCCGCTGGTCGGCCGCCCCCTGCCCGGGTTGTCATCACCAGATCTTGACCCGCTTGGCCGGGGCCAGATAGAGCTTGTCCTGGGGATCTATGTTGAACGCCTCGTAGAAGGCGGGGATGTTCGGCACCACGCCGTTGACCCTGTATTCGGGCGGAGAGTGGGGATCCGAGGCGAGCAGCATCTGCATCAGCTCGGGGCGATACTTGCCCTTCCACACCTGGGCCCAGCCGAGGAAGAAGCGCTGCTCGCCGGTGAAGCCGTCCAGCACAGGCGCCTCCTTGCCGGCCAGGGAGATCTCGTAGGCCTTGTGGGCTATGGTGAGGCCGCCGAGATCGCCTATGTTCTCCCCCAGGGTGAACTGGCCGTTGACGAACTGGCCGTCGATGGGCTCGAAGCGGTTGTACTGGGCCACCAGCCGGCTGGTGCGAAAGCGAAACTCCTTGAGATCCTGCGCCGTCCACCAGTCGCGCAGCACGCCGTCACCGTCGGATTTGGCCCCCTGATCATCGAAACCGTGGCCCATCTCGTGGCCGATCACCCCGCCGATGGCGCCGTAGTTGACCGCGTCGTCCGCCGCCATGTCGAAGAAGGGGGGCTGGAGTATGGCGGCCGGGAAGACGATCTCGTTGTTGCTCGGGTTGTAGTAGGCGTTCACCGTCTGGGGCGACATGTACCAGAGATCCTTGTCGACCGGGGTGCCGAGGCGATCCAGGCTCTCCTGGTACTCGAAGGCGCGGGCCCGCATCAGGTTGCCCACCAGATCATCGGGCTCGACCCGGATGCCGCTGTAATCCCGCCACTTGTCCGGGTAGCCTATCTTGGGCCTGAACTTGGCGAGCTTCTCCCTGGCCTGGCGCTTGGTGTCCGGGGACATCCAGTCCAGCTCCTCAATGCTCTGGCCATAGGCGGTGCGCAGGTTCTCCACCAGCTGCTCCATGCGGGCCTTGGCCTCGGGGGGGAAGTATTGCGCCACATAGCGTTTGCCAACCGCCTCCCCCAGGTGGGCATCGAGCACCGCCAGGGCCCGCTCCCAGGGGGCGCGCTGCTTGGGGGTGCCGCTCAGAGTGGTGCCGAAGAAGGCGAAGTTGGCCCTGTCGGTCTCGCCGTCGAGGTAGGGGGCATAGTCGCTGATGAGCTGCCACTTGAGGTAGCTGCGCCACTGGGTGGTCGGGGTCTGGGCCATCAGCGCGTCCAAGGCCTGGAGGTAGCCGGGCTGCCCCAGGATCAGCTGGCGCTGATGGGCGATCCCCGCCTCGGCGAGATAGCTCTGCCAGTCGATATGGGGGGCGAGGCGGCCGAGTTCACCCGTGGCCAGCTTGTTGTAGCTCTTCTCCCTGTCCCGCAGCGCCACCTTGTCCCACTGGATGCGGGCAATGGCGGCTTCCAGCGCCACTATCTGCGCGGCCTGGGTGTTGGCATCGTCCTCGCCGGCCCGGCCCAGCATGGTGGCGATGTGCTGCTGGTACTGCCGGCGCAGGTTCACGCTGGCCGCATCTGTCTTGAGGTAGTAGTCCCTGTCCGGCAGGCCGAGACCGGACTGGCCGAGATTGACGATGTACTGGCTCGGCGCCTTGGCATCCGGCCCTATCCAGAAGCCGAAGGGGGCATTGCCGCCGACCTTGCCGGCGCGGGCCAGGGCACGGGCCAGGCTCTGGCTGTCGCTCACCTTGTCCAGCTCGGCGAGCAGGGGGCGCAGCGGGCTCATGCCCCTGGCATCCCGGGTCTGCTGATCCAGGTAGCTGGCGTAAAAATCGCGGATCTGCTGATCTTCCGAGCCCTGGGGCGCGTCCTTGGGCAGGGCTTCTATCAGGGTACGCACGTCCGCCAGGGACTTGTCGCGCAGGGTGTAGAAGGCGCCGTCGGCGGGCCTGTCATCGGGGATCTGGGCGCTGGCGAGCCAGCGGCCGTTGGCATAACGGAAAAAATCGTCGCCCGGTTTGACGCCGGTATCCATGTTGGCCAGGTTCAGTCCTGAACGGGCCTGGCTCTGATGGTCTCCCTGGCTGCAACCAGCCAGCAGTGCCAGGGCGATGAGCCCGGCCAGTATGCTTTTCTTGTTGTGCATTCTTATGGTTCCAATTCGGGTCATTTGCTTCCTTGCTCAAGGGGTGAGCAGGCGATTTCACTCTAACAGCCGGGGTACAGCTTGATAAGCCCGCATCTGCTAAGATGGTCCGTCCATCCTGGGGAAGCCTATGATTTCTCGACTCTATTCACGTTTCTGTCAGACCCTGCCGACGCCAACAAGTTCCAGCGCCCTGCTGGTGGCGTACAGCGGCGGTCTGGATTCCACCCTGCTGCTGCTGCTGGCCGAGCGTTACGCCCGCGAGCATCGACTGCCCCTGGGCGCCCTGCATGTGCATCATGGTCTGAGCCCTCACGCCGACGAGTGGGCCGAGCGCTGCGCCGCCCTCTGTCGGCAGCTGGGGGTGGCGCTGCAGGTGGAGCGGGTTCAGCTGGCGCGAGGCAATGGCGAGAGTCTCGAGGCCCAGGCCCGCAGCGCGCGCTACGCCAGGCTTGGGGCGGCCCTGCCTCCCGGCGGCTGGCTGCTCACCGCCCACCATCAGGACGATCAGCTGGAGACCCTGTTGCTGGCCCTCAAGCGTGGCGCCGGCCCCCGGGGGCTGGCCGGGATACTGCCGAGCCAGCCCTTCGCCGACGGGCTGCTGCTGCGCCCCCTGCTGGCGGAGCCCCGTCAGGTGCTGGCCGAGGCAGTGGGGGAGGCCGGGGTGAGCTGGGTCGAGGATGAGAGCAATCAGGATGTGAGTTACGATCGCAACTTCCTGCGCCAGCAGGTGATCCCTGTGCTCAAGGCGCGCTGGCCCGCCATCGCCGAGACGGCGGCCCGCAGCATGGCCCTGTGCGCCGAGCAGGAGACGCTCCTCGCCGAGCTGGCCGAGGGAGATTGGCAACGGGCGGGGGACGGAGAGGCGCTGCGCATAGCCCCCCTCCATGAGTTGAGCCCCGCCAGGCGCAACAACCTGCTGCGCCACTGGATCCGGCGCCAGGGGGGGGAGATGCCGGCCCGGGATCAGCTGGCCCGGCTCTGGGACGAGCTGGCACTGGCCCGCCCCGATGCCAACCCCCAGCTCAACTGGGGGCGGGTGAGCTGCCGCCGCCATCAGGGGCGGCTCTATCTGGTGCGCCCGGATCTCGCCCCCCTGAGCGATCAGATCCCCCTCACCCTCGGGGTGAGGGCGACCCTGCCGGAGGAGTTGGGCACCCTGGGCGTTATCCAAAGCGAGGAGGGGCCCCTGCGGTTGCCCCGGGCCGATGAACCTCTTTCCCTGCGCTTCGCGGTGGCGCCGGGCCAGACCTTGAGGCCCCAGGGGCGGGGCGGGAGCCGCCGCCTCAAGAAGCTGTGGCAGGAGTACGGCATCCCCTCCTGGCAGCGAGGCCGCGTGCCCATTCTCTTCTATGGGGAGCAGCCGGCCGCGGTGCCTGGCCTTTTCATCTGCGAGGGGTTCGCCCGCACGGGTCCGCAGGGACTGTCCTGGCTGCGGCAGGGCCCACCCGTCAATCCGCAAGAGGGGGATGACCCCTTGCCATGAAAACATCGAGGCGGCCATTGGCCGCCTCGATGTTTTGCTGTGTTCATGCCGCCATGCGAGTGACTGGGAAGGTCAGGCCGTGCCATCCGCCTTTTTGCGGGCGCCAGGGCTGCTGCTGTTTCAGGCCGTTCCATCCGCCTTCTTGCGGGCGCCAGGGCTGCTGCTGTTTCAGGCCGTGCCATCCGCCTTCTTGCGGGCGCCAGGGCTGCTGCTGTTTCAGGCCGTTCCATCCGCCTTCTTGCGGGCGTAGAGGTGGCTGTCGGCCGTCTCGTACAGGGTGTAGACATCCATGCCGGGTTGCCAGCAGGCGGCCCCCAGGGTGCAACCGACCGAGAAGCTCGCCAGCTCCTGGTGGCTGCGCAGCATCTGTTGCAGCCGCAACCAGACCGGGCGCCAGGCCTCGGGTTCGGCGGGTTGCAGCAGCAGGGCAAATTCGTCGCCGCCGAGGCGAAACGCCTGATCCGTGGCGCGAATGCTCTGGCCCAGCAGCTGGGCGAAGCGGCTGAGCACCAGATCGCCCACCGGGTGACCCCAGGTGTCGTTGATCTGCTTGAATCTGTCGAGATCCAGCAGCACCAGCACCAGGCCATGAGGGTCGCGGCTGTGCTGCTCCACGGCGCGGCCGAGGGCCTCGTCGAAGTAGGCGCGATTGCCGAGGCCGGTCAGGTGATCGAGGCGTACCTGCTGTTCCAGATTGGCCAGGCGCAGGTAGAGGGGCAGGGCCAGCTGCAACTGACGATGGCAGCTCTGCAACTCGGCGATCTGACCCTCGCTCGGGATCTGGGTCAGCTGGTAGTGGAGCTGGCCAAGGCAGAGGCCGTGACTGTCCTTGAGGGGAAACTGGTGGCTGTGCAGGCTGATCTGCTCCTGGGGCAGACACTGGATCAGGCTGTGGTGAGCCGGCCCTTCGAGGCAGAGGCTGTGAATGCGGACAACCCTTGCCGCCGTGCGGGCAAAGATTGCCAGCAGCTCGCTCAGGGTCTGCTGGCCGAGCAGGCGCTCGAGCAGACCCTTGTCCGCCTGTTTGAGGGCGGGCGTCTGATGATCCAGCTGGCGGATCCACTGGGTTGCATCGAAGCCGACCGAGGCGTTTGCCTCTCTCCAAGATATTGAATTGTCCATTCTCTTTCCTCACCTAGCGGCCCTCTGGCCCGCCCCTGGCAGTCGAAATGCAAAAGCTGTGCCCAAAATATGTTCTATGGGACCAACCCAGGCTGGCTAGACTTAAGTCGATAAAAATGGAGGAAAAATTGTATACGGAATTCTTGATCCTGCTCTCTGCCGCCGTCCTGCTGGTGGCGGTTTTCCGGCGCCTGGGACTGCCGGTGATCCTCGCCTACCTGATCGCCGGCGTGCTGCTGGGCCCCCATGGCCTGGCGCTGGTGAAGGAGCAGGCCATGATGCACACCCTGGGGGAGCTGGGGGTGGTCTTCCTGATGTTCTCCCTCGGCCTCGAGTTCTCCCTCTCCAAGCTCATCGCCATGCGCAGCCTGGTGGTCGGGGTGGGGGGGCTGCAGGTGGTGCTGACCACGGCGTTGTTCTGCTGGCTGGGCTGGCTGTGGGGGCTGACCCTGCCCCAGGCCCTGGTGGTGGCCGGCACCCTCAGCCTCTCCTCGACCGCCGTGGTGATCAAGCAGCTGGGGGAGCAGAAGCAGCTCCATACCCGGCGAGCCCAGCTGGGGGTCAGCGTCCTGCTGTTCCAGGATCTTGCCGTGGTGCCCCTGCTGGTGATGATCCCCATACTGGCCGAACCCGAGGCCCAGGGAGAGGCCCTGCTGGCGGCCATCTCCTGGGCTTCCCTCAAGGGGATCCTGGCCCTGCTCGGCCTGCTGGCGGTGGGCAAGTGGCTGCTGCCCTCCCTGTTTCACGAGGTGGCCCGGGCCCGCTCCGATGAGCTGTTCGTCCTGAGCGCCCTGCTGGTGGCCCTGCTCGCGGCCTCCTTGACCCAGTGGATGGGGCTCTCCATGGCCCTGGGGGCCTTCCTGGCGGGCATGATGCTGGGGGAGTCCCACTATCGCCACCAGCTGGAGGTAGACATCAAGCCGTTTCGCGACGTGCTGATGGGACTCTTCTTCGTCACCATCGGCATGACCATGGACTGGCTGCTGGTGGTGCGCCATGGCTGGCAGCTGATGGGCTTCGTCCTGCTGCTGATGCTGCTCAAATCCTTGCTGGTACTGCTGGCGGGGCGCCTGATGGGGGAGCGCAAGCGCGATGCCCTCGCGGCGGGCATCATGCTCAGCCAGGTCGGGGAGTTTGGTTTCGTGCTGCTGGCCCTGGCTCATCAATACGGCATGCTGGGTCAGCGTCTCGTCTCCCTGCTGATCGGGGTCGGGGTCATCTCCATCGCCCTTACCCCCTGGCTGGTGGGGCGATCCCGGGAGCTGGCGCGCTGGCTGAGCCGCTCCCCCCTGCTCGGTGAATCCGAGCTGGCCCAATCCGGCCTTGGCAAGAGTGGTCATGTCATCATCGCCGGGTTCGGCCGGGCCGGTCAGACCTGCGCCCGCTTCCTCAAGCTGGAGGGGATCCCCTTCCTGGCCCTGGACCTGGATCCCGAGCGGGTCGGCGAGGCCAAGCTGGCGGGGGAGCAGGTCGCCTTTGGCGATGCCAGCCGGCGGGACATACTGCTGGCAGCCGGTCTGACCCGGGCCAGGCTGGTGATCATCACCTTCGACGATGCCAAGCGGATCGACGCCATGCTTGCCCTCATCCCCCAGCTGGCCGAGGGGGTCAAGGTGCTGGTGCGCACCCGGGACGATCGCCTGCTCGAGCAGTACAAGCAGGCGGGGGCCCATGAGGTGGTACCCGAATCCCAGGAGGGAACCCTGATGCTGGTCTCCCACCTGCTGCGCCACTGCGAGGTGCCCATAGGCCGGGTGATCCGGCGTATGGAGCAGGAGCGATCCAGCCAGTATTCCTTCCTGCACGGTTTCTACTGGGGCGAGCAGAGCGCCCAGGGGCTGGAGCGGGACCATGGTCTGGAGCGGCTGCATCCGGTGCGGCTCAGCGACCAGGCCTGGGCCATCGGTCGCCGGGTCCACGAGCTGGCCCTGGGATCGGTGCACATCAAGGAGCTGCACCGGGCGGGGGAGGTGCTGGAGGCCAGGGGGGAGCTGCGGCTGGAGGCGGAGGATACGCTAGTGCTCTTTGGCACCAATGCCGCCATAGAGCAGGCCGAGCAGCGCCTGCTGGAGGGGGGCTGACGGCCTTTCGTATCGAGCCGGAGCGCCTCTTGGCAACCCCATGGTCGGCCCCGAGCCGCGGCGGCTGAGGGGCCTCTTGCCGGGGCGCCCAGGCTAGCGGCTGGGGTTGGCCTGGCGCGGTTGGGGCTGGGTCAGCGGACTCTGGATGTCGAGGAAGCGGGCCACCCTCTCCCTGTCGTCCAGAGTGTCCTGATAGCCGAGGGCAATCAGCTGCTGGCAGTAACCGGGCACGAACATCAGGAAGCTGGCCAGACTGCTGGCTTCATCCCCCTTGACCCCGAGGATCCGCAGCAGGCGCCGCATCTTGGTCGGCAACTGCGGCAGGAAGGGGAGTGCCAGCAGATCGAGATCCTGGCTCGGCTGCAACAGGCAGGCCTCCACCTCCTTGAGTTTGAGCCTGGCCCTGTCCCGTTCCGGGATGAGCGACAGGGTGAGGTTGATGCGCCCGAGCCGCTCCAGATCCGAGTTGAGGGTATCGGTGAACACTGTCTCCAGCAGGTGGCTGGCGATGTGGGAGCTGGTCAGCCGCTCCCGGAACTGGCCCTGGCCTGGCTCGGGCGGCGAGGCCAGGGCGATGGCGAGGATCCGCTCCGCTCCCAGGTGGATGGCCGGGCTCAGGGGGCTGAGCTGGTGGATGGAGCCATCCCCATAGAATTTGTCGCCGATGCGGGTGGCGGGAAACACGAAGGGCAGGGCGCTGGAGGCGAGCAGATGATCCGAGGTGATCAGGGTGCGGACGCCGCGCCTGCGCTCCCGCTGCCAGGGCTGGTGCTGGGATCGCCCCTGGAAGAAGGTGGTGCTGAGCCCGTCCCCGTAGTCCGATGCCGTGATGGCCAGGGCCTCCAGGCTGCCGTAGAGGATGTTGTCATCGATGCGGTGATAGTCGATGAGCTGTTCGAGCAGCTTGCGCAGGGGGCCGTTGTCGAACAGGTTGAAGGCGCGGTTCGGGTCCGGGTGGATCAGGCCGGCCGAGCCCTCGTAGAGCAGGCGCCAGAGCAGGCGACCCGGGTGAAAATCGAAGATGTGATGCGTCTCGAAGCGGCGCCAGACCCACTCCAGTTTGCGTACCCCGAGCTGAAAGCAGGAGGCGTGGCAGGCGAGAGAGGTGGCGTTGAGGGCGCCGGCCGAGGTGCCGCACAGTATGGGGAAGGGGATCCCCTGATTGCGGGGATAGAATTCGGCAATGGCCTTGAGGGCGCCAACCTGGTAGGCGGCGCGTGCGCCACCGCCGGTTAACAGCAGTGCTGTATTGGGTCTGGCCATAGGGATGCGCCTTATGGTGAGTGCAAGGGCGGTTGCCACCGCGCCACTTAACTATAAGAGCTTGTATCCGGGATAAAAATGGGCCGCGATCTCATTTTTCACGGCCCGTTGGCAGCCGGGGCCTAGGAGGCTGACTGGCTCAGCTGGGCGAAGGCGGCAAACAGGGCCGGGCTCGCCAGGATGCGGCCATGACCCAGCCCCTGAGTGGAAATGAGGCGGGTACGGCCGTCCTGGCTGGCGCGCAATGAGTCTTTGTGGGGGGCGAACCTGTCCGCCTCGTCGTGGACGATGAGGGTCGGGCCGCTGCGTCTGGCCAGGGCGGCCAGGGGATCCACCTCGCTCAAAGGGTGTTGGTACTCCTGCTCTATCTCCTTGACCACGGCATCGAACAGCCGCATCGAATAACCGGATCGCGCCACCATGGCGTAGAGCTGGGGCACATAGTCGATGACGGGGGCGACCAGCAGCAGGGGGCAGTGCTCCAGGCCGGGATGGCGGCTGGAGAGGGCGACAGCGCCCCCCATGCTGTGGGCCATGACCCCATGGATGGGGCCGACCCGCTCGATCAGCTCATCCAGCGCCCGTACGAAGCGGGGCAGGTGGCCCGTGCTGCCCTCGCTGTTGCCATGGGCGGGATGATCATAGGCGATGGCGGTGAAGCCCTGGGCCGCAACCTGCTCCATCAGCGGGAACAACTGACTGGCGCTGCCAGACCAGCCGTGCATCAGCAGCCAGACCGGACCCTGGCCGAGCCGGTAACTCATCAGCTGCCCCTCGCCGGTGTGGACGGCCTGCCGGACGAGCCCCTCGGGCGCGGCCTGGTCCCGCTGATTGCGCTGGGGAGTCAGCAGCAGGCGGCTGGCGGTACGCCTGGCGTGGCGCGGGGCCAGGCCGTGGTGCAGTCGGGTGCCTATGCCCAGCAACCACTTGCTCGGGCTGAATCGGCGGGTGTTGAAGTAGATCTTGCTGCTCATGGGTCAATCCTGTGGCGACACGGGGCGAGCGCATCATTGGGTTGCGAACGGTCGTGCTTTTTTGTCGGTTTTAAAAAAATGCTGGTCGGCGGTGAAAAGCGGCCCGGCCAGCCTTGCCTGCTAGCGTGGATCGCAGGCCCTCCTGGCGCCTCTTTCGGCCTCAGGGCGGGGTCAGTGCGCGCGCCAGCTGGCCAGCAGCGCCTCCACCTCGGGCCAGAAATGTTGCCCGGCATCCTGGCACAGTCCCAGGGCACCGAACACCTGATCCCCCAGATAGAGGCCATAGAGGCGGTAGACGGCGCGCCAGGGATCCAGATCCCCGCGCCACTCCCCCTGCTCCTGACCCTGCACCACCTGGCGAGCCAGGTAGTCGAGCCAGAAGCGCACCAGCTGGCGGGCCGCCTGCTGTACCGCCCCCTCTTGTGCCGAGGTCCAGGCATCGAGGAACATGCAGCGTCCGGCGAAACTCTGGTTCCAGGCCAGCCAGGCGTGCAGCAGGGCCGTCAGCTTCTCGCCCTGGCTCGGGTGCTGCTGCCGGCGTACCGGCTGGATCACCCTGCTCCGAAACACCTCTGCGGCATGCTCGAGCACGGCGATCTGCAGGTTGTCGCGGGATTGGAAGTGGGCGAACAGGCCGCTCTTGGACATGTCGCAGGCACTGGCCAGGGAGCCTATGGTCAGGCTTTCCAGCCCCTGGATGCTCGCCTGCTCGAAGCCCTGGTCCAGAATGTACTCCCGGGTCAACCGGCCCTTGCTCATCCCATTCCCTCTCTCGTCCGGCTCGCCAGCATAGAGGACGATCGTGCTAATTGTCGAGCCACAAATATTGCGAAAAGGCGTCAATGTCAGGCCAGGTGGGGGTATTTAGATGGTTGTTTGGATCCTGGTGTGAGGCGGGGCAGCCTCAGTCGTCCCTGATGTCCATCTGCTGGAGCGCAATGACCGCCTGGGTACGATGCTTTGCGCCGAGGCTGTGAGGGCTTGGTCGTCCTTGATGTCCATCTGCTGGAGCGCAATGACCGCCTGGGTACGGTGCTTTGCGCCGAGGCTGTGAGGGCTTAGTCGTCCTTGATGTCCATCTGCTGGAGCGCAATGACCGCCTGGGTACGGTTCTTGACCCCGAGTTTGCGAAAGATGGCCGTGATATGGGCCTTGATGGTGGCCTCGGAGACATTGAGCTCCCAGGCGATCTGTTTGTTGAGGCTGCCGTCCCGCAGCATCACCAGCACCTTGTACTGCTGGGGAGTGAGGCTGGCGAGCTTGCTGGCCAAGTCGGGGCCGTCCTCGTACTCGGACTGGAGCGAGATCCCCTCGGGCAGCCAGGTATCCCCGGCGATGACGGCGTTGAGGGCCGTCACCAGCTGCTGGAGAGGGGAGGATTTGGGGATGAAGCCGAGGGCACCGAGCCGCAGCACCTGGGCAATGATGGCGGGATCCTCCGAGGCCGAGACCACGACGATGGGCAGGTCCGGATACTGGCCGCGCAGGTGTACCAGCCCCTCGAAGCCGTTGGCGCCCGGCATCTTGAGATCCAGCAGCAGCAGATCGACCTCGGCATGGGCCGCCAGCAGCTGGGCCAGGCTGTCGATGGAGTCCGCTTCCAGCAGCTGGGCATCGCTGATGGCCATGTGCACGGCCTGATAGAGGGCGCCCCGAAACAGGGGGTGGTCATCTGCGATGACGATGGTAAATTGGCTGTCCATAGCTCGATGTTAACTATTTGTTTTGGAACACCAAACTAGCACCGCCGCCCATGAGGGTCAAACCCGTGGCGCGACAATTGTGATGCCTGGCCGGGATAGGTTGCAACCTTGTCAATAGCCGCTGCCGGCCGCCGATGGCACAGGGATAGAGGAGAAGCAGATGGACGAGATGGTATTGACGGTGGGGACCGGCTCGACCTGGGCGATGCGAGCCGCCCTGGTGCTGGGGCTCAGCGGACTGGCGTGGCGCGAGCGGGCCTTCGATCTGGCGGATGCCGCCGACATGCATCGCCTCAAGCAGCAGGCTCCGGCCGGCCTGGTGCCCTGGCTGGATCATGGGGCCGTGCGGGTACATGACTCCCTGGCCATCGCCGAATACCTGCATGAGATCTGCCCCGAGCGCCACCTGTATCCGTCGGATCGGGCCGAGCGCGCCCTGGCCCGCAGCCTGTGCGCCGAGCTGCACGCCGGGTTTGGCCAGACGCGCACCCTGCTGCCCTTCTTCCTCGGCGCCCCCAGGGTGCAGGAGCCGCCCCTGGCGGCGCTGCCCGAGCTGGCCAGGTTGCAGGTGCTCTGGTCCCAGGCAGGGGCCGAGTTCTACTTCGGCGCCCCCGGCATAGTGGATGCTTGCTATGCCGTCATGGCGCAGCGGCTGTTCAACTACGGCATCTGGTTGCCGGGGGCGGCGGGGGCCTATCAGCATCGCCTGCTGGCCTGGCCCCTGTGGCAGGAGACCCTGGCCCGGGCCACCGACCAGTGGCCCGCGCTGGCCGCCCAGTCCCAGGGCTGATCTGGGCTGGGAAATGGGAAGAGGGGAGCCATGGGCTCCCCTCTTTATTTCTGGCTTGGCCGCTACTGCTGGCGGCCGGCAAACACCACCACCACCTTGTCCTCCCCCTTCTCCCGGACGAAGCCGTAGGGGGCATCGGAAATCTTCTTGTGGCTGCCCGCGGCGATGGCCGGATGGGCGGCGCGGAACTGGCCGAGCCGCTGCCAGTGCTTGACCAGCTCGGCCTTGTCGCCACTGGCCAGCTCCTGCCAGTTCATGTCGGAGCGCACGCTCTGATCGAACACGCCGCCATCCTTGGCCAGCCCCCGGCCGGACTCGTCCCCGTAGTAGATCTGGATGCCCCCCGGCAGCAGCATGAAGCTGTTGGCCACCCGCCGTTGCAGCGCCACGTCCTGGTAGTCGCCGAAGAAGAGCTTGGTGTCGTGGGAGCTGATGTAGCTCAGCACGTTGAACTCGGGATCCTGGTTGATGCGGCTGGCGTAGCTGGCATAGGTGGGCTCGGCTCCTGCCAGGCACTGGGCCTGGGGCAGGGCGAACTCGCGCTGGTAGTCGAAGTTGATCAGGGAGTCGAAGCCGTGCTGATACCAGAAATCCTTGCTCACCCCGTGATCCCACACCTCGCCCACCATGTAAAAGGGCAGATCATCGAGGGCCTTGTCCGGGTTGGCGGCCTTCCACTCCTTGAGTGCGGCGGTGCCCGCCAGCTTGAGCCTGGCCCAGACTTCCGGTTCCAGGTGCTTGACGGTGTCGGCCCGAAAGCCGTCGATACCGAAACGGCGCACCCAGTCGGTGTGCCAGGCGATGAGGTAATCGCTCACGCTTGCATTGGACAGCGCCCTGGCCCGGGTGTCTTTTTTCGCCGCCAGCAGGGGCGGCAGGCCCACCGGTTTGGCTGATTCGGTGAGAAAATCCGGCAGCCCCGCCACCGAGCCGGTGACGTCGTCTGTGCCGGGTTGGGGGTAGCCGGGCAGACCGGCGCGCACCCAGTCAGGGCCCCACCATTTGTTGCTCCAATCGCTCGATTGATAGTCGATGAACTGGTTGTAGCCATGCCAGTTGAGGCCGCCGCTCGGGCGCCATTCGTTCCAGCGGCTCGGCAGCTTGCCGGTGTGCTGGGTCAGATCGGTAAGCCCCAGATCCTGCAGATCGGCCAGGGTGGCGTAACCTGCATGGTTCATCACCACATCCAGGATGATCCGCATGCCGCGCCTGTGGGCCTCGTCCACCAGGGTTTTCAGACTCTCCTCGTCGCCGTAGTTGGGATCAATCCTGGTGAAGTCCAGTGCCCAGTAGCCGTGGTAGGCGTAGAAGGGGAAGTTGCCCTGTTCGCCACCACCGATGAAGCCGTGCACCTGCTCCACCATGGGGGTGATCCAGATGGCGTTGATGCCGAGGGACTTGATGTAGTCGAGCTTCTCGGTCAGTCCCTTGAAGTCGCCGCCGTGCCAGGTGGCCACTTCGTCCTGGCCATCCTTCTGGCGGCCGAAGCTGTGATCATTGCTGGGGTCGCCGTTGTGGAAGCGGTCGGTCAGGAGGAAATAGACGCTCGCCTGATCCCAGCTGAAGGGGACCGGTTTGGCGGCCTTGACCGGTTCGAGCAGCAGCAGGCCGCCGCTCTCCTTGCTCGGCGTCAGGGTGAGCTTGCCCCCCTTGACCACGGCTTCCTGTCCCGAGTAAGCCTCCCGCAGCCGGGTGCCGTCGGGCCAGACCCCTTTCAGGGATACGGTAACCGGGCCGCCATCCCAGCTGATGCAGGACTCCGCTGGCGGCTGGCGTTTGAACTCGCTCTTCTTGGTTGCCCGCAGCACCTTGAGGCTGGGGGTATCGGGGTTGAAGCTGAACTCGTAGTCCCCCGCCAGAACGACTCTCAGGGTGAAACTTGTCCCCTTGGCGCACTTGTCCATGGGCTGGGCGGTGCCGAAGGGGAGGGGCCTCGCCTCGGTGGGCCCGAAGCTGGTGCCGCAGCGGTTGCCGGCATCGCCGATGCGGATCTGGTGGCTGCCCTTGGTCAGGGGATGGGTCAGGGTGATCATGCCCTTGTCCAGCGTCACGGCGTCGCCGACCGGCTCGCCATCCACATAGAGACGAACCTCGGGGGCGGCCAGTACCTGATGGGGAAGCAGCGGGCCGGCCAGCAGGGCGAGCCACAGGGGAGAGAAGCGAAGCGAGGGACGCATATGCCATTCCTTGAGCAGGGCAGTTCGAATGAGCACCCATTCTAGGAGGGGGACTCGCCTCCTTGGATCGGCAAAATGCCGATCTGTGAGCTCTGTGACCCTGGTTACGTTTTCAAGGATGGGAAAGTGTGACGGGGGCAAAGCGGGGGAGCAGGCCTGCCAGAACAATGCCGGTCCCTTGACCGGCATTCAGCCATGGCTCTCTTCGTTACCTCTGGGTCAGACGGTGAAGAAGAGGTGGTTGACGAAGGCGACCGCGATGAAGGAGGCCACCATGCCGGAGAGGCAGAGCACGGCCGGGCGCAGGGCGGGCCAGCGGTGGGTCAGCAGTATGATGGCCAGCAGGGTCGGGTAGAGGCCGAACATGTAGCGCGGCATGGCGTTGAGCCCCGTCATCAGAGGTATGGTGCAGCAGATGAACATCAGGGTCGCCTCGGCCCAGCGCTTCTGGCTGAACAGATAGAGGTTCAGGGCCCAGCCAAACATCACCATGATGGAGAGATAGGCCTTGCGTCCCCCCAGCTCGAAGCCGCTCAGCCACCAGTCCAGGGGGCTGTCCATTTCACGGCCCCAGGCGACCTGGATGTGCTTGAAGGCGAAGGCATCCCCCACCAGGTTGTGCAGATAGACCATGTAGGCGAACAGGCCAAACGGGATCAGCCAGAGGGTGAACACCACCTTGAGGGTGCGCTCGGTGAAGCGGAAAAACTCCCGCCAGCCGTAGGCCTGCAGCGCCAGGATCAGCACGGGGAACACCATCATCACCCCCAGATTGCGGGTCCCCGAGATGAAGATGCCGAGGAAGGCGACCATGAGCCACTGTTCCCGATAGGCGAACAGGAACATGGCAAGCATGAGCGCCATGAACATGGGCTCGGTATAGCCCGAGACGAAGTAGGCGGAGAAGGGGGAGAAGGCGAGCAGCCAGACCCCGAAGCGGGCGGTATCGTCCCCCAGCCTGAGCTGGCGCAACACCAGCAGCATCAGCGGCAGGCTGATGAAGAAGGCGAGGTTGGCCACCAGCATCAGGCCGAACAGGCTCTCGACCTCGAGCAGGTTGGAGATGCTGCCGGCCAGTATGGGGTAGAGAGGCATGAAGGCCCAGTTGGCCGCATTGCCCTTGCTGAGCCAGCGGGGGTAGAGGTCATAGCCATTTTCGATGATGCGCTGGAACCAGACGCAGTCGAACTGGCAATAGGCCTGGAAGGGGCCCACATCGGGGCCGTAAAGCTGGGTACCGAAGTAGCCCATGCCGTACAGGGCGAGCCGGCTCAGGAAGAAGGCGGCAAGGATCAGCAGCCAGTCCCGGCCAGCGAGGCGCAGGGAGGGGCGATAGGGGGCGTTTGCCCCCTGGGACAGGGTCAGGTCACTCATCAGGCAAATACCCAGATACGGGAGAGAACATAGGTCAGTACGGTCACCGTCAGGGTGGCGATGACCACGGGCAGCAGGCCGGAGAGCCCGGCAAACAGCAGGCCGCTCAGGATCAGGTTGCGCACCGCCAGGGAGAAGAGCGCCACCAGCAGAAACTTGCCGGCAGCCCCCTGTTTCTGGAAGGTGATGTACCTGTGCCCGAAGAAGGAGAACCAGAAGGCGATCAGGAAGGCGAGGGTGGTGACCAGGTGTTCATTGATGCCCGGCCAGCCATGAAACAGGGCGAAGGAGGTGCCCAGATCCACCAGGGTGGCGCCTCCCCCGACGAAACCGAATCGCACCAGACGCCAGCATTCATCCCGGGAGATCATGGGGTCTGCTGCTCCTTGTCGTCGCTGTCCTGGGCGGATTGCACCGGCTTGGCCGCCTTGGCCCGACTCTTGCGCACAGCGGGCTTGCCCGCCTCATCGGCGGCATATTGGCCATAGACCCCTTCGACCAGATAGACGGGGCGCTGCTTCACTTCCACAAACATGCGGCCTATGTACTCGCCTATGATGCCCAGCGACAACAGCTGGATGCCGCCGAGGAAAAGCACCACCGACATCAGGGAGGCGTAGCCGGGCACGTCGATGCCGAAGAAGAGCACCTGGGTCACTATCTTGAGGATGTAGAGGAAGGCGATGAAGGAGACCCCGATCCCCACATAGCTCCACACCCGCAGCGGCCAGCTGGAGAAGCTCATCAAACCGTCGAGGGCGAAGTTCCACAGCTTCCAGTAGTTGAACTTGGTCTCGCCGGCGTGACGGGCGGGGCGCTCGTAGGGGACACCGACGGCGCGAAAACCGGCCCAGGCGAACAGGCCTTTCATGAAGCGGTTGCGCTCGGGCAGCTGCTTGAGCGCCTCCACCACCCGGCGATCGATCAGGCGAAAATCACCGGCATTCTCCGGCAGCTTGGTGGTGCTGGAGAGCATGTTGAAGAAGCGATAGAAGCCGCCGGCGGTGATCCGCTTCATCGGGGTGTCGGCGCTGCGGTCGACCCGGATGCCGTAGACGGTGTCGTAGTCACCGCTCTGCCACAGCTTGACGAACTCCAGGATGAGGGCAGGGGGATCCTGCAAGTCCACATCCATGGGCACCATGGCATCGCCGCGGGCCTGGTGCAGACCGGCGGTCATGGCCGCCTCCTTGCCGAAGTTGCGGGCCAGGTTGACCAGGGTGACGCGTGGATCCCGGGCGATGGCCCGCTCGATCACCTCGCGGGTGCTGTCACGGCTGCCGTCATTGACGAAGACGATCTCCAGGTGCTCCCTGATGGAGGCAAGTTCTGTGTCTATCGCGGCAATGAAGGCATCTATGCTCTCTTCCTCGTTATAAACGGGCACGACCAGAGAGAGTCGGAAATCGGCTTGCGACATGGGGTTGTCCTTATAGGAGAACGGGGACTTCAGTGGAGAAGGGGGCGACTGGGCTCTGTGGTCAGGCGCAGTGATTCGACATTGAGCGGGGTGGCGGTCGACAGGGCCAGGAAGTTGAGCTGCTGGGGATCCTGGTTCAGGGCCTCACCGGGCAGGCGGAAGTTGATCTCGTTCAGCCCCGCCTTGGCCAGCTTGACCGTGGTGACGAAGTCATTGCCCATGGCGACCTTGAGCAGGGCGCCCGCCTCGGGGCTGTTGATGCGCGCCTGGACCGTCAGGGTGTGGGCCGCGCCGCGCTGGGGCAGCAGGAAGTAGAGGCCGCCCTGGCCGCTGAGCTGGGTGCCTTGTTCGCTCGGCTTCTTGGCCCAGCCTTCGCTTGAGAGAAAACGGCTCGGCTTGGTCAGGTTGAGCTCGTTGCCCACCCGATAGGTCATGCTGGAATTGTGTTCCCAGAAGCGGGTCTTGCCTTCCAGGTAATAGAGGCGGTAGGCCAGGCTCACGTCGGGGTGGGCAGCCAGATAGAGGGTGTAGAGATAAAAGCCGCTCAAGGCGAGGATGGCTGTGATGAATCCGAACTTTTTGTAAGTCATATTGCTCTCTACGGCCTGTGGCGGGGCTAACCGCGCATATGCTAATCCAATTGCAAAAAAAGCATAGTGGATCACAAAAAAATATTTGGTCACATATTAACCCCAGCCTAGCCCCAGGCCAACCAGGCTCGCCACCTCTCGGGGGACGGGCAGACCAGGCTTCATATGGGTTTATCTCCCCGGAGGCGCCATATGACGGGCCCCCGGGCCGTGGAGCGCCTCCTGGCCGAAGGGCAAGGGTGCGTCATGGCCTGACACCTGTTTTTCGGCGGTGGCAGTCGCCATGTCATCTTTCTCCCTTTATGATGGACTCACTCTTGCGCAAGGATGGCCCATGAACCGCTTGTTTCTCCCCCTGATCGTCTTGTTGTTGTCACCGGCCTTGCTGGCGGCAACCGAATGCGCGTCCCCGCTGCGGGTCGGGTTCGACGATTGGCCCCCTTATCACTACCGTGAGGCGCCGCCGCCGTCCCGGGTGCACGGCTACGCGGCCGAGGTGCTGTCTGCCGTGCTGGCCAGAATGGGCTGCGAGGTCACCTATCTGGAGCTGCCGTGGAAGCGGGTGCTCCATGGGCTGGAGTACGGCGAGATCGATGTGGCGATGGAAGCCAACATGAACGATGAACGTGCCCGTTATGCCTATTTTTCCGATCCCTACAACCCGGGGCGTACCCTGCTGTGGGTGCGGCAGGGCAAGGTGTATCAGGAGCAGGATCTGGCGACCTGGCTGGCCAAGGGGTACCGGCTGGGGATCACCAAGGATTACTTTTACGGTGATGAGGTGATGGCCTTGCTCGCCCGCTATCCCGGGCAGGTGAGCGCGGTGAGCGACAAGCAGAATTACGTCAAGCTGGCTCGGGGCCGCATCGACGGATTCCTTGGGGACATGCTGGCGACCCCCAGCGGGCTCGGCAAGGAGGGGATGGAAGGCCAGTTCTCGTACCATCCCATGGTGGTGTATGAGTCGCCGAGCTACTTTATGCTGAGTCGGCAAACTGTCTCTGCCCACTTCCTGGCGCAGTTCAACCAGGCTCTGGCTGCCTTCAAGGCAACCAGTGACTATGAGCGGATCTGGCGGCGCTATACCCGGGTGCGCTAGCCAGCTTGCGCCGATTGTCGCATCATGGGCAGACAGTCAGGCCGTATCGATTGCAAGCAATGTTCGGATGAATTGAGGTTCACATGGCAAAGAAGTATTGGTTGGCATTGGCAAACCTGATGTGGCTGGGGTGCTGGCCGCTGGGGCAGGCGCAGGCCACCGAAACCGCCGTGGTGGTGAGTGCGGCAAGCGGAACCCATGAGTGGTACCAGGATGCCAGGGCCGAGCAGGCCAGGCACGAGCTGGAGCAGCAGCTGCAGGAGGCGGTGCTGGCCCAGCTGCACCCCGAGTTCAAGCCCTTGTGGCAGCGGCTCAAGGCTACCCCAGAGCAGGAGCGTGGTCCCCTCTATGACGAGGCATTTGGCAAGCTGGCCCGCTTCCAGCAAGGGTGGCGTGCCATGGATCTCGTCGCGCGCGAGCAGCTCAAGACCCGCAAGCTGGATCTCTCCCTGCCTCCGATCCTGCCGCCGGAGGGAGGCGATCTGCTCGAACAAGTCATGAGCCTGCGTCCCCAGGTGGCGGAATACGATGCGGTGCGGGCCCAGGTGGCGCGCCTGCTTGCCCTGCCCATGGCCAGGGACTGGCCGACTCTCGCCATGCCGACCCTGAGGCTGGGCGAGCCCTCCCCCGCACTCGGGCAGATCCGCGCCATGCTCAACGAACTCGGCGATATCGCCCCCGCCCACGAGGACGAGCGCTATGATCCCGAGACCGAGCAGGCGATCAGGCTGTTTCAGGGCCGTCACGGCCTGACCGCAGACGGCATCATAGGTCGCCGCACCCTGGCCTGGCTCAACACGGGCCCAGTGGTGCGCGCCAGCCTGCTGCTGCGCAATCTCTGGCGGCGGGATCTGGTGGATCACCTGGTGGGCAGCCGTTACGTGCTGGTCAATATTCCCGACTATCGGCTGAGCGTGGTGCAGGGGGGGAGCGAGGTGTTCACCAGCCGGGTCATCGTCGGCAAGGAGCAGCGGGAGACCCCCATCCTCGCCAGCGAGATCCGCTCAGTGGTGCTCAACCCCGCCTGGCATGTGCCCAGATCCATCCTGAGCAAGGACATACTGCCCAAGCTGAGCCGGGATCCGGGTTATCTTGCCCGGGAGCGGTTCGAGGTGACGGACAGTGCAGGCAATCCCCTCTACTTCACCGAGGAGCAGTGGCACCAGGCCCTGGCCGAGGGCTTCCCCTACCGGCTGCGGCAAAAACCGGGGGACCACAATGCCCTGGGTCGTTACAAGTTCTACCTGCCCAACAATGACGCCATCTATCTCCACTCCACTCCGGGCAAGCGCTTGTTCGAGCAGGGGGCACGGGCCTTCAGCTCGGGCTGCATCCGGGTCGAACATGCCGATGATCTGGCCGAACTGCTGCTGGCCGACTCCCGTTACCAGCCGGACAAGGTGGCCAGCCTGTTGAAAGAGGAGAAGACCAAGTGGTTGCCCCTCAGCACGCCGACCCCTGTGTTTACCGTCTACTGGAGCAGCTGGATCGACAGTGACGGGCGCCAGCAGCTGCGCAGCGACATCTATGGATTTGATCGAGTCAGCTTCCAGCCCCAACTCTTGTGATCCCGCACACAGAGTCGACAGCCCGGCCCCGGCCGGGCTTTTTGTCGGCGGGTTTGGGTTTGACAGGGGGGCGAGGCGGCGGGTAAGTTCGAGCGGTTGTATCAAATTCATTCACATACGGACGGAGCCGACATGCTCGACACAGAGATAAGCCGACGCCGCCTGCTGTTGGGGGCCGGTTGTGCGATGGGCGCCAGCCTGCTCTCCTTTCCGGCCCTGGCGAGCCGCAGCACCCACAGCCGCGAGCTGAGCTTCTTCAACCTCAATACCGGCGAGCGGGTCAAGGCAAGCTACTGGGAGCAGGGGCGTTACCTGCCCGATGGTCTGGCCGAACTCAATCACCTGCTGCGTGACTACAGGCGGGACGAGGTGTTCAACATGGATCGCAAGCTGTTCGATCAGCTCTTCCTGTTGCAGCAACGCCTCGGCCACAGGGGCGAGATCCAGCTCATCTCGGGTTACCGTTCCCCCGCCACCAATGCCGCCAAGCACAGACGGAGCAAGGGGGTTGCCAAGCGCAGCTATCACACCCTGGGCCAGGCGGTCGATGTGCGGCTGCAAGGGGTGCAGCTCGCCCACCTGCACAAGGCGGCGCTGCAGCTCAAGGTGGGCGGGGTGGGTTACTACCCCAGCGACAATTTCGTTCACCTCGATACCGGCCCGGCCCGCAGTTGGTAGACTCATTCGGCCTTATTTGCTGACAGGGGCGGGACCGGCCTGCTAGGCTTTGCGCTCACCAGAAGAGGAGAACGAGATGAAGCAGATCCTGATAGGTGCCTTGATGGCCCTGGCGTTGACGGGTTGCAGCAAGGTCAACCGTGACAACTATGAGAAGCTGGAGATGGGGATCAGCTACAGCCAGGCCAGTGCCATCCTCGGCAAGGCGGACAGTTGTGACGACGTGCTCGGCACCACCAGCTGTGTCTGGGGCGACGCCGAGCAGAACATCAAGATCCGGTTCATCGCCGACAAGGCGACCTTCTTCAGCTCGGAAGGGATCAAGTAGCCCCGAGCAACAAAAAAGCGCCGTCAGGCGCTTTTTTGTTGCTCGCCATCCCTCAGTGGGAGGCGTACTGGTAGTTGAAGGTGGGCAGTCCCCACTTGAAGCGCACCGCCAGCAGCCGCAGCACGAAGCCGATGCCGATGGCACCGAACGCCGCCCAGTCGTTGGGCAGACCCTGCTCGAGGGCCAGGCAATAGAGCCCGGCGGTGATGAGGGAGACGCCGGCATAGAGCTCGCGTCTGAACACCAGGGGAATGCGCTGGCAGAGCAGGTCCCGCAACACACCGCCAAACACCCCGGTCACCACCGCCATGATGCAGGCGATACCGGCGCCGTGGCCCATCTCCAGAGCCCGGGCCGCCCCGAAGATGGAGAAGACCACCAGTCCCAGGGCATCAAGGGCCATGAACAGCTTGCCGAGGTAGCGCATCAGGGGCGCGCAGATGACGCTGAGCAGGGCGGCCCCCGCCACCAGCACCACATAGTGGGGATGCTCGACCCAGAGCAGGGGGTAGTGACCGAGCAGCACATCCCGTATGGTGCCGCCACCGATGGCCGTGGCCGAGGCGATGATGACAACGCCAAACAAGTCCATCCGCCTGCGACCCGCCGCCAGGGCCCCCGTCATTCCCTCGGCCACCAGGCCGAGCAGGAAGAGTGCATGTAACATGAGAAATACCCGGGATTAAAGAAAGGCCCGCATCCTAACAATCCTGCGCAGTCCCTACAAGCGACACCATATTCACATTAGATTAAGTAATGAAAAGGGGGCTGTCGCCCCCTCTTTTTCTCATGTCGTCATCGCCTCAGCGTCCGAGCTGTTCATCCCGGTACTGATCCACCCACATGGCGGTAGCGCCACAGATGGCCACCGGCATGACGAACAGGTTCACCACCGGAATGGCGGAGAAGAGGGTCACCAGAGCGCCGAAGCTCAGGCACTTGCCGCGGCGCTGCTTCAAGGCATCGCGCATGGTGATGAAGTCGATCTTGTGGTTGTCGAACGGATAATCCACATACTGGATCGCCATCATCCAGGCGCTGAACAGGAACCAGAGCAGGGGGGCCAGGGTCTGGCCGACCACGGGGATCAGGAACAGGATCAGGCAGCCGATCGCCTTGGGCAGATAGTATTTGAGCTTCTTCCATTCACGGCCGAAGGTGCGCGGCACATCCTTGACGATGTCGAGCATGCCCGTCTCGGCGCTGGCCTGCCCGGTGAGCTGCTGCTCCACCTTCTCGGCCAGCAGACCGTTGAAGGGGGCGGCCACCCAGTTTGCCACCGAGCTGAACAGGAAGGAGAAGACCACCAGTATGGTGAGCAGGGCGATGGGCCAGAGCAGATAATCGAGCCAGGAGAGCCAGCTCGGGATCTGCTGGTGCAACCAGGCAAACAGGCCGTCCAGTTGCAGCAAGAGGGCGTAGAAGGCACCGGCAAACAACACGAAGTTGACCAGCAGGGGGATCAGCACGAAGGTGCGGATCCCCGGCTGGCGGATCAGCGAGAAACCTCGCAGGAAGTAGTCTGCACCGCTGATAGAGTCTTTGACTAGGGGGCGTGATTGGCTCATCTGAGCTCCATCCGTGACAGGAAACAGCCTGCATATTACAAACAAGCCGTTGATTTGGTAAAGTCGCCAGCCCGCCTCCCCACTATTTAGCCCGGATATAGGCCCCCATGCGTCTGAAATTGATCAAGCTCGCCGGCTTCAAGTCGTTTGTCGAGCCGACCAAGATAGTGCTCAGTGCCGACATGACCGCCGTAGTGGGCCCCAATGGCTGCGGAAAGTCCAACGTCATCGACGCGGTGCGCTGGGTGCTGGGGGAGAGTTCGGCCCGCCATCTGCGCGGCGAGAACATGACCGACGTCATCTTCAACGGCTCCCTCAACCGCAGCGCCCATGGCCGCGCCTCGGTCGAACTGGTGTTCGACAATCCCCACAACCGGGTGCCCGGTGAATTTGGCCGCTTCAGCGAGATCTCGGTGCGCCGGGAGGTGCTGCGGGACGGCTCCAACCACTACGAGATCAACGGCCAGAAGTGCCGCCGCAAGGATGTCACCGACCTCTTCCTCGGCACGGGCCTGGGTCCGCGCAGCTACGCCATCATAGAGCAGGGCACTGTCAGCCGGCTGGTGGAGTCGCGCCCCGCCGATCTCAAACTGTTCATGGAGGAGGCCGCCGGGGTCTCCCGCTACAAGGAGCGGCGTCGGGAAACCGAGCTGCGCATCCGCCACACCCAGGAGAACCTGGAGCGCCTCGGCGACATTCGCGGCGAGCTGGGGTCGCGCCTCGAACACCTCAAATCCCAGGCCGAGACCGCCGAACGCTACACCCGGCTCAAGAGCCGCTCGCGCGCCGCCCGCGCCGAGCTCATCGGCTCCGAGCTGTGGGCGCTGGAGACCCGGCTGGCCCAGGCCAAGGAGGAGCTGGGCAAGGTGGAGCTTGCCATCGCCGCCCTCGATGCCAGACGCAGCCAGGATGACAGTCGTCACATCGGTCTGTCGGTGGCCCGCCAGGAGGCCCAGGCCGAGCAGACGGCGCGTCAGCAGCAACTCTTCCTCGGCGGCCAGGCCATCGCCCGGCTTGAGCAGCAGCAATTGCACCGAGACGAGCTGGGCCGCGACTGGCAGGCTCGCCATGGCGCCCTGAGCGAGCGGATCGAGGGGCTCAAGGGTCGGCTGGCCGAGCAGCATGAGGCCCAGGCAAATCTTGCCCTGAGCGCCGAGCAGGAAGAGGCCCGCCTCGAGCAGTGTGAGCAGTTGCTCACCGAACAGCAGGCACGACGACTGGCGGCGAGCGAGGCCCTCGAGGGAGCCAGGGGCCGGCAACAGCTGTGGCAGCAGCGTCAGGGGCAGCTGCAAACCCAGCTCAACCAGATCCGCACCCAGCAACAGGGTCTGCAGGAGTTGCAGGCCAGGACCCGGCTCGCCCGCCTCAAGCTCGAGGAGGCGCAGGGGGACGCCCTCGGCCAGCAGCCGGATCTGCAGCCTCGACTGGATGCCCTGTCGGAGGAGCTGGCGCTCTCCCGGGCCCGTCATGAGGAGCTGGAGGCGCAGTGGCAGGCCGGTGTGGCCCGCCACGAGACGCTCAAGGGAGAGCGGGATCGCCAGGGCGGTCTGCTGCGGGAACTCGGTGCCCGCCTCGCCACCCTTGATCAGATTTTGGGAGAGCAGATGGCGGGGGCCACCCTGGCGGACCGGCTGCAGATCGCCCCCGAGTGGGCCCAGGCCCTGGACAAGGTGCTCGGGCGCTGGCTCACCGCCCAGCCGGGGGATGAGTGCAACCTGGAGCAAGACGGGCTCTGGATAGGCCCTGCCCACCCAGCGGTGCCAGGTACCCTGGCGGCCCGGCTGGAGGGGGAGCACATCCCCGCCTTCCTCAACGTCATCTGGCTGGCCGATGACAGGCAGGCGGCACTGGCCCGCCAGCCATCGCTCCTGGCCGGTGAGTCGGTACTGACCCCGGCGGGAGACTGGTTTGGCCCCAACTGGGCCGATCTCGGTCAGGGCGGCGCCCTCGGCACCCTGG
Organism: Aeromonas bivalvium; assembly: GCF_046078285.1. NCBI lineage: Bacteria > Pseudomonadati > Pseudomonadota > Gammaproteobacteria > Aeromonadales > Aeromonadaceae > Aeromonas > Aeromonas bivalvium. The sequence continues at coordinate 364,068 of NZ_JBGXBV010000002.1, forward strand.
CGCTGCTGGGGGAACGTGAGCGGTTGCACACCGAGCTGGCCGCAGGGGAACAGGCGCTGGCCCGGCTGAATGCCGAGTTGGGGGGAGCCGATGGCGATCGCGCCCAGCTGCACGGCGCCGTTGAGGCGAGCCAGCGTGCCCTGCGCGAGCAGGAGCAGCAGTGGCAGCAGCTGCGGGAAGCCTGGAGCCAGCAGCAGGGCCAGCGTCAGGAGCGTCTGCTGCGCCTGGGCCAGCTCGGGGAAGAGCTGAGTCGCCTCGACGCCGAGCAGGCCGCCGAGGCCAGCCGCGGCGAAGCCCTCACCCAGGCCCACGAGCTGGCCGATGCCCAGTGGCAGGAACATCTGGCCCAGGGGGAGGCACAGCAGGCACAGCGGCGCCTGCTCGAGGAACAGGCACTGCGGGCCGAGCAGGATCTGGAGGCGGTGCGGGGGCGCCGTGAGCAGCAGCAGGGACAATGCCAGCGCCTGCTGCTGGAAAAACAGAACCTGAGCCAGCTCATCGCCCTGGGAGAGCAGGAACTGGCCCGACTCGGGCTGGAATTGGCGCAGCTCAAGGCGCCGCAGCCGCAGGAGAGTCAGGAATTGTCGCCCCTGCTCGGCGAGCAACGGGCCCTCGAAGAGGCCCAACTGGCCTGTCATCAGCGTATCGCCCGCCTGGATCAGGAGCTGGCCGAGCTGGAGCAGGCCCGCAGCCGGGATCGGGCGCAGATGGTGACCCTGCAAGAGCAGCTGGCCCAGCTGCGTCTGGAGCGCGAGCGCAATCTCACCCGCAGGCAGGGGCTGCACGAGCAGCTCGAGGAGCTGGGGGTGCGCCTGATCGACCTCGATCAGGCGGCGCTGATCGCCGCCAACCGCACCGCCCTGCGCCAGGAGATCCAGACCCTGGAGGGGCAGGTGGAGGCGCTGGGGGCCATCAACCTGGCCGCCCTCGGGGAATATGAAGAGGCGAAGAGCCGGGCCGGGTACCTGGAAGATCAGTGTCAGGATCTCGAACAGGCGCTGGAAACTTTGAGCCAAGCCATTAAAAGAATTGATAAAGAGACACAAATACGCTTCCGTGACACTTTCGATAAGGTCAATGAAGATTTAAAATCCCTGTTCCCCAAGGTGTTTGGGGGCGGGAGTGCCTGGCTGGAACTCACCTCCGACGATCTTTTGGAGGCAGGGGTGAGCATCATGGCAAGACCTCCGGGCAAGAAGAATGCTACCATTGCCCTGCTTTCCGGGGGGGAGAAGGCCTTGACCGCGCTGGCGCTGGTTTTTGCCATCTTCAGACTCAATCCGGCGCCATTTTGCATGCTGGATGAGGTGGATGCTCCGCTCGATGAAGTGAACGTCGGTCGCTTCTGTTCTCTTGTCAAAGAGATGTCGAGCACAGTACAGTTCATTTATATCAGTCATAACAAGGTCTCCATGGAGATGGCCGAACAACTGGTCGGCGTAACGATGCAAGAGCCCGGGGTTTCTCGCATCGTATCGGTCGATATCGGTGAAGCCGTCGCTTTGGCTGAGCAAAACTAGAAAGAGAAGCAGCTAATGCAGGAATTGCGTTACATCTTGGTCGCCTTGGGCGGGATTGCCATTGCGGCATTGCTCATTCACGGGTTGTGGAGCAACAGGAAGAATCGTCAGTCCCCGATCAAGGAGAAACCCTTGAACCGGATGGACAGCAAAACACGGGATCGTGACAGCGATGCCTTCGACAGCGATGGCATCGGTCAGGTACGCGTGGTCAGTGCTGGCCGCCGCGCCGAACCCAAGCTGCAGAGCGAAGCCGTCCCGCGCAGCCAGTATCTCGATGACGAGGATGAGGACGAGCTGCCGCCGCCCGCCCCGCGCAAACCCGTCGCTCGCCCGGTCGCCCCCCCTCCCGCCTATGAAGAGGAAGAGGAGATGGAGGAGCCTGTGCTGGAGACAGTGCCTCCCGAGCCGCAGCGCAAGCCTGCCCAGGTCAATCGTCGCACCCCGGTCTACCGCTCCCGTCCCCAGCGCGAACCTGCCATGCAGCCGTTCGATGATGAGACCCAGAGCGAGCCCGATTACACCAGCGGCCTCAGCTTTGGCGAGGCGCCCCGGGCCCAACCCCGTCAGGCTGCCGAGCCCGTCGCCGAACGAGCGCCCCAGATCGAGACCCGGAGCGAACGCGTCGCCCCCGTTCAGGCCCCCGTCTATGACGAGCCCGAGCCGGTACGCGCCCCGGTAGAGAAAATCTGGCAGGATGTCTATGTCATCAACCTGATGGCCCGTCCTGGTCAGGAGCTGCAAGGGGCCGCCCTGCTCGCCTCCCTGCAATCCCTGGCGTTCAAGTTTGGCGAGATGGACATCTTCCACCGCCACGAGGGGCTGGATGGTCATGGCGAGGTGCTCTTCTCCATGATCAACATGGTCAAGCCGGGCACCTTCAATCCCTACCGGATGGAGCAGTTCAGCACCCCGGGCGTGTCCCTCTTCATGCAGTTGCCCCTGCGCAGCAATGTGGCGTTTGCCTTCGAACACATGTTGCAGGCCGCCGATCAGCTGGCCAGCGATCTGGATGCCATGCTGACCGACATGGAGCGCAGCCCCTTGAGCGACGAGACCATAGCCCGTTATCGCCGCGAGCTGGCCGCCTTCGAGGCGGGCCGCGACTAAGACTCCCCGGGGTCTGCAAGAGCAAGAGTGCGGTACCCAGGTGCCGCATTTTTGTTTCTGCCCCGGCCTGGATTTTTCATCACACTTCGAGACTTTTTCATGAGCGAGCCCCTCTCCCGCCACAGCCAGCTGTGTGAACTGCTTAATGACTACGGCCACCAGTATTACGTGCTGGATAACCCCACTGTGCCGGACGCCGAATACGATCGCCTGATGCGCGAGCTGATCGCCCTCGAGGCCGAGCACCCCGAGCTGAAGACCCCCTCGTCCCCCAGTGCCAGGGTCGGCGGTGCGCCACTCTCGGCCTTCAGACAGGTGCGCCACGAGATCCCCATGCTGAGCCTGGACAACGTGTTCAGCGGCGAGGAGCTGCAGGCGTTCGAGCAGCGCATGAAGGATCGCCTCAAGCGGGAGCTGACCTTCACCTTCTGCTGCGAGCCCAAGCTCGATGGCCTGGCGGTGAGCCTGCTCTATGTGGACGGTCAGCTGGTGCAGGCCGCCACCCGGGGGGATGGCACCACGGGGGAGGAGATCACCGAGAACGTGCGTACCATCAAGGCCATTCCGCTCTCCCTGCGGGGCAGCGGCTGGCCAGCGAGGCTGGAGGTGCGGGGGGAGGTCTTCATGCCCAGGGCCGGCTTCGCGGCCATGAACGAGAAAGCCCTGGCCGCCGGGGAGAAGGTGTTCGTCAACCCGCGCAACGCCGCCGCCGGCAGCCTGCGCCAGCTCGATTCCCGCATCACGGCGAGCCGTCCCCTGAGTTTTTATGCCTACGGCGTGGGGGTCGGCGGCGATGAACTGGGGGACTCCCACTTCGCTCGTCTCAATCAGCTCAAGGCCTGGGGGCTGCCGCTCAGCCCAGAGGTGAAGTTGATGGAAGGGGCGGCCGGTTGTCAGGCCTTTCACGACGACATCCTGGCCCGCCGCGGCGAGCTGGCCTATGAAATTGACGGCGTGGTCTACAAGGTGGACGACATAGCGCTGCAACAGGAGCTGGGTTTCGTGGCCCGGGCGCCGCGCTGGGCCACCGCCCACAAGTTTCCGGCCGAGGAGGAGATGACGGAGCTTGAGAACGTAGAGTTCCAGGTGGGGCGCACCGGTGCCATCACCCCGGTGGCCAAGCTCAAGCCCGTGTTCGTCGGCGGCGTCACCGTCTCCAACGCCACCCTGCACAATGCCGACGAGATCGAGCGTCTCGGCGTCATGATAGGCGACACCGTGATAGTGCGCCGGGCGGGGGACGTGATCCCGCAGATAGTGGCCGTGGTGGAGGCGAAGCGCCCAGGTGATGCCCGCGCTATCCTCTTCCCGACCGAGTGCCCCGTGTGCGGCTCGGCGGTGGAGCGGCTGGAAGGGGAGGCGGTGGCCCGCTGCGCCGGCGGCCTGTTCTGCGAGGCCCAGCGCGCCGCCGCCATCAAGCATTTCGCGGCGCGGCGCGCCATGGACGTGGATGGCCTGGGGGACAAGATAGTGGATCAGCTGGTGGACAAGGGGATGATCAAGACCCCCGCGGACCTGTTCAGCCTCAATGCCATCCAGCTGGCCGGCCTCGAGCGGATGGGGCCCAAATCCGCCCTCAATCTGGTGGCGGCCATCGACAAGGCCCGCAGCACCACCCTGCCCCGCTTCCTGTTTGCTCTGGGGATCCGCGAGGTGGGGGAGGCGACGGCGCTGAACCTTGCCAACCACTTCCTCACCCTGGAGGCGCTGCGGGAGGCGAGCGTGGAGCAGCTGCTGGCCGTGCCGGACGTGGGGGACGTGGTGGCCAAGCACGTCTACTTCTTCCTGCGCCAACCCCACAACATGGAGGTGCTGGACGCCCTGCTGGCGGCCGGTATCCACTGGCCCGCCATCGAGAGGAAGGAGGCAGGGGAGCAACCCTTCGCCGGCAAGACCTTCGTGCTGACCGGCACCCTCACCCAGCTCTCGCGCAATGACGCCAAGGCGGCGCTGCAGGCGCTGGGGGCCAAGGTGGCGGGCTCGGTCTCGGCCAAGACGGACGTGCTGGTGGCAGGGGAGGCCGCCGGCTCCAAGCTGGCCAAGGCCCAGGAGCTTGGCATCACCATCTGGACCGAGGCCGAGCTGCAGGCGGCGCTCCAGTCCTGATCTCCCTCTCTTCACGATGACAACAGACCCGGCCCAGGCCGGGTCTGTTGTTTCTGCTGGCCGCAGGAGCAGGAATGACGACAGGGGGGTGACAGGATGGCGCCGTCACGACGCACAAGGGAAGGCCTGGAAAAAGCGCGATAGGGGGATCGGCGCCCGGGCCAAGCAGGGTCTGGCCTGGATGTAGTCTGAACCCCTTTGGGTCTGATTTCGAACTGAGCAGCTGGCGGAAAACCTGTTCTGGATCAAGAAAGCGGAACCGGCTTTGGGGCCTAATAGCCACCACATATAGGGCATTAAAGAAAAAAATAACCTATATATTGTGTTTGTAAGCTGTGGATAACGCCAGCATCTGCCAGATGCCAGCCAGGGTCAGAGGCCCGGCTGGCCCCGCCTCGCCCTCGTGAGCCGGGTGGGCTGGCATCGCTCATCGGGTCGACCCGATACGACCATTTTTGCGGGGATAAGAGATGAAACCGGTTGTGATCAAACGTGATGGATGTCGCGCACCATTCAATGGCCAGCTGATCGCCGAGGCGGTGAGCCGGGCGGCGGAAGCGGTCAATCAGGCCAATCCGGCGCTGGCACTGCGCATCTCAGGCGCGGTCAGCCAGGAGCTGGAAGGGCGGGGCGAGGTGGACATCCACGAGATCCAGAACCGGGTCGAGAACCATCTGATGGCGTCCGACGACAAGGCCATCGCCCGCGCCTACATCGAGTACCGTCACGACCGGGATCAGGCCCGCGAGGCCCGCGGCCGGCTGGCTCAGGAGATCCGCGGTCTGGTGGAGCAGACCAACGCGGCCCTGCTCAACGAGAACGCCAACAAGGATTCCAAGGTGATCCCGACCCAGCGCGACCTGCTGGCGGGCATAGTCGCCAAGCACTACGCCATCAGCCACATGCTGCCCCGCGAGGTGGTGCAGGCCCACGAGAGCGGCGATCTGCACTTCCACGATCTCGACTACTCCCCCTTCTTCCCCATGTTCAACTGCATGCTGATCGACCTGCAGGGGATGCTGACCCACGGCTTCAAGATGGGCAACGCCGAGATAGACACCCCAAAATCCATCAGCACGGCCACCGCGGTGACCGCCCAGATCATCGCCCAGGTGGCGAGCCACATCTATGGCGGCACCACCATCAACCGCATCGACGAGGTGCTGGCTCCCTATGTGACCATCAGCTGGCAGAAGCACAGGGAAGTGGCCGAGGAGTGGGGCATCAGCGACGTGGATGCCTACGCCATGGCCCGCACCGAGAAGGAGTGCTACGACGCCTTCCAGTCCCTGGAGTACGAGGTCAACACCCTGCACACCGCCAACGGTCAGACGCCGTTTGTCACCTTCGGCTTCGGCCTCGGCGACAGCTGGGAGTCGCGTCTCATCCAGCGTGCCATTCTCGGCAACCGCATCGCCGGCCTTGGCAAGAACAAGAAGACCGCCGTCTTCCCGAAACTGGTGTTCGCCATCAAGGATGGCCTCAACCACAAGCAGGGCGATCCCAACTACGACATCAAGCAGCTGGCGCTGGAGTGTGCCTCCAAGCGGATGTATCCGGACATCCTCAACCATGACCAGGTGGTGAAGGTGACCGGCTCCTTCAAGACCCCCATGGGCTGCCGCTCCTTCCTCGGTGCCTACGAGGAGAATGGCGAGCTTATTCATGAAGGGCGCAACAACATAGGGGTGGTGAGCCTCAACCTGCCGCGCATCGCGCTCAAGTCCCGCGACGAGGCGGATTTCTGGGACAAGCTGGATGCGGCACTGCGGGTGGCCAGGACGGCGCTCATGTACCGCATCAAGCGACTGGACGGCGTCAAGGCGCGGGTTGCCCCCATCCTCTACATGGAAGGGGCCTGCGGCGTGCGCCTCAAGGCCGACGACAACGTCAGCGAGATCTTCAAACATGGCCGCGCCTCCATCTCGCTCGGCTACATAGGAGTGCACGAGACCATCAACGCCCTATTCGGCACGCAGACTCATCTGTTCGACAGCGAGACCCTGCGCCAGAAGGCCATCGCCATCATCGCCCGCCTCAAGGCGGCCACCGACCAGTGGAAGGAGGAAACCGGCTACGGCTTCAGCCTCTACTCCACCCCGAGCGAGAATCTCTGCACCCGCTTCTGCCGCATCGACGCCAAGGAGTTTGGCGTGGTGGCCGGGGTGACCGACAAGGGCTACTACACCAACAGCTTCCACCTGGACGTGGAGAAGCAGGTAAACCCTTACGACAAGCTGGACTTCGAGGCGCCCTATCCGCCCATCGCCAGCGGCGGCTTCATCTGCTACGGCGAGTACCCCAACATCCAGCACAACCTGGAGGCGCTCGAGAACGTCTGGGACTACAGCTACGACAAGGTGCCCTACTACGGCACCAACACCCCCATAGACGAGTGCTACGACTGCGGCTTTACCGGCGAGTTCGAATGCACCTCCAAGGGCTTCACCTGCCCGCGCTGCGGCAACCATGACCCGGCCAAGGTGTCGGTGACCCGCCGGGTGTGCGGCTACCTCGGCAGCCCGGATGCGCGCCCCTTCAATGCGGGCAAGCAGGAAGAGGTGAAGCGCCGGGTCAAGCATATGTGAGTCCAGAGCGGATCCCAGCCTCCCCTTAACAAGGGGCAAGTCGGCCCCTATCCCAGGGGAGAGGGGGCCGATCGAGGAGCTGTTGGCGACGATCAGCTCCCTTCTCCCCTTGCGGGAGAAGGGCTGGGGATGAGGGGGCTGAAATAGAGAGAGAAGATGCACTACCACCAGTACTACCCGGTCGATGTGGTGAACGGCCCCGGCACCCGGGCCACCCTGTTCGTGTCGGGCTGCGAGCACCAGTGCCCGGGCTGCTACAACCAGAGCACCTGGCGCCTCGATGGTGGCAAGCCGTTCGATGAGGCCATGAGCGATCGCGTCATCAGGGATCTCAAGGATCCACGCATCAAGCGGCGAGGTCTGTCGCTCTCGGGCGGCGATCCGCTCCACCCCGCCAACGTGCCGCATGTGCTGGCGCTGGTGCGGCGGGTGCGGGCCGAGTGCCCCGGCAAGGACATCTGGTGCTGGACCGGCTATCTGCTTGGCGAGCTCACTCCAGCCCAGCGTGAGCTGGTTTGCTTACTGGATGTGCTGGTGGACGGCAAGTTCGAGAAAGGGCTGGCGGACCCCGGCCTGCTCTGGCGCGGCAGCAGCAACCAGATCATTCACGATCTCGCGCTCTGGCGGGCGCAACAGGGGGAGCGGATCCCCTGTCAGGTTTGCAGTTGAGGCCAGGGATGTTTATGGTTAGGCCAACCCGAATCGCTCTTTCATGAGGAACGCCATGAACAATCTGCTCAAGATCCTGCTGGCCATCTTTCTGCCCCCTGTCAGCGCCTTTATCCAGGTGGGCTTCAGCCTCCACTTCCTCATCAACATAGTGCTGACCCTGCTCGGCGGCCTGCCCGGCATGGTCCATGCGCTCTGGCTGGTGGTGACGGACAAACGCGCCTGAGCCACGACAGGGCAGAAGCAACGAAAAGGCCAACCCGGGGGTTGGCCTTTTTGCTGTCCGTGGGCCCTTGGGCTCATTGCTGCTTGCAGTCGGTGTAGGCGCTCTGCCATTCACCCTGCTCGCCCCTCACCTCGACGAAGCCTTCGTTCCCCTTGTTCCACCAGACGGCCTCGTGCTCATCGGTATAGCGGGCGCCAGAGGCAGACACCACCTGGGGCAGGGTGTAATCCTTGCCATTGGGCAGCGCGAGCTTGATGAAGTTGAGGCTGTCGTCAGAGAGGGCGTAGTAGCTCACCTGCACCTTCTGGTCGTTGGCACACTGATAGGCTATTGGGGCGCCACCTGTGACGGTGAGGGAGTGGGGAGCCGGGGCACAGCCCGCGAGGCCGAGCAGCAGGGCGCCCGGCAGAGAAAAGCGCAGAAATATCACGATGAAGACTCCATGGTGCGGTATAGGTTCGACTGAACCCATCACTTGGGGTAAAGCCTAACAGAGCGGGCGGCTCAGGCAAGGGGCAGGGGCAAACCCCTGGTCGAGTCGTGACGTTTCCCCCTCGCTCCGGGCCTGGCCTGTGGCCAAAAAAAGCCCCGATGATCGGGGCAAAAAGCAAGCTCATCCATGGGCTCATCACAGTAGTCAGTGGCCGAAGCGGGTCGCCTCGAACCGGTTAAGCAGGTGGTGCAGCAGGTAGCAGGCCAGCAGGGTGGCCACGATGGCAAAGAGGATGCTGCTGACCCGATAGAGGGCGCTGAACACCAGATCGTTGCCCGGGGTCAGATACTGGCCGAACAGGATGCCGAGGGTGGTAAGGGCGCCAAAACCGACTCCCGAGCCGCTCCCCTCCTTGACGTGGGCATGGCTGAACAGCATGGCGCCGAGCCAGAGCAGGGGAGCGACCAGGATCAGCTGCCCGGACCAGTCATAGAGCACCAGCTGGCACAGGATGCCGAAGCTGACCCCGAGCAGGGTGCCCATGGCCCGGCGCCTGGCATAACCGAGGGCGCCGTTCCAGTGCATGGGGAAGAGCACCAGCAGGGTGGTGGCCTGGGCGGACATGGAGTCGCGCAGGTCGAACATCTGGAATATGAGGAAGGAGAGGGTGGCGACCCCGGCCCCCAGCAGCGCCTCGTGGCGCATCCGGTGCGGCGCTTTGGGCTGGCTCGCTGGGCTGGGTCTGGGCTCCACGTCAGGCAGCAGGGCTGTCATCAGGTAGGCGATGAGCACGGAGAGCACGCTGGCCCAGAGGTTGCTGAAGATGAGATCGTTCAAGTCCGTGTCCGGGTAGCTGGCAAAGTGCAGCATGATGCTGAGACTGAGCACGCCGTTGGCGCCAAACAGAAACAGGCTGCCCCGGGACATGGCGGCGAAGCGATAGACGAACAGCAGGAAGGCGACGGGGGTCATCAGGGCGGGATGAGCGCCAAACAGACCGCCGAGCAGGCCCACCTCCAGTCCGCACATCACGGCGGCGGCGATGAGCTGGCGGGCGGCGTGGCCGTTCATCACGGGTATCATGCCGAGCAGCAGCATGGGGGTCACGGTGAAGAAGACCCCGTAGTTCCAGCCAAACAGCTTGCAGAGCAGAAAGCCCAGGGTGCTGCCGAAGGCGATGCGCAGGCATTGGCGCAGCTCGTTGGCCGCCAGGGGCCTGTGCCAGAGGGTGGGATTGATCAGGGTGCTTGCCATTATGGGCGTCCGGTCGTCATCAGTAGATGTAGTGCAGCAGGCTCAGCAACCGGATCTGGCCGCGGGCAAACAGGGCGGTCAGGGCATTGTCCGGCAGCAGCTGGACGGTGGCACGGGCTCCGGTGGGCAGGCCCTGGGGCATCTGATCCAGGGTCAGGTGCAGGCGCAGGCGCTGGGCATCACGCACCCAGCGATCCGATTCCACCGGGCTGGCCAGCAGGCCGTTGGCATCGAACTGACCGGCGCTGACCCCGGCATCCAGACTGCTGACCTTGGCCTGGAAGATCTGGCCTGGCTTGCCGTCGAAAGCGATCAGGGCCCTGGCCCCCGCCGTGACGTTGCGCAGGCTCTTCTCGCGAAAATCGGCGATGAGATCCACCTTGTCAGAGACCAGGGCCAGCAGGGGCGAGCCGGCGGCGGCGAAGCTGCCCTGCTTGAGCTGCATATTGGTTACTATGCCGTCCTGGGGCGCCGTCACCTGGCTGTAGGCGAGGTTGAGCTCGGCCTGGGCCAGCTTGTTGCGGGCCTGGCGCAGGCGCAGGTTGTCGGCGCCTGCCAGACCGCGGTTGACCCTGATCTGGTCCAGGCGCGCCTGACTTGCCATCAGGTTGGCGCGGGCGGTCTGCCAGGCGCTGTTGGCCTGATCCCGCTGCTGGGCGGAGACCAGTTTCTTGCCAAACAGCGTCTCCAGACGATGGGCATCGCGCTCTTTTTGCGCGAGATCGGTCAGGCTGGCGCTGAGATCCGCCTTGGCGGCGTCCAGGCTGGCGTCGAGCTGACGGTTGTCCTGTATGGCCTGATCCAGGGCGAGCTGGGCCTGCTCCACCGCCAGGCGAAAGGGCTCGCTATCCAGGGCAAACAGCAGATCCCCCCGTTTGACGGTCTGGTTGTTGCTCACCGCCACCTCGACTATCTTGCCGCTGACCTGAGGGGTGATGCGGGTGACGGTCCGGGTTGCCATGGCCTGGGGGGTGAGGGGCATCTCTATGTCGGCCAGCAGGAAGTAGGCAAATACCCCCGCGAAGCCGAGCATGGCAAATTTTATCCAGCGGGCAAATTGTTGATCCGGCGTCATCTTTTATTCTCTCTCTTCACTCTGCTGTGTCAGCTTGTCGATGGCGTTGGTCGAGATGCGGGCAATGATCTCCTCGAACCGGGTCAGCTCCTGCTGACTGATGCCGCCGAGCAGCTCCCGGCGCACCCCTATGATGCGGTCCTCGATCTGGTCGAGCAGGGCCTTGCCCGCCGGGGTCAGGGTCACGATGCGGGCCCGCTTGTCCTGATGGCAGCAGTGGCGCGCGATCAGATCCTGTTCCTCCAGCTGACCCAGGGTGCGCATCAGGGAGGGCAGCTCGATTTCCAGGGCATCGGCCAGGCTCTTCTGGCTGAGGGATCCCCCGAGGCGGGAGAGCTTCCACAGCGCGGTCCAGCGGGGATGGGTCAGACCCAGGGGGGCCAGCTCGTGATCGGCCACGGTACGCCACAACCGGCTGAGCCGGGACAACTGTTCCGCCAGGGACAACTCGCGCAACATCTCCAGATCCTTAACCATCATCTCGCTCCTGTTACTTAGCCTGCTAAGTATTATATTTATTTAGCAGGCTAAGTAAATAGTGTGATCGAGATCTTGTTTACCGGGGCGCTGGGTCACGGCGGGCAAGGGGGACAGCAGCCTGTCCGGCCTTGGCCGGGCAGAGGGAGGTGGCGTTTAAGGTTTTAATGTTTTTATATGCCTTTGCAGCCGGGCTAACCGACAGGCGGAGGGCGGGGCACTAGAGTAGCGCCACCTCACACCCTGGAGCATAACAATGAAAAGCCTCTCTACTGCGAAAGCCACCCCCTGGGGCAGCCAACAGATCGCCGGCATGCCCATGATGATCTTCCTCGGGCTGGCCGCCTGCGTCCTCTTCTCCGGCTGGAACGGCTCACTGCCGCTCGGCATGGTCGGCGCCCTGGCGCTGATGTTCGTGCTCGGCACCCTGCTAAGCGAGCTTGGCGAGCGCATCCACCCCATCCGTGAATACCTGGGAGGCGGCACCATACTCGCCATCTTCGGCGGCGCCGCCCTGTTCGAATACCAGGTGCTGCCGGTCGAAGCGGGTCAGGTGATCACCCGTTTCATGAAGGAGGGGGGCTTTCTGAACTTCTTCATCGCCAGCCTGGTGACGGGGTCCGTGCTGGGGATGAGCAGTGCCCTGCTGAAAAACGCCGCCATGCGTTACCTGCCGGTGATCCTGGGTGGGGTCGCCGTGGCGCTGCTCAGCGTCGGTCTGGTGGGCGCCCTGATGGGGTACGGCTTCAAGCATGCGGTGCTGCTCATCGGTCTGCCCATCATGGGTGGCGGCATGGGGGCGGGCGCCGTGCCCCTGGTGGAGATCCTCTCCGGCCCCTTGCAGATGTCGAGCGCCGATCTGCTCTCGCGCATGGTGCCCGCCGTGGTCATCGCTAACACCCTGGCCATTCTGGTGGGCACCCTGCTGGTGCGCCTCGGTCGCCGCTTCCCGTCCCTGACCGGCAACGGCCAGCTGATGGTGAAAGAGAGCAGTGTCGGTGTGGCCGAAGAACAGGCCCAGGCGCCGACCCTGGAGAGCCTGGGACTCGGGCTCTTCATCAGCTCCAGCATGTTCGTGCTGGGCTCCCTGCTCGGCAACTTCATCCCCATGCACCCCTTCGCCCTCATGATACTGGCGGTGGCCTTCGTCAAGGTGAGCGGCCTGCTGCCGCGTCGTTACGAGCAGGCGGCCGCCGACTGGTACCAGTTCGTGGTCACCAATCTCACTCCCTCCTTGCTGGTGGGGATCGGGGTCGCCTATACCAGCATCCCTGAGCTCATCAGCGCCTTCTCCGTCAGCTACTTCGTGCTGGTGCTGGTGACCGTGGTCGGCGGCGCCCTCGGCGCGGCCCTGGTGGGGCGCATGATAGGTTTCTATCCCATCGAGGCGGCCATCACCGGCGGTCTGTGCATGGCCAACATGGGGGGCACGGGGGATGTGGCCGTGCTGTCGGCGGCCCAGCGCATGAAGCTGATGCCGTTCGCCCAGATCTCTTCTCGTCTCGGGGGCGCCGTCATGTTGATCCTGGCCACCCTGCTCATCTCGCTGCTGGCATAAGGAACAGACCATGAACGACATCATGATGGGCACCAGCCTGCCCTACGCCGAACGCAAGCGACAAGGCCTGATGGGGCGCATGCCCCACAAGGAGGAGTCCCTGGCCCAGCAGCGGCGCCGCATCTACCGATTGGTCAGCGCCATGCAAAGCCCGTTCGATCAGCATCTGCTGCTGCGCCAGCTGCAGGAGGACAACCCTGTGCTGTTCTACGATCTGGTGCGCCACCACCTGCCCGAGCTCTTGCCCATCATCTACACCCCTGTGGTGGGGGAGGCGTGCCAGCGCCACAGCGATCTCTATCTGCGCAGCCACGGTCTCTATCTCTCCTGGCACGACAGGGAGGATCTGGATGCCATCTTCGCCTCGGTGGAGCAGGAGGTGGACGTCATCGTCATCTCCGACGGGGAGCGGGTGCTGGGTCTGGGGGATCTCGGCATCGGCGGCATGGGGATCTGCATCGGCAAGCTGGCGCTCTACAGCGCCGCCGGTGGCATCAACCCGGCCCGCACCCTGCCCCTGTGCGTGGACGTGGGCACCAACAACCCGGATCTGCTGGAGGATGATTCCTACCTCGGCTGGCAGGCCAACCGGGTGGATGGGGAGCCCTATTACCACTTCATGGACAAGGTGGTGGCGGCCATTCGCAAACGCTGGCCCCAGGTGGTGCTGCAGTTCGAGGATTTCGCCGGCAAGCATGCCGCCAATCTGCTGGCCCGTTATCGGGACGAGCTGTGCATGTTCAACGACGACATCCAGGGCACGGCGGCGGTGGCCTCCGCCTGCGTGCTGGCGGGGTTGCAGCAGGCGGGCACTGCCCTGGCCGACACCCCTGTGCTCATCGTCGGGGCGGGATCTGCCGGTTGCGGCATCGCCGCCATGCTGGCGCAGCTGGCGGGCAGCCCACAGCGGATACAGCTGTTCGACCAGGATGGCCTGGTCTGCCAGGACAGGGCCAATCTGACCCAGACCCAGCAGCCCTTCGCCCGTCCGGCGGCGGAAGCCTGCGATACCTTGCCCGCACTCATCGCCCGCCTGCGCCCCGGGGTGCTGATCGGGGTGAGCGGCCAGGGTGGCCTCTTTACCGAGGCCGTGCTTGGCGCTATGGGGGCGGTGTGCGAACGCCCCGTGATACTGCCGCTCTCCAACCCGACCCGCAGCGCAGAGGCGACGCCGGAGCAGGTGTGGCAGGCCACAGATGGCCGAGCCCTGCTCGCCACCGGCAGCCCGTTTGCCCCCGTCACCGTGGACGGGGAGGCGCGGGTGGTCTCCCAGTGCAACAACGTCTATGTCTTCCCGGGCATTGGTCTTGGCGCCTGCGCGGTCAAGGCGCGGCGCATCAGCGATGGCATGTTGCAGGCGGCGGTGCGGGCGGTGGGGGCCTATCCCCTTGCCGACGGGCGCCTGCTGCCTCCCATCGAGCAGGTGGGGGAGGTGGCCCGCGCGGTCGCTCGCGCCGTGGCCCTCACCGCCCGCGAGGAGGGATTGGCGGATTTTGACGGTGATCCCGCGCCCCTCATTGACCAGACCTGGTGGCGTCCGCACTATTGGTCCGCGTCCTGATGTTGCAAGGCTAATCGATGAAACTGCGTCACCAAGTGGTCACCCTCTCCCTCGGGCTGTCACTGCTGCTGATCCTGATCCTGGGCAGCCTGCTCGCCCTCTTTATCCGCCACCTGCTGGAGAGCAACCTGCAGGAGAGCGGCGGCGATCTGGCCCGGGTGCTGGCGGCGGACACCCGGGTGGTGCAGGCCCTCAAGCAGGGGCGGGATCCGGGCCTGCGGGACTATGTGGAGGGGATCCGCAGCCGCACCGACGCCGCCTACATGGTGGTGACCGACGAGCATGGGGTGCGTCTGAGCCACCCCTCCCCGGAACGAGTCGGCGGCCGGTTTCGGGGCGACGACATCTGGCCCGCCCTCAACCAGCGGATCAGCTACTGCTCCAAGGATGAGGGGACCCTGGGGCCCGCCATTCGCTGCTTCGCCCCCGTGCTCGGCCCGGATGGTCGCACCATGGGCGCCGTGGTGGTGGGCTACCTGATGCAGACGGTGGAGGGCATCTATCTGGAGCGGGTCGCCCTGTTGGCCTGCGCCATCCTGGCCGTGCTGGGCTGCGGCCTGCTGCTGGCGCTCTGGGTGCAGCATCTGCTGCGTCGCACCCTGCTGGATCTCGAGCCCGAGGCCATCGTCCATCGCTTCATGCTGCAGGATCTGGTGCTGGAGCATATCCCGGAAGGGGTGATAGCCCTGGACTGCAGGGGCCGTATCCGCATGCTCAACAGCGCCGCGTTTTATCAGCTGCGCCTGCCGGGTACAGGGCGTCATGCCCTGCTGGGCCAGCCACTGGCACAGGTCTCGCCGCCCCTGGCGCCCGCCGTGACCCAGGTGGAGACCGAATTCGGTTTTACCGTGCACGGGGAGGCGTTCGTGGGACGCTGGCAGGCGGTGGAGGGCAAGGTGCCCGGCCGTCTGCTCATCTTCAGCCGCCCCGAGCTGACCGGCAGCCTCGGCATGCAGGTGACTCACCTGCGCCAATACGCCGAGATGCTGCGGATGCAGACCCACGAGTTCGCCAACAAGCTGAGCAGTCTCTCCGGATTGCTGCAGCTGGGCCACGTGGATCAGGCGGTGGAGCTGATCCAGCAGGAGAGCGAGGCGTGCCAGACCATGCTGCAGGATCTGCTGCGGGCCATCGAGGACAAGCCGGTGGCCGGCCTCATCCTCGGCAAGTTCAGCCGGGCGCGGGAGCTGGGGGTGACCCTGGCACTCGATCCCGATTCGGCGCTCGGGGAGTATCCGGCGGCGGTGTCGGCGGATCTCATTACCCTCATCGGCAACCTGCTGGACAACGGTATCCGCGCCGCCTGGGCCAGGCGCAAGCAGTGTCCGCCGCGGGTGCTTATCTCCATCAACGACTTCGGCCGCCGCCTGGTGATCGAGGTGGAAGACAGCGGCGAGGGGGTGGACGAGGCGCTGGCGGATCACCTGTTCGATTACGGGGTGAGCCGTCAGACCGGGGATCACGGGGTGGGCCTCTTCCTGGTCAAGGAGACGGTGGCCAGACGAGGGGGTGTGATAGAATGGCGCCGCACCGCCGAACAGACCACCTTGTTCGGTATCTACTTGAATAAAAACCAATTGGTGTGAGTCATGGCGCCCATTTTCACCCTGGTGATCGAGGACGACGAACGGATCGGTGCCATCCTGGCCGAGCTGGTCTCCTCCACCCCCGGATTTTCCCTGCTGGGTCGGGCCGAGAGCCTGACCCAGGCCGATCTCATGATGCGAGCGGCCGAACCCCAGCTGCTGCTGGTAGACATCTCATTGCCGGACGGCTCGGGCCTCGAGTGGGTGAACCGGCTGCGCAGCCACAATCGGGAGGCCTACGTCATCATGGTGACCGCCTCCTGCGACGTGGAGACCATACAGCAGGCCCTGAACCTGGGGGTGCAGGATTACATCATCAAGCCGCTGCGGCTGTTTCGGGTTCAACAGAGCCTGGAGGAGATCCTCACCCTGCACAGGCGCATCTGCGAGCGGGGCTCCCTGGCACAGAGCGATCTGGACAAGCTGATGGGCAAGGGGCGCATTCAACCGAAGGAGGTGCGCGATACCCCCAAGGGCATCGACGCCATCACCCTGCGCCAGGTGCTGGAACTGCTGGCCGGCGAGCCGGACACGGCGTTTTCCACCGATACGGTGGCGCTGCGCCTCTCCTTGAGCCGCACCACGGCGCGCCGTTATCTGGAGTTTCTGGAGTCCGAAGACAAGCTGGACGTGGATCTCAACTACGGTCAGCGGGGCCGCCCCGAACGGCGCTACCACTGGCGTCGGGGCAATTGAGGTGGCGTTAGCACAGCATGGATAGCAAAAGGGGAGCCCAGGCTCCCCTTTTGCTATCCGGCCTGACCTAGCTGGGGTCGCCCGATAAGGGGTGCAGGGCGGCGCGGGAGTGCTCGAACAGGGCGATCAGGTGATCCGCCACGGCCCGCACCCGCCGGGAGTGGGCGAGATCGCTGTGGAGCACCAGCCAGATGGGCTGATCCACCCCAAGCTCTGGCAGCAGGCAGACCAGATCCGTCTGGCGGGCGAGGAAGTGGGGCAGCACCGCCAGCCCGAGACCGGCCCGGGCGGCGGCGAGCTGGGCCGCCAGGGTGCCGGTCTCCAGCCGGCAGGGGCGGCCGCGCAGCATGCGGGTCATCCATCTGGCGGCGGGCAGGTGGCCATTGGTCTCGTTCCAGCCGATGAAGTCGTCCTGCTCGAAGCTGGCGACATCTGTCCCCGCCTGGCGGGTATCGACATAGGTGCGGGCCCCATACAGACCGAAACCCATGGTGCCCAGCCGCTTGATGGTGAGGTTGCCGGCATCGGGCTTGACCATGCGCACCGCGAGATCGGCATCGCGCCTGTGCAGGTTCACCGTCTGCACCCCGGTGACCAGCTCCACCCTCAGCTCGGGGTGCTGGGCAAAGAGCGTTGGCAGGGAGGGGATGATAAGGGGGTTGGCCAGGTTCTCGGCGGTGGCGAGGCGCACTGTGCCGGCCACCTGTCCCCGCTGCTGCCCCGCCTCGCCAAAGGCCAGTCCCGCATGTTCCAGCGCCTCGGCCCGCTCCAGCAGGGCCTCCCCGTCGTCGGTCAGACGATAGCCCTGCTGGTGGCGGCTGAACAGGGGCAGGCCGAGGGCCGCCTCCAGCCTGTCCAGGCGCCGGGAGACGGTGGCCACCCCCATGCGAAGGGCGTGGGCGGCACCGCTCAGGGTGCCGCTGCGGGCGATGGCCAGGAAGACGCGGGCGTCGTCCCAGAGCAGGGTATCGTGCATAGTATTTCCATTATCGGAATATGGGTTGCCAGTTATCTCTATATCTCATTCATTTTCGGAAGACCATACTCCCCTGCAACTTGTCAGGGAGAAAAAGCGATGCAACGACGAACACTGGGAACTGATCTGGACGTATCCGCCATGGGCCTCGGCTGCATGGGCATGAGTGAGTTTTATGGCCCGCGGGACGACGACACCTCCTTGCGGGTGCTGGCGGAGGCGGTGGAGCGGGGCATCGACCTGCTCGACACCGCCGACATGTACGGCCCCCACCACAACGAGGCGCTGATCGGGCGCTTTCTCGCGACCCGGCGGGGGCAGGTGAAGGTCGCCACCAAGTTCGGCATAGTGCGCCAGCACGGGGAGTACAGGCGCACTCTCGACAACAGTGCCCGCTATGCCCGTCAGAGCTGCGAGGGCTCCCTGCGCCGCCTCGGCATCGAGCAGATCGATCTCTACTATGTGCATAGGCTCGATCCGGCCCATCCCGTCGAGGAGACCATGGCTGGCCTGGCGCAGCTGGTGCAGGAGGGCAAGATAGCCCGCATCGGCCTGTGCGAGGTGAGCGAGGCCACCCTGAGGCGCGCCCATGCCGTGCACCCGGTGGCGGCGGTGCAGACCGAATACTCCCTCTGGACGAGGGAGGTGGAGGCAGCTGTGCTCCCCGCCTGCCGGGAGCTGGGGATAGGTCTGGTGGCCTATTCCCCCCTGGGGCGCGGGTTTCTGACCGGGCGCTACCAGCAGGAGGCGGTGTTCGAGGAGGGGGATTTTCGGGCCAGTCTGCCGCGGTTTCAGGGGGAGAACCTCGCCACCAACCGCACCCTTGTGCAGGCGGTCATGGCCCTGGCCCGGCAGAAGGGATGCTCGGCGGCTCAGATAGCCCTGGCCTGGTTGCTGGCGCAGTGGGAGGGGATAGTGCCCATCCCCGGCACCCGGCGCCTGACCCACCTGGAGGATAACCTCGGCGCCCTCTCGGTGCGCCTTACGCCTGCGGAGCTCGGGGCCCTGGGCCAGGCCATCCGTACCCTGCCGGTGGCGGGGGAGCGCTATACCGCCGAGGGGATGAAGGGGGTGAATGCCTGAGCGGCCCGCAGGGCCTTCGCTGCCCATGAGGGCGCGGTGGGGCAAGGACACCATGAGACGCCACCATGGCGAAAAGGTCAGATTTGCCCTGACGAGGGCAGCAAGAAGGGAGCCGAGGCTCCCTTCTTTCATGGTGCAGGCCGGATCATGCCCCTTCCGGCAGAGGGCGGCGTACCCTCGGCCTGAGCTGGGAGAGCATGACCCCGCTCAGGATGAGACCGCCCCCCAGCAGGTGATAGTCGTGAATGGGCTCTCCCAGGGTGATGACGGCGATGAGGGCCGTACACAGGGGCATCAGGTTCATGAAGACCGAGGTGCGCTCCGCCCCCAGGGTGGCGAGGCCGCGCATCCAGCAGTAGGCGGCGAAGATGGAGGAGGCGAGCCCGGCGAACAGCACCAGACCCCAGCCTTCGGCAGGCACCGCCAGGGAGTCCGCACTCAGGGCCACCGGGATGAGCAGCAGCACCGCCAGCAGGATCTGCAGGTAGAGGTTGAGCCAGGGGCCGAACGGCAGTTGCCAGCGGCGGATCAGCAGGCCATAGAGGGCATAGCTGGCCGCCCCCAGCAGCATCATGCCATCGCCGGGGTTGATGCCGCTGTGCAGCAGCGCCAGGGGGTTGCCCTGACCCAGCAGCCAGAGCACCCCGAACAGGGAGAGGCTCATGCCGAGCAGCGCCTGCTTGCCCGGCTTCTGGCCAAAGCAGCAGGCCCCGATGAGCAGGGTGAGCAGCGGGATCAGTGAGCCGATGACCCCCATGTTGGTGGCCGAGGTGCTGTGGGCGGCGTAGTAGGCGAGGCACTGGAAGAGCACCATGCCAAGGGCTGCCAGCACCAGCAGCTTGCCGAGCCAGGGGCGGAGATCGCGCCGGCGGCGCCACAGCTGCGGCAGGCAGAAGGGAGAGAGCGCGAGGGCGGCGAGCACCCAGCGATAGAAGGAGATGGCGGCGGGATCCAGCACGCCGGCGGCGGCCTTGGAGACCACGGTATTGGCGGCCCAGATCAGGATGGCGAGCAGGGGGAAGAGAAAAGGCATAGGCACTCCTTGGTACGATGGGGAGAGTCTAGCCTTGTCTTGAACGAGGCAAGTAGCGTAAATAAGACATGTCATAACCGCTTTGGGACAATCTGCATGGGCACCCTCACCCTGGCCGAGCAGGATCGCCTGCTGGCCGACCCCAACCCCCTCTACTTTCGCTACAGCCAGATCCAGGGGGGCAACGCCTGCGCCGAGCACGCCCACCCCTGGGGCCAGCTCAGCCTCATCAGCCTGGGGGTCATGGTGGTGGAGGTGGGGGGAGAGCGGCTGGTGGCGCCCCCGGACTACCTCATCTGGGTGCCGGCCAACCTGCCCCACAGCGCCTTCAACGAGCAGACCCTGGATTACACCTCCATCTACGTCAGCCACGCGCTGGCCCCGCGCCTGCCAGCGGAGCCCCAGCTGCTGGCCCTCACCCCCTTGCTGCGGGCCCTGCTGGAGGATTTCACCCAGCGCCGGGTCGGTCACATGGAGGACGAGTGGGATGCGCGCCAGGGGGCGCTCTTCATCGAGAAGCTGGCCCGCACCCGCTGCCAGCCGAGCTACCTGCCCCAGAGCCGGGATCGCCTGCTGGCCCCCCTGCTGGCGGCGTTGCAGGCGGCGCCGGAGGACAACCGCACGCTGGTGGAGTGGGCCAGGGCGCTGCACACCACGGAGCGCACCCTGGCGCGGCGCTGCCAGAAGGAGCTTGGCATGAGCCTCGGTCAGTGGCGCACCCGGCTGCGGCTGGTGAAGGCGCTGGACTGGCTGCGGGGAGAGATGCCGGTGCAGGAGATCGCCTGGCGCCTCGGTTACGCCTCCACCTCGGCTTTCATCGCTATGTTCCAGCGCGAACAGGGCTGCGCCCCCCAGCGCTATCGCCAGCAACTGGGCCAACCCGTGGCCTGAACCGCATGAAAAAGGGCGCCCGCAGGCGCCCTTGTGGATCACGGGATGGGCTTAGAAGAAGCCGAGGGGGTTGATGTCGTGGCTCACCAGCAGGTTCTTGGTGTTCTGGTAGTGGTCCAGCATCATCTTGTGGGTCTCGCGGCCTATCCCTGACTTCTTGTAGCCGCCGAAGGCCGCGTGGGCCGGGTAGGCGTGGTAGCAGTTGACCCAGACCCGGCCGGCCTGGATGCCGCGCCCCATGCGCCAGGCCAGGTTGCTGTCCCGGGTCCACAGGCCCGCCCCCAGCCCGTACTGGGTGTCGTTGGCAATGGCCAGGGCATCCGCCTCGTCCTTGAAGGTGGTGACCCCGAGCGCCGGCCCGAAGATCTCCTCCTGGAACACCCGCATCTTGTTCTGGCCCGAGAAGATGGTGGGCTGGATGTAGAAGCCCCCCTCCAGCCCGCTCACCTTGGCCGGGCCGCCGCCGATCAGCATCCTGGCCCCCTCGCCGCGGCCAATCTCCATGTAGCTCAGGATCTTGTCGAACTGCTCGCGGGACGCCTGGGCGCCGACCTGGGTGGCGGTGTCGAGAGGGTTGCCCTGCACGATTGTGCGGGCGCGGGCCAGCACCCTGTCCATAAAGTCGTCATAGATGCTGGCCTGCACCAGGGCGCGGGAGGGGCAGGTGCACACCTCGCCCTGGTTGAAGAAGGTCATCAGCATCCCTTCCACCGCCTTGTCGATGTAGCTGCTCTCGTGCTGCATCACGTCGGCGAAGTAGATGTTGGGGGACTTGCCGCCCAGCTCCACGGTGGAGGGAATGAGCTTGTCGGCGGCGCAGCGCAGGATATGGGCACCCACTTCCGTCGAACCGGTGAAGGCGAGCTTCTGGATCCGGTCGCTGGTGGCGAGCGCCTGGCCCGCCTCGGCGCCGAAGCCGTTGACCACGTTGACCACGCCGGGGGGCAGTATGTCCTTGATGAGATCCATCATCAGCATGATGGTGACCGGGGTCTGCTCGGCGGGCTTGAGCACGCTGCAGCAGCCTGCCGCCAGTACCGGGGCCAGCTTCCAGGCGGCCATCAGCAGGGGGAAGTTCCAGGGGATGATCTGGCCGACCACGCCGATGGGCTCCTTGAAGTGGTAGCTGACGGTGTGCTGGTCCAGCTCGGCGGCGGAGCCCTCCTGGGCGCGGATGCAGCCGGCGAAGTAGCGGAAGTGATCCACCACCAGCGGCAGGTCGGCGGCCAGGGTCTCGCGCACCGCCTTGCCGTTCTCCCAGGTCTCGGCGACGGCGAGCACCTCTATGTTCTGCTCGATGCGATCGGCGATGCGCAGCAGCAGGTTGCTGCGCTCGGTGACGCTGGTCTTGCTCCAGCTGGCGAACGCCTTGTGGGCGGCATCCAGGGCGAGCTCGATGTCGGCGGCGTCGGAGCGGGCCACCTCGCAGAAAACCCGGCCATCCACCGGCGAGATGTTCTCAAAGTAGCGGCCGGCGCGCGGCGCCACCCAGTCGCCACCGATGAAGTTGTCATAACGGGATTTGAAGCTGACCAGGGCACCTGCCTGACCGGGAGCGGTATAAATCATCTCATCATCCTTATGTGTGTGTGGTCCTGACCGGCCTGGCGGGCAGTCCGGTTGCTTCCTGTCATCGCAAGTGCCGTGCCAGAGGGTCTGACCAGAGGGCGAAAAGTTACAAAAACGTTATCAAACGGGGTGCGGCGGCGTATCTTGATTAACCAGTGACCGCGGTGGTCCCGATGAGACTGTGCCGTTTCTGGACAGTGGCCGTGACACTGTGCCCTTTGTGAACAGGAGGCGTGATGAGCGAGTTATCTCAATCTAGCCCCGGCCCTATTCATGTTCTGTATGAGCAGGAGGCGTGATGAGTGAGTCACTTCAACCCAGTCCCAGCCCGATCCAGCGCTCCTGGCAGCGCTGCCTGCATCAGGGCCTGATCCGCCAGCAGAGCGCCGAGCTGGATTTGCTGCCCCAGGGGGAGTTGTCGGCCCGCCAGGAGGAACACAGGACGCTGATTACCTGTTTTCAGCGCTTCGTGCTGCCGCTGTTTGCCCAGTTGCTGGCGGGCAGACCCTGTCGCCTGCTGCTGTGCGACGGTGAGGGGGCCATTCTGGCTGCCAGTGGAGACGACGGTTTCGCCCGCCATGCCGAGCGTATCTTTTTGCGCAGCGGCGCCCGCTGGGGTGAGGCGAGCAAGGGCACCAATGCCATCGGTACCGCGCTGGCCGAGCAGAGCGAGGTGCAGGTGCTGGGGGCCCAGCACTTCTTCGCTCAGCACAGCTTCCTCAGTTGCAGCGCCTGCCCCCTGCTCGGGCCGGACGGGCAACTGCTGGGCGTGCTCGACATCTCCACCGATGCGGCCCATCACGATGGCGACATGCTGGGCACGGTGCGGCTCCTGGCCATGACCCTGGAAAACGCCCTGCTGGCGCGCCAGCCGGGCTGGCTGGTGGATCTCGATCCCCAGAGCCTCTGGTCTGCCCGCCTGCTGCTGGGGGAGGGGGGCGAGCTGCTCGGGGCCAACCGGGCCGGACGGCTCTGGCTAGGCCAGCACCCCTTCGACGGTCAGCAGTTGCTGCGGGATCGGCGCGGATTGCGGCTGGTGCCGGAGGCGGGGGAGCGCGCCGCCAGGCTCCCCCTGCCGAGCGCGGTTGAGGAGGGGGGATCGCAGGCGCAGCAGGTGCCCCTCAAGATGCTGGAGCGCGGCATCTCCCTGCTCATCGAGGGGGAGACCGGCAGCGGCAAGGAGCACCTGGTGCGCACCCTGCACGCCAGATCGAGCCGTCGGGAGCGGCCTCTGGTGTGCGTCAACTGCGGCGCCCTGCCCGCCGATCTGGTGGAGGCCGAGCTGTTTGGCTATGTAGGCGGGGCCTTCAGCGGCGCCCGCAGCCAGGGCAGCCAGGGTTATCTGCGCGCCGCCCATGGGGGCATCCTGATGCTGGATGAAATTGGCGAGTTGCCGCTCCCGGCCCAGACCCGGCTGCTGCGGGTGCTGCAGGAGCGCGCCGTCACCCCGGTGGGTAGCCACAGACCCGAGGCGGTGGATTTCTGGCTGGTGAGCGCCAGCCACCGGGATCTGGCGGCCATGGTGGCGGCCGGGACGTTTCGCGAAGATCTCTACTACCGCATCTGCGGCTGGCGCCAGCAACTGGCACCCCTGCGGGCCTGGTCGGTGCCCGAGCGCCAGGAGCTGATCCTGAACCTGCTCGCCGAGATGGACCCGGCCCTGCAACTGACGCCGCAGGCGGAGCAGCGGCTGCTGGCCCACCCTCTGCCCGGCAACGTGCGCCAGCTCAAGCAGGCACTGGAGGTGGCCTGCGTGCTGGCGGAAGGGCAGGGCTGGATTGACCCCGCCCACCTGCACCTGCCCGAGGTGGCCGCCATGCCGGCTCCCCGGGGCACCACCACCCTGCGCGAGCAGAGCCGGCAGCGGGTGCAGCAGACCCTGGCAGAGTGCGGCGGCAACGTGAGCGAGGCGGCGCGCCGGCTTGGCATCAGCCGCACCACCTTCTATCGCCACCTCGCGAGGGAGGGGCGGGAATAGGGGAGGCGCAGCCGGATTTTCGCCTGCCAGCGCACCTGAGTGATGGCTTGGGCAAGCGCAGGGGCCTCGAGTTTGCTATCTTGGCGCCCATCATGGTTTTTTGGAACAACGGCTGTCATGAGTATCATTTTGGGAATCGATCCTGGCTCGCGGATCACCGGCTACGGCGTCATTCGTATCGTTGCCGGCAAGGCCAGCTACCTGGGGTCCGGTTGTATCCGCACCGACTGTGGCGAGCTGCCAGAGCGGCTCAAGCAGGTCTATGACGGCGTCTGCGAGATCATTACCCAGTTCAAGCCTGACGAGTTTGCCATCGAGCGTGTCTTCATGGCCCGCAATGCAGACTCGGCCCTCAAGCTGGGGCAGGCCCGTGGCAGTGCCATCGTCGCGGCGGTGAACGCCTCTCTGCCGGTGAGTGAATATTCGGCGACCCAGATCAAGCAGGCCGTGGTGGGAACGGGGGGCGCCGCCAAGGAGCAGGTGCAGCATATGGTGACTCATCTGCTCAAGCTCTCCGCCACTCCTCAGGCCGATGCCGCCGATGCCCTCGGCGTCGCCCTGTGCCATTTCCATACGCGCCAGAGTCTGATCAAGATGGCGGGCCGGGTCTCCGGGGCCGCGCGGGGTCGCTACCGATAGGCTGCTGGCGCCCCGTCCAGTGGCGGGTTCCAGCCCGCTTCTGACGGTTTTTTGATTCATTTGGACACCTCTTGTCGCTCTCCCCCGACGCCATTGTTCAATCCCTTTTTCATATTGTGGATATATCGCTGTAAGAACAATAACTTGTGATGAATGTCACACTTTTGCCGGAAACTGGGTAGCTCGTCATTCGTCTTCATATCCCGATAATACACTTGCTGAGATGGCGGCCCCTTGTGAGGCTCTTGCCATAGAAGAGATTGATCAATCAGGAGAATTATCGTGAGACCATATGCAGCAGAGTTTTTGGGCACCTTTTGGCTGGTGCTGGGCGGGTGTGGCAGCGCCGTGCTGGCGGCGGCATTTCCGGATGTGGGTATCGGTCTGCTCGGGGTCTCCCTGGCGTTTGGTCTGACCGTGCTGACCATGGCGTTTGCCATCGGTCACATCTCGGGTTGCCACCTCAATCCGGCGGTGACCGTTGGCCTGTGGGCCGGTGGCCGCTTCCCGGCCTCCGGTGTCGCCCCTTACATAGTGGCCCAGGTATTGGGCGGGATCGCGGCCGGCGCCGTCTTGTTCGTGATCGCCAGCGGTCAGGCCGGTTTCGATGTCAGTGGCGGGTTTGCCTCCAACGGCTTCGGTGAGCACTCCCCCGGTGGCTACTCCATGCTGGCGGCCCTGGTGTGTGAAGTGGTGATGACCGCCTTCTTCCTGTTCGTCATCATGGGGGCCACCGACAGCCGGGCACCGGCGGGCTTTGCCCCCATCGCCATCGGTCTGTGCCTGACCCTGATCCACCTGATCAGCATCCCGGTGACCAACACCTCGGTCAACCCGGCGCGCAGCACTGGCGTTGCCCTGTTCGTGGGGGACTGGGCGGTGAGCCAGCTGTGGCTGTTCTGGGTGGCGCCTATCGTGGGCGGCATCCTGGGGGCACTGGCCTATCGCCTGGTGGCGACCGAGCAGAAATAACCCGGATTTATCCGTGCATCGAAAAAAAACACGCCATCCGGCGTGTTTTTTTTCGTGTTGATGGGGAGATCAGAGTCCCTTGGCCTTCATCACGGTGAGGTAGCGCTGATGCAGCAGTTGCACCCGATGGACATAGGCCCGGGTCTCGGCATAGGGGGGGATGCCGCCATATTTTTGAACGGCGCCAGCGCCGGCATTGTAGGCGGCGCTGGCCAGGGCCACATCTCCCTTGTATTGCCTGAGCAGGCCGGCGAGGTATTTGACCCCGCCGAAGATGTTCTGCT
Organism: Aeromonas bivalvium; assembly: GCF_046078285.1. Classification (NCBI taxonomy): domain Bacteria; kingdom Pseudomonadati; phylum Pseudomonadota; class Gammaproteobacteria; order Aeromonadales; family Aeromonadaceae; genus Aeromonas; species Aeromonas bivalvium. The sequence continues at coordinate 390,352 of NZ_JBGXBV010000002.1, forward strand.
CCGCCAGCAGCGGGTTGCCCACCCCCAGCTCGCGGGCGGTGGCTGGCATCAGCTGGGTGAGGCCCATGGCCCCCTTGCGCGAGACGGCGACGGGGTTGAAGGCCGACTCGGCGTGGATCAGGGCGCGGATCAGGGCCGGCTCCACCTCATAGGCGTGCGCCGCAGCCTGTATGGTGCTGGCGTAGTCATGGAGGAAGAGGCCGGTGGTGTTCCAGTCGACCCTGGATTTGGGGTTGCAGGCGAAGCAGTCGTTGAACTGCATCACCTCGTAGTGCCCCTCTTCCGGCTTGATGTCCGAATAGCGCGTCACGCCATTGCGCTGTTGCGACTTGTAGACCTGAAACGGCTTGCCGGGCGCGGGATCCCGGGCCTGGGCCCCGACCATCACCACCTCGGCAGGGGGAGGGGACTGGGCCCAGACAGGCAGGCCGATGACGAGTATGAGGGTGAGCGACATCCTTGTGTTCACGGGTCTCTCCTTGCATCCATGCCCGTTGAGTAAAGCAGCCTGGCCCGGGAAGAACAAGGGGCTTGCCGCGGCGCGGGATGCTGCCAGCAGCACCACGGATGCCGGCCGCGAGCGGGGGGATCCGCGCTTATTCACAAACCGCGCAGTGCCGGCTGTTTTGTCGCTCAGCCCCGTGTTATCTTCTCCCGCTGGCTGGTCTGATCAGACCGGTCTGGGGTTGTCGACAGCGGCAGTGCGGGCAGGGGAGTGTGGTGTGATGGATGGTCGAGCCATGGAGCTCACGTTCGAGGAGTATTGTGATGCGGACCTGTCCCTGATCAGGGACTACTACGAAACCACATTCTCCTACTATGTGCCCGATCTGAGCGAGCGGGTGTTCGTGGTGCGCGACGCGCACTGGCTGGTGGGCGCCGTGCGGCTGCGGGAAGAGGAAGAGTATTACCACCTGTGCGGGTTTCGCCTGCTACCCCATTACCAGTCTCTGGGGCTGGGTTCGCGCCTGCTCGCGCTGGCGTGCCGCGATCTCGTCAGCAAACCCATCGTCTGCCATGCCCTGCCGTTCGAGCAGCCCTTCTACCACAAGGTGGGGTTCGTCGCACTGGCACTGGAGGAGCTCAAGGGGCCCCTCCATGCCCATTTCATCAAGCAGCATCGGCAGGGATACCAGATAGAGCTGCTGATCCGCCATCCCGAAGCCGAAGCGTGTGCCCTGCCCTCATGATCCCTTGGTCAGCAGGTGTATGGTGCCCGGCGTCAGCTCCAGACCGACAAGATTCTCCTTGAGCCAGGCCTGCTGGGGATCCTTGTCGTCCAGACGATAGACGGGCTGGGTCTCCAGCCGCTTCTCCATGCTCTTGAGCAGCATGTTGAGCATGAAGCCGAACTTCTGCTCCGCCGCCAAGGGTTCCAGCTTGTATTCGATCAGTTTCATGTTGTCGAGAAACAGGGCGCCCTGGGCCTTGTCATACCTTGGCCTGGCCTCATAGGTCATGGTGAGGTGGGCGTCATACTGGGTGTTGTCCGGCAGGCTGACGTTGAGCTTGCCCTTGCCAAAGACCCGGGCCGTATCCGGGCTCTGGCGTCCTATCTGGACATCGCTCTGCTCGAGCTTGACGTGGGCCTTGATGATGCCGGGCAGCTCCAGCTGCTTGTCCACCTGGACCTGGGATTGCAGGTACTGATTGATCTGCTGTTCATTGATGTCATATGAGCCTTGCCCTAACATGGCCAGGCTGAGCAGCATGGTGTGCAGGATCATGCTTGTGTCCTGATTGAATGGAATTGGCCCGACAGCATATCATCCCAGCTCGGCGGGATCTCCTGGCCGCCCCACCCCATCTCCAAAGGAGCTTCCGTGTTCAACACCCTGGAATATGATCTTCATCTGCTGTTTTCCCGCTTCTTGGGTCTGTTGCTGCTGCTGTTTCACACCGTCATCGTCGCCGGCGTCTCCCTGCGGGTGGTGATGAAACGGCGCCCCATCGGTGTCTCCCTCGCCTGGCTCGCCCTCATCTACGCCATCCCGTTTGCCGGGGTGGGGTTCTACGTGCTGTTTGGCGAGGTGCGTCTGGGCAAGCGCCGCGCCGAGCGGGCCCAGGCCATGTATCGCCCTTATGCCAAGTGGATCCGCCAGCTGGCCCGCCTCTTTCCCGAGCACGCCTGCGAGGTGGGCGAGAAGGCGCAACCGCTGCATGACCTGATCCAGGGGCGGCTCGCCATGCCCATGCTCTCGGGCAATCGCATGACCTTGCTGAGTCAGCCCGGATCCATCCTGCGGGAGATAGCCCAGGACATCCGCCATTCCACCCAATCCTGCTATCTGGAGTTCTACATCTGGCACCCGGGGGGCTGGGCGGACGAGGTGTGCGAGGCCCTGTGCGAGGTGGCACAGCGCGGCGTGGATTGTCGTCTGCTGCTCGATTCGGTGGGCAGCAAGGGCTTCTTTCGCTCCGCCTGGCCCAAGGCGCTGCGCAAGGCCGGGGTCAAGCTGGTGGAGGTGCTGCCGGTCGGCGCCTGGCGCATCCCCTTCCAGCGCCAGGATCTGCGCATGCACCGCAAGCTGGTGGTGATAGACGATCGGGTGGGCTACACAGGCTCGATGAACATGGTGGATCCCCGCTTCTTCAAGCAGAACGCCGGGGTTGGCCAGTGGGTCGACATCATGATTCGGGTGCAGGGGCCCATAGTGCCGCTGATGTGGTCCATCTTCGTGTGGGACTGGGAGATGGAGACGGGGGAGCGCCTGCTCGACAGCCTGCAGCACGAGCCCGAGTCCTGGCCCCAGAACAATTATCGTGCCCAGTTGATCCCATCCGGCCCCTTTGTGGGCGGCGATTGCATCCAGCAGAGCCTGCTGCTCGCCATCTATCAGGCCCGTCACCACCTGGTGCTGACGACCCCCTACTTCGTGCCCGATGATCCCCTGGCGGCGGCCCTCTCCTCGGCGGCGGCGCGAGGAGTGCAGGTGCAGCTGATCCTGCCGGCCCGCAACGACTCCCTGATGGCGAATCATGCCTGCAACGCCTTCATGGAGGAGCTGCTGGAGGCCGGGGTGGAGGTGTATCGCTACGATGCCGGCCTGCTGCATACCAAGAGCGTGCTGGTGGACGACGACTTTGCCCTGGTGGGCACGGTCAACCTGGACAGGCGCAGCCTCTGGCTCAACTTCGAGGTGACCCTGCTGGTGGACAACCCCGAGTTCGTCGGCGAGTTGAGCAAGCTGGTGGAAGGCTATATGAGCGAGGCAACCCCCATGACCCTCGCCCAGTGGCGCGCCCGCCCCTGGTACAAACGGGTCATGGAAAACATCTTTTACCTCTTCAGCCCGCTGCTGTAAGGATGCGCCGTTCTTGCTGGCGCGAGGTTAGCCCCGTAAAGTGCCTGACAAGACGTGCTGAAAACGGACAATGGGATGAAAAAGTGGGTATGGGGCGTCGCCGGTGCGGCGCTGGCAGGGGTGGGGTTGGGGGCTTGCTGGATGACCGGCCAGGCGTTCGATCGCCAGTTGGCCGAGCAGACCGTCACCCTGCGTGAGCAGAGCGGGATCGCGTTGCAGTGGCAACCTGGGCGCAGCACCCTGTGGCGGCGCGATGGGGAGATGCAGCTGGTGATAGGCCCGGCGGCCCTGGCCCGGCTCGATGAAGAACTGAGCCAGGCCGAACCCATCGTGCTGGCGTTCAAGGTGAAGGGCTTGATCCTTCCCCTCTATGTCAGAAACGAGATCCTGCTCGATACCGAGCAGGGCTCGCTGGCCCCCCTGCTGGCGGCCCAGGGGCTCAAGGAGTGGCGCCTGACCCTGACCAGCCTCACCAACCTCTGGACCCGGGATAATCAGAGCAAGCTGGACATAGGGGCATTCAGCCTCAAGCACGAGCAGGGCCAGATGACGTTCCAGCCATTGCAGGCGGATTACAGCGGCGATCTTGCGGGCAATGGCTACATGGCCCTCGACTGGGCCGGCATGACGCTGCATGAAACCCAGAGCCAGGCGGATATGGTGCTGAGCCGGCTGAGGGGCAGCGCCGAGCTGAGGGAGGTCAACGGCAACTGGCTCTCGCCCCAGAGCGAGATGGCGCTGGAGACCTTCTCCCTGACCCAGCCCCAGGAAGGGGTCAATGTCTCCCTGCAACGGCTGACCAGCCAGAGCCAGCTGGAAGGGGAGGCGGCCGAAACCCTGTCCAACCATTATCAGATCCAGCTGGCGGCCATGGACATGGCCAATGACAGCGACAGACTCGCCCTGACCGATGCCCGCCTCGACCTCGAGGTCAGGGGGCTGGATCTGGCGGGTTACCAGGCATTGCAGGAGCTGAGCGCCCAGAGCAGCCTGGATCAGCAGGCCCTGATGGAGGCGCTGGATCGGGTGCTGGGCCGTGGCCTGACCCTGACCCTGACCGAATTGAGCTCACGGCTCAATGGCGAGCCCGCCTCCCTGTCGGGAGAGCTGACCCTGGCGCCGACCAGCCTGGCCACACTGGCGGAGGAGCAGGAGGGCGTGAAGGCGCTCTCCGGCCTGCTCCAACTCAGTCTGAGCGAGGGAATGGGGGAGGCGGTGCCCCAGCTGGCCCCCATGCTGCAGCAGCTCCAGCAGCTCGGCTACCTCAAGCCACAGCAGAGCGACCTCAAGGCCGAGCTCAAGCTGCAGCAGGGCAGGCTCACGGTCAACGAACTGCCGCTCTGAGCTGGGCCCATGGTCCTCACCAGAAGCACACCATGAAAAAAGGCCCGTATGGGCCTTTTTTGTTGGTTCCTTGAAGCGGATTTACTTGAACACCACCGTCTTGTTGCCATAGACGAAGACCCGTTCGCTCAAAACCAGTGCCAGGGCGCGACTCAGCACGGATTTCTCCACATCGCGACCCGCCTTGGCCATGTCATCGGCGCTGAAGGTGTGACCGACGTGGATCACGTCCTGCTCGACGATGGGGCCCTCGTCCAGATCGTCGGTGACGAAGTGGGCGGTGGCGCCGATGAGCTTGACGCCGCGATCGAACGCCTGGCGATAGGGGCGCGCCCCGATGAAGGCGGGCAGGAAGGAGTGGTGGATGTTGAGGATCTTGCGCGGGTAGGCCGCGACGAAACTCGGGGTCAGTACCCGCATGTACTTCGCCAGGATCACATAGTCGGGCTGATAGCCATCTATGATGGCCCGCACCTGCTCCTCGTGTTCGGTGCGGCTCAGGTTGTCATGGCTGACGGTGTGGAACGGAATGTCGAACTTGCCCGTCAGCTCCGCCAGGGTGTCGTAGTTGCCGATCACCGCCACTATGTCCATGTCCAGGGCGCCGGCGTAGTTCTTCATCAGAATGTCGCCGAGGCAGTGGGTCTCCTTGGTCACCAGGATGACGATGCGCTTCTTGCCGGCCTTGACCAGGCGACGCTGGGCGCCGGCGGGCAGGGCATCGTCGAGATCCGCCAGCAGGGTCTCGTCATTGAAGCGCCCCTCCAGCTCGGTGCGCATGAAGAAGCGGCCGTTCTCGTGATCCACGAACTCGTCGTTCTTGATGATGTTGAGCTGGTGCTTGTAGCAGATGTTGGTGATCTTGGCGATGAGGCCCTTGGCATCGGGGCAATCCGTCAGCAGTATTTTCTTTTCCATGTCTGTCATCGTTTCCGTTGTGTGATGGCTGCCGGGGCGGGCTGATGCCCACTGGCCGCGCTTTTTTAAGGCACTATGCCATAAACGAAAAGTCAAAGGACAGCCCGGCGGCGAAATCTCCACGATCCCGATTTTTGCCGTCCCGGGCTGGTATCCGAAGCACAATGCCTTTAGTCTGTGCGGGCTTATTCTCAGGGCGGGGCGAAATTCCCCACCGGCGGTATCCCGATGCGATTCGGGGAGCCCGCGAGCGCCCGGCCACTGGTCGGGGTCAGCAGATCCGGTGAGATGCCGGAGCCGACGGTCATAGTCCGGATGAAAGAGGATAAGACAGACTGTTCCACGCGTGGCCCTTTCGGGTGGCCGCCGCATGCCTCTCTCTGTCTGCTCCATGCCCTGATTCTGGTACTTGTGAAGTCAACGGAGTCTTACCATGAATCAGTCTTTACTCAGTGAATTTGGTCATCCCATCGAACGGGTCGAAGCGGCCCTGGCAGCCCTGCGCGCCGGCCGAGGCGTACTGGTCGCCGACGATGAAGATCGCGAGAACGAAGGGGATCTCATCTTCGCCGCGCAGTCCATGACCCAGGAACAGATGGCCATGATGATCCGCGAGTGTTCCGGCATCGTCTGCCTCTGCCTGCCGGAGGCACGGGTACGCCAGCTCGAGCTGCCCATGATGGTCGAGGCCAATTCCAGCCAATATCAGACCGCCTTCACCGTCACCATAGAGGCCGCCCAAGGGGTGACGACCGGGGTCTCCGCCGCCGATCGCATCACCACCATACGCGCCGCCATCGCCGATGACGCCAAGCCGTCCGACCTCAACCGCCCCGGCCATGTGTTTCCGCTGCGGGCCCGCAACGGGGGCGTCATGACCCGCCGTGGTCATACCGAGGCGACCGTGGATCTGATGCAGCTGGCGGGTCTCAAACCCTTCGGCGTTCTGTGCGAACTGACCAAGGAAGATGGCTCCATGGCACGACTGCCTGACCTGGTCACCTTTGGTCGTCAGCACGGGTTGCCGGTGCTGACCATCGAAGACCTGGTGCAGTATCGTCAGATGTTGACTGAGCGTTCGGCTTAAGTTCCATACGAAATTGTAATAAGGGCTTTTTTTGGTTACGCTTTGTGCGAACTCCATCACTGGGGCCCCGTTTTGATTGAAATTTGCTCAAGTCGTGCAAGTGGAAAAAAAAATGAGGGTTTTAATGCATTTATCTGTGATGGGGCCTATCCAAAGTCATATTTTTTTGTGCCATAATCACGCCGCTTGCTAAACGTCTGGCGAGTTCAAGGGAGCTTTAAAAATGAAAAAAATGTTGTTGGTAGGTGTTGTTGGTCTGTCTGCCCTGCTGGGCGGTTGTGCAAACACCAGCGAACTGGAAACTTCCGTACAGAATCTGTCTAACAAAGTTGACCAACTGGCTCAAGATGTTAGCGCTGTTCGTGCTGATCAATCCAAAATGGCCGCTGATGTTGCTCAAGCCAACCAAGAAGCCATGCGCGCTAACCAGCGTCTGGACAACATGGCTACTTCCTACAAGAAGTAATTCATGCGAAAAAATGGCGCAGTCACTGCGCCATTTTTTTTGCCTAAAATTTGCCTCTCCCTCTCCTCACTCACTGCTTCGCACTCCCTCTGCCTACCCTCTTACGGGCATCAGGCTTTGACAACAAGAGCCATGTCCCTCACCCAGGGGTGCCTGACATAGCCCGGTTGTGCTTCATGCTGGTCGGCTATCAGTAGAGCAGGCTATATAGTTTTCTTCTGAATCCTGATGCGGCCGGATGGGCTCCCATGGTGGCCAGTATGTCGAGATAGGTCTTCTTGGCTTCACCGAAGGCGAGGTCACGCTGCAATATGGTCAGCAGCAGGGTCAATGCCTCTTCCTGACGCCCAGCCTGGTTGTAGAGCACCGCCAGCTCCTGGGCGAGGGCAAAATCGGTCGGGGTCTGCTGATAACGCTCTTCCAGAGCACGCAGCTCCGGGCTCTCCGCCGCTTGTTGCGCGAGGGCCAGCCGGGCATTGAGAGTCTGGTAGTGCTCATCCTGGGCGGCCATGGGGATCTGGGCGATGCGCTGTGCCGCCTCGTCGAGGCGATTGAGCTCGAGGGCGGCCTGGATCAGCCAGAGATGGATATCGTGGCGATCCGCGGCGAGCTGATGGGCCTTGGCGAGCTGGGCGTAGGCCTCCTCGAACCGGCCTTCGGCCAGATCGTGCTGCGCCTGCTTGAGCAGCAGTTCCTCTTCCTTGGGAGAGAAGGCGGCAAAGTAGCCGCGCAGGGTCGCCTCGTCCTGGGGGCCCTCCAGGAAGGCCTGCTCATCCGGGCGGCCCTGATGGAACAGCACCAGAGCGGGCAGGGCACGCAAGCCGAGCTGTCCGGCCAGCGGTTGCAGCTGGGGGTCGTTCATGTCCACCTTGGCCAGGGTGACCTGGGGATTGTCTTCGCCCACCAGCTGTTCGATGAGCGGCGTCATGCCCTGACACTCCGGCATCTGGGGAGCATGGAAGTAGATGACGACCGGTTTTTGCATGGACGCATCGAGCAGTTCATGCTGGAAATTCTGGGGATGGATGTCAACGATCATGAGGCGGGCTCTTTGCTAAGGGTTTTCATAAAGATGGGGTTGCAGCGCCACGATTTCAAGCTGTTCGTCGAGGCGATGCAGGCGCACGTCATCCTGGTGGCCGGCGAGACTGAGCCAGCCCCCCTGCCAGGGCCAGTCCTGCACCCGATAGTCGATCCCGTCGAGGCGATTGACCAGACGCCATCCTTGCTGCGGCACGAACTCCACCTTCTCCAATCCGGCGGCGATGCCGCCACCATGGGCCTTGAGCACCGCCTCCTTGCGTGACCATAAGCGATAGAAGCTGCCGGCCTGCTGCGCCTTGGGCAGTGCGGCCAGGTATTGATACTCGGCGGGGGCGAAGAAGCGCTGGGCGAGGGGGAGCGGGGAGCGGGCCCGGCGGCCGAGTTCGAGGTCGACGCCAATGGGGCCCTGTTCGCCGATGGCGATGGCCAGCCAGTCGCCGCTGTGACTCAGGTTGAAGTGGCAGCACTGTGCCCCCTGGCCGGCGAGCATGGGCTTGCCGTGGGGGCCACTGCAAAACTGCAGTTTTTGCGGATCCTGACCCAGACGCTGGGCCAACAGCCGGTTAATCACCACCCGGCTTATCAGAAATTCCCGGCGTCTATGGGGCTGCACCACTCCCTGCCACTGCAGGTGCTGAACCGGATTGAGTTCGGACTCCAGCGTCTGTACCAGAGCAGGAGCCAGGGTGGCGCTATTTAACAGAAACAGATCCGTGATTGTCATCATTATTCACTTAAGAAAGTCGATAAAACAGGGGTTGATATCACCCAACAAGAGAGGTGGTGCGGCATGCTGGCATGGCATCTTGTCTGGCTGTCGTCACATCAATGCTGAAAAATAACGCATTTTATTGCAAGAATGTGAGCTTGATAGGGATTTTCACTTGCCTCGATAGAATACTTGGATATAGTCGAGAACTGTTGCATTTCATCAATAGCCTGCCAAAGGCTGTATTTTAACAAGTTTTAACATTTGCGGGGATAAAGGATTGCGTTACCTGATGCTGCTGCTGATCTCGCTCGGCATGGTGGGTTGTGCCTCGGCACCCCAACCGGATGTCGCAAGCAAGATCGAAGTCTCCATGGTGGAGCCCGTGGTTGAACCGGAAGTCAACCAGACACCCGATGTAAATGAAATTCTGACCGTATTCAAAGAGTGGCGTGGTACCCCATACCGTTTCGGTGGAACCAGTGAGCGCGGCATCGATTGTTCCGCCTTCGCCCGTGAAGTGTATCGCAATGCCGTGGGGATAGAGTTGCCCCGCGACACTCGTTCCCAGGTACACGAGGGAACCCGGGTGTCCAGGCAGGAGTTGGTCGAGGGAGACCTGGTGTTCTTCAAGATCAATCGTCGACTGAACCATGTCGGCATCTATGTGGGCAACGGCGAGTTCATTCACGCCTCGACCCGGGCCGGCGTCACACGTTCACGGCTGGACAATCAGTACTGGCGCAACAAGTTCTGGCAGGCGCGCCGCATCGAGATCTAAGAGCCAGGCTGGACAAACCGCCCGCAGTACGGACCGTTTTTCCAACCTCACTCAAACCGGGCCCTGGCGGCCCGGTTTTTCATGACCCCGTTTAGACTTTTGCCGCGCGACTCTCTATAGTGTGGGCCCGCTTTTTGCCAGACAGATCAGGCCTCAGATGACCAAAGAGACTCCCCTCAAAGCCGGCTTGCACCCCCGCAATCGCCATCAGGCCCCCTATGATCTGGCGGCGCTCAGCCAGCGAACCCCCGCACTGGCGCCCTTCGTGTTCACCAACGAGCATGGCGGCCGCACCCTGGATTTCGCCGATCCGGCGGCGGTCAAGGCGCTCAACCAGGCGCTGCTGGCGCTGCACTATGGGATCCGCCACTGGGATCTGCCCGCGGGCTATCTCTGTCCGCCCATCCCTGGCCGGGTCGACTATCTGCATCACGTGGCCGACCTTGTCAGCGAGGGGCTGGAGGCACCGCGCACCGGCAAGGGGGTGAGGGTGCTGGATATCGGAGTGGGGGCCAACTGCATCTATCCCTTGCTCGGCAGCCGAGAATATGGCTGGCGTTTCGTCGGGGCCGACATCGATCCCGTTTCGGTCAAGGCGGCCAGCCTGCTGGCGGCCAGCAACGGTCTGGGCAAGCAGATAGAGTGTCGCCTGCAGGCCGATCCCCGGCGGGTGTTTCACGGCATCATAGGGCCCAAGGAGCGCTTTACCCTGACCCTGTGCAACCCGCCGTTTCATGCCTCCCTGGCCGAGGCCAGCGCCGGCACCCGGCGCAAGCTGCGCAATCTGGGCAAGGGGGGAGAGGAGACGAGTGAGGCACCCGTGCTCAACTTTGGTGGCCAGAAGGCGGAGCTGTGGTGCGATGGCGGCGAGGCCGCCTTCCTCGCTTCCCTGATCCGCGAGAGCCGGGCGTTTGCCGACCAGTGTCTCTGGTTCACTTCCCTGGTGTCGAAGAAGGAGAATCTGGCGGCGGCCAGGCAGGGACTCAAGCAGCTGGAAGCCAGGCGGGTGCGGGTGATAGAGATGAACCTGGGCAACAAGCAGAGCCGGATCCTGGCCTGGAGCTTTCAGGAAGGCAACCGCTGGGCTGACTGAGCCTGCTCGCCCCGCTTCCTGCGAGCCGACCGGCCTCACTCCCCCGAGGGCGCAACCTGAGGCTGCGCCGCCGCCCATTGCCTCCTCGTCCTTTACTCAAGCCACCGGCGGGTGGCTGTCCGTGCTGTGTGATGGTGCGAGTGTCTGGCCATCCTGTGATGGTGTGGTGAGGGTGGGGGAGTGACATGGCCCGGCCAGGTCATGGCATCAGCCGCATTTTCCCTTCAAGCTTCCCCAAGGCAAGCGTTTTCCTGCCCGTCGTGGCTCGCTCTCGCGAGTCCCTGTGAGTAATCACTTTCACCTCCGGTACAGTTGTACGCTGAGATTTTTTTGCACTTGCAGTTGAAACTTTCATAAAATGATACTGGTTAGACCTGTTCACTGGTTAATTAGAGATAGGGATCGGTTAATGAAAGTGGTCGATTTTCTGAAGCGCAAGCGTGAAATCCTGGCGCAGCACCCCTTCGAGCTCAAGGATTGGCTCTCACCGGCCATCCGCGACTATTGGCGTGAGTTTCAGCAAAAAGCACACCTTCACCCCTTGCTGGGGCGGGTGCTTGACGCCCATGGTCAGCCGGTTGCCGAGGCAGAACAACAGGGCGAGCAGCGTCAGACCGTGAACGGTCAGGCCATGGCTCCCCAGGCGCCGACGATCGTCCTCGAAGGGGAGGCGGCCCTGGTGTTCGAGCGCCTGCAGGCCCAGCTCGGCGAAGAGACCCATGTCGGTGACTGGCTTCACATCAGTCAGCAGATGGTCAACCAGTTTGCCGCCGTGACCGGCGATCACCAGTGGATACACACAGATCCCGAGCGCGCCGCCGCCGAGTCGCCCTTCAAGAGCACCATAGCCCACGGTTTCCTGACCCTGGCACTCCTGCCCAGGCTCACCGGCTCCGTGGATGAGGCGAACCCCGAGTTCCCCACGGCCCGCATGGTGGTCAACTTCGGTCTGGATCAGGTGCGCTTCCCCTATCCCATCAAGGTGGGCAGCCAGGTGCGTGCCCGCACCAGGTTGATTGGCGTGACGCCGGTCAAGGGGGGGCTGGAGCTGCTCAAGGAGATCAAGGTCGAGATCGAGGGCGTGCGTCGCCCCGGCTGCGTCATCGAGTCCGTGACCCGCCTCTACTTCTGAGGCGCCCCGTCATCCCGAGCACTTGCGCCGGCTGACGGTCTGCCATCGGCCCCGGGCCGACGCGAAAAAACAGGGCCATTCGGCCCTGTTTGCTATCTGGCAGAGGAGTGGGGCACACTCTGCCCACTTCCCATCGTCAGACAAGGTACCCCCCATGGCTTCCCACCTCGGCGCCCTCACCCTGCTGGTGGCGGATTATGATGCCGCCATCCACTTCTTCACCCAGGCCCTCGGCTTCACCCTGCTCGAAGACAGCGCCCTCGATGAACCTGGCAAGCCCGGCAAGCGCTGGGTCAGGGTAGCCCCCTCTGGTCAGCCGGGTTGCGCCCTGTTGCTGGCCCGGGCCGCCAATGACGAGCAGCGCGCCCAGATCGGCAAGCAGGGAGGCGGGCGAGTGTTCCTCTTCCTCGAGACCCGGGATTTTTGGGGTGACTATGAGCGGATGCGCGCCGCCGGTGTCCATTTTTGTGAACAGCCACGAGAAGAGGAGTACGGCACAGTGGTGGTGTTTGAGGACATCAGTGGCAACCGCTGGGATCTGCTGGCGCGCCACGCTGACAGTCGCGACTGAAAACGTTTATTATCCTCCCTGTCATAAAGTCATAAAAATGTCATACAAACTTCTAATAATTGGCGCACCAATCTTCATGAGGAGAGAGAAGGGATATGGCAAAGCGAATACTGGTGGTCGAGGATGAGGCGCCGATCCGCGAAATGCTCTGTTTTGTACTGGAGCAAAAAGGTTATGAAGCGATAGAGGCGGCGGACTTCGCCGACGGTCTGGCCAAGGTGTGTGAACCCTATCCCGAGCTGATCCTGCTGGACTGGATGATGCCGGGGGGCAGCGGCATCCAGTTCCTCAAGCAGCTCAAGCAAGACGAGATGACCCGCCAGATCCCCGTGGTGATGCTGACCGCCCGGGGCGAGGAAGAGGACAAGGTACGCGGCCTGGAAGCGGGCGCCGACGACTACATCACCAAACCCTTCTCCCCCAAGGAGCTCACCGCCCGTCTCCATGCCGTGATGCGCCGTGTCTCCCCCACCTCGGTGGACGAGGTGATCGAGGTACAGGGGCTGAGGCTGGATCCCGTCTCCCACCGGGTCAGTGCCGAGGACAAGGCGCTGGACATGGGGCCGACCGAGTTCAAGCTGCTCCATTTCTTCATGACGCACCCGGAGCGGGTCTACAGCCGCGAGCAGCTGCTCAACAATGTCTGGGGCACCAACGTCTATGTGGAAGACAGGACGGTGGACGTGCATATCCGCCGGTTGCGCAAGGCGGTCGAGGGATCGGGCCACGACAGATTGATCCAGACGGTGCGCGGGGCAGGTTACCGCTTCTCCACCCGTCTCTAGGGGCCCTGTGCTGCAATCTCACCCTGGCTGGCGCTTGTTGCCATTGGCAGTCTCTGGATGATCGGGCAATCTCATGCCTGCCGGGAGTGAGCCCTGCTCTTTGCTGTCTCTAGGAGATCTTAATGTTGCAACCTTATGCCTGGCGACGACAGTTGTGGCGGATGGCGTTTTTCTATCTGCCCTTCGCCTTGTTTGGCTGGCTGACGGAGAGTCTGACCCTCTGCCTGCTGGTGGCAACCTGTCTGCACCTTGGCTGGCACTACCGCTTCCAGAAGCGGCTCTCGGACTGGTTATGGCATGACCGCAGCCTGGTACCGCCGAGTGGCAGCGGCAGCTGGGAATACATCTTCAACGGCATCTACAAGCTGCAGCAGCGCCATCGGGCCAGGCGGCGCGAGCTGGCGGGCCTCATCCGCCGCTTCAGGGAGGGGGCCGAGGCTCTGCCCGATGCCGCCGTGGTGTTTCGCACCGACGGCAGCATCCTCTGGTGCAACCGGCTGGCGGAGCAGCTGCTCGGCTTTCGCTGGCCGGAGGATGCAGGCCAGCACATCGGCAACCTGATCCGCCAGCCCTCCTTCGTCAGCTACCTGGGCAAGGGGGAGTATGATGAGCCCTTCGAGATGCACTCCCCCATCAATGAGGAGAAGTTTCTCGAGTTTCGCATCATGCCCTACGCCGAGGATCAGGCCATGCTGGTGGTGCGGGACGTGACCCGGCTGCGCAGCCTGGAGAAGACCCGCAAGCACTTCGTGGCCAACGTCTCCCATGAGCTGCGCACCCCGCTCACCGTGCTCAAGGGGTACCTGGAGATGACGGAGGAGCCGCCGCCGCCCGCCATGTGGGCCAAGGCCCACAGGGTGATGATGGAGCAGACGGTGCGCATGGACAATCTGGTGAACCAGCTGCTGACCCTGTCGCGCATCGAGGCGGCGCCGGATATCGACCTGTCCCATCGCGTCGACATGCCGGCCATGCTCTCCCTGCTCGAGCAGGAGGCGCGGGCCCTGTCGGGGGATCGCGCCCATGTCATCGAGTTTCTGGTGCAGCCGGATCTCTGGCTGCTCGGGGACGAGGATCAGCTGCGCAGCGCCGTGTCCAACCTGGTCTACAACGCCATTCACTACACGCCGCCGGGCCGCAAGATCCAGGTGGAGTGGCGCCGTCAGGGCAATCAGGCCCTGTTCGCGGTGAGCGACGAAGGGGAGGGGATCACCCCGGACCATCTGGCGCGGCTCACGGAGCGCTTCTACCGGGTCGACAAGGCGCGCTCCCGTCACACCGGTGGATCCGGGCTGGGCCTTGCCATCGTCAAGCATGCCCTGAGCCACCACGATACCCACCTCGACATCGATAGCCGGGTGGGCATGGGGAGCCGCTTCAGCTTCCTGATCCCGGCGCGGCTGGTGGTGGCCAAGCTGGCGATGGCGAAGTAGACCTCATTGAACATCAAGGGGTTGACGACAAGGGGGAGGGCCACAGTGGTGGCCCTCCCCGTTTTTATGCTTATCTGGCTGGCTGTCATGAAAGCGTCATGATCACGCCATAAATTTGTCACTGCCAGGTCGGATACTGGCGCCGTCTTAAAGAACGGACCTTCTGTAATTTTGGAGAGATTGGATGAAACTCAACAAATTGGCCAGTGTGATCGGTGTTACTGCGGCAGTGCTGTTTTCTGCCGGCTCTATGGCTTACGGCGTCGACAAGGATCTGCCCGAATATGCGCCGGTCAGCGGCATCTCGGGTAACTTGTCGTCCGTGGGTTCCGATACCCTGGCTAACATGATGACCCTGTGGGCCGAAGAATTTAAGCGCGTCTATCCGAACGTCAACGTTCAGATCCAGGCCGCCGGCTCCTCCACCGCCCCTCCCGCCCTGACCGAAGGCACTTCCCAGTTCGGCCCCATGAGCCGCGCCATGAAGTCCGGTGAAGAGGAAGCGTTCGAGAAGCGCCACGGCTACAAGCCGACCGCCATTCGCGTCGCCGTCGATGCCCTGGCCGTGTTCGTCAACAAGGACAACCCCATCAAGGGGCTGACCATGCAGCAGGTTGATGCCGTCTTCTCCAGCACCCTCAAGTGCGGCGAAGCCAAGGCCGCCAGCAAATGGTCCGACCTGGGCCTGGATGGCAGCTGGTCTGGCAAGGATCTGCAACTGTTCGGTCGCAACTCTGTCTCCGGCACCTATGGCTACTTCAAGGAGCACGCCCTGTGTGACGGCGACTTCAAGAGCGGCGTGAACGAGCAGCCGGGTTCCGCCTCCGTGGTGCAGTCGGTCTCCGCCTCCCTCAACGGGATCGGTTACTCCGGCATCGGCTATGTCACCTCCGGGGTGCGTGCCGTACCGCTCTCCAAGGATGGCACCACCTTCGTCGCGGCCACTGCCGACAACGCCATCACCGGCAAGTATCCGCTGTCACGCTTCCTCTACCTGTACGTGAACAAGCACCCGAACAAGCCGCTCTCCCCCATGGAGCAGGAGTTCGTCAAGCTGATCCTCTCCAAGGCCGGTCAGACCATCGTTGCCAAGGACGGTTATGTGCCGGTTCCGGCCAAGGTGGTTCAGGCCGACCTCAAGAAGCTGGGCCTGATGTAATACCGCCCCGCGGCAAGCCTTGCCAAAACGAGCCCATTCGGGCTCGTTTTTTTATGGCAGCAAGCCGCAGGTCATGCTGACCGACTTGCACCCGGTGCGCGCTTTCCCGAGAATAAGGCATTCTCCGTCACAAGGACTCCGTCGATGACCTCACTCCTCACCAAGGCAGGCCTGCTGGCCGCCGCCGGTCTGTTGCTCGGTGCCTGCGCCCAGTCCCCCACGGGCCGCAGCCAGATGCTGCTCTTCTCCCCCCAGCAGATGAACCAGCTCGGGGCGGACTCCTTCAACCAGATGAAGCAGCAGGAGAAGTTGAGCAAGGACGCCAGGGTCAATGGTTATGTCTCCTGCGTCGCCCAGGCGGTGACCGCCCAGGTGCCGAGCAGCTATGGCATCAGCGACTGGGAAGTGGTGGTGTTTGACTCCAAACAGGTCAACGCCTTCGCCCTGCCCGGCGGCAAGATAGGGGTCTACAGCGGCTTGCTCGACGTGGCCAGAAATCAGGATCAGCTGGCCACCGTCATCGGTCACGAGCTGACCCACGTGCTGGCCCAGCACTCCAACGAGCGGCTGTCGCGCAGCCAGATCACGGGACTGGGGCTGGCGGCGGCGGACATCGCCCTTGGCACCAGCGAGTATCGCGCCGCCACCATGGCGGCGCTTGGGCTCGGGGTCGAGGTGGGGATAGCCCTGCCCTATGGCCGCGAGCAGGAGAGCGAGGCGGATCGGCTGGGACTGGCTCTGATGGCTCGCGCCGGTTTCAACCCGGCAGAGGCGATCCCGCTGTGGCAGAACATGGGGGCCGCCGCCGGGGGCAAGGCTCCCCCTGAGCTGCTCTCCACCCACCCGAGCAATGCGAACCGCATCGCCGAGCTGCGCGCCGAGCTGGCCACGGCAACCCCCCTCTATCAGCAGGCCCGCGCCGCCGGACTCACGCCCCAGTGCAAACCCTGACGGCGACCCTGCGTCTGGCCCGGCTGCAAGACGCCGCCGCCATGACGGTGCTGCAACGGGCCAGCTGGCTGGCGGCCTATGGCGAGGTACTGGGCCCCGAGCTGCTGGATGCGCTGGCGCCCGGGGTCCACTTGCAGCTGTGGCGTCGGCGGCTCGCGGGGGACGATCCCAAACCCATGCTGATCTGCATCGAACAGAGGGTGATAGGCCTGCTCTACTGGCAGCATCAAGAAGGGGAGACCGGGCCCGAGGCCCATATCCGCGCCCTCTACCTGCACCCGGCCCACTGGCGTCAGGGTCACGGCAAACGGCTGTGGCAGGCGGTGGCGATGCAGATGCGGCGAGCGGGGTTCGAGCGGGTCAGTCTCTGGCTGCTGGCGGGCAATCGGGTCGGGGAGGGGTTCTACTTGAGGCGCGGCTTTCGCTTCGACGGGGAGCAGCGCACCCTGACCCAGCGGGGCCAGCCCTGCCTGCAGCGAAAAATGTGCCGCCTCTTGTGACGGGCCGCCAGTTTTACGGTGTGGGTCACTTTATTTTTTTTGCGAATTAATACAATGACCCGCTCAGGAATAGCGTCGTTTTCTCAAGCTGCAAGGGAGTGTGGGCATGTATTACGGTTTCGATATCGGCGGCACCAAGGTGGCATTCGCCATCTATGATGGCGCCTTGACCCTGTGTCACGAGGAGCGGCTCGGAACGCCGGGAGACGATTACGCGGCGCTGCAGCGGCTGATCCTCGACAGGGTGCTGGCGGCGGACAAGCGCTATGGCGTGCGTGGCATGGTCGGGATCGGCTTTCCCGGCATCCTCAATCGCAGCGACAAGAGCATAGTGGCCGCCAATCTGCCCTGCATCAATGGCCGTCATCTGGGGGCGGATCTGAGTGCCTTGCTCGACCGTGAGGTGCGGGTCGACAACGACGCCAACTGTTTCCTCTGGTCCGAGGTGCATCAAGGGGCCGCCGAGGGGGCCGAGTCGGCCCTGGCGGTCACCATCGGCACCGGGATCGGCGGCGCCGTCTACGTCAACGGGCGCCTGGTGCAGGGACGAAACTGGCTGGCGGGAGAGATAGGCCACTACCCGTTGCCCGGCACCATCCTGATGAAATACCCCGACTTGCCGCGCCCGCGCTGTGGTTGCGGCCGGCTCGCCTGCTTCGAGACCTATGCCTCGGGTACCGGTCTCGAGCGCCTCTATCAGCAGCTCAGCGGCGAGCGCGTCTCGGGCCAGCAGATAGTGGCCCGCTTCGAAGCCAGGGAGCCGAACGCCGTCACTACCCTGGATTGCTGGCTGGAGATCATGGCGGCGGGCCTGGCCACCGCCCTCTCCGTGCTGGATCCCGAGGTGGTGGTGCTCGGTGGCGGCCTGTGCGGCCTGCCCGCACTCTACGAACAATTGCCGCTGCGCCTGCCGGGTCATCTGTTGCCCGGTGTCGCCCTGCCCGAGATCCGCCAGGCCCGGTTTGGCGGCGCGGGCGGGGTGCGCGGTGCGGCCCTGCTTCATCTGTGAGACTCGACAACGGGTCTCACCTCACCCATCACGAGGAGATATCATGACCCGTCTCGAAGTCTGCATCGACAACCTGGAGTCCCTGTTCATCGCCCAGGATGCCGGGGCCGATCGTATCGAGCTCTGCTCCGCCCTCGCCCTCGGCGGGCTCACCCCTTCCTATGGCCTGATGCAGCAGGCGGCGCGCCATGGCCGTGTTCCCATCTATGCCATGATCCGTCCCCGGGCCGGGGATTTCTGCTTTGGCGAACTCGAGTTCGAGCTGATGCTGCAAGACATCGCCGCCGCCCGCGCCGCCGGCCTGCAGGGGGTGGTGGTCGGCCTGCTCGACCCGCAGGGGCGGGTGCCAGGAGACAGGCTGAGGCAGCTGGTGGCGGCGGCCGGCCCCCTGGGGGTCACCTTTCACCGCGCCATCGATCTGTGCAGCGACTGGCGGGCGGATCTGGAGGTGATAGTGGGGGCGGGGTGCGAACGCATCCTGAGCTCCGGCCATGCTCCGACCGCCCTGGCAGGGCTGGAGACGCTGCAGGCCATGGCCCAGGCCCTGGCGGGGCGTGCCAGCCTGATGCCGGGGGCCGGCGTCAATGCCGACAACGTGCGCACCATACTGGAGTTCACCGGGGTGAACGAGGTCCATATGTCCGGCATGGGCTGGCGTGGCGGCATGGTGCCCCATGGCGTCAACATGGGGACCTCGGATGACGGTCGGGTTAATATCACCGACGGCGCCAAGGTATCGGCGGTGCGGGCCCTGCTGGATCGGAACTGAGAAAGAACTGGCGTAGCGGCATGGTGCCGATCTTCGCCATGGCGTCAACATGGGGACCATCGGACGATGGCCGCGTCAATATCACCGACGGTGCCAAGGTATCGGCGGTGCGGGCCCTGCTGGATCAGTAGGGGTTGAGTTCAGACTCGATCGGGGTCAGCCTCGCTGACCCTGGTGCCGGCGGTGGCCAGCCCCTTGGCCCCGCGGCTTCCCCTGGTCGGAGTGGACCGGGTGGGTCCGGCGCAGGACGGGGAGCCCTGACGGCAGCACCCGGGTAAAAACTCTGTTATCATTCCCGCTCTTTTGACACATGGACCCGGAGCAGAATCTCAATGTCCCAATACGACTCTATCGAACAGAAGGCCAGCTATGGCATCGGCCGCAACATGGGTGATCAACTGGCACAGCAAGCCTTCGCCGGTCTGGATATCCCCGCCCTGCAACAGGGTCTGGCAGATGCCCTGAACGGTCTGGAGTTTGCGGTCAGCCGCGACGATATCAATGACGCCTTCCAGGTGATCACCAGCCGCATGCAGGCCGAGCAGGAAGTGGCCGCCAAGGCCGCCGCCGCCGAAGGCGAAGCCTTCCTGGCCGATAACGCCAAGCGCGATGGCGTGCAGGTGACCGATTCCGGCCTGCAGTATGAAGTCATGGTTAAAGGCGATGGCGCCGTGCCGGTTGCCGGCCAGTCCGTGCGTGTGCACTACCACGGTACCTTCACCGACGGTGGCGTATTCGACAGCTCGGTCGCCCGTGGCGAGCCGGCTGAATTCCCGGTCACCGGCGTCATCGCCGGTTGGGTTGAAGCGCTGCAACTGATGCCGGTTGGCTCCAAGTGGAAGCTGTTCATCCCGCAGGATCTGGCCTACGGTGCCCGTGGTGCCGGCTCCATCCCGCCGTACTCTGCCCTGGTATTCGAAGTGGAGCTGCTGGACATTCTGTGATCCAGCCTGCTTGCTGCAAACGGCGACCCTGGGGTCGCCGTTTGTTTTTGGCCTGCGGCAAAGATGGGACGGATCCCCGGTTTTCGTTATAGTCGAATGAGCCAGGGGAGGAAGCCATGCCAGCCATCATAGAGGTCGTCGATCTCGTCAAGCATTTCGCCGGGGTCAAGGCGGTGGATGGGCTCAGTTTTGCCATAGCGGCGGGCAGCTGTTTCGGCCTGCTCGGTCCCAACGGGGCCGGCAAGACCACCACCATAGAGCTGCTGGAGGGGATCCTCACCCCGGACAGCGGCCGCATCCTGTTCCATGGCGCGCCGCCCGGTGCCGATTATCGTGGCCGCATCGGCATCCAGTTCCAGCACACGGCGCTGCAGGATTTCCTGACCGTGCGCGACACCCTGCGCCTCTTCTCCCGCCTCTATCCCCGGCCCTTGCCCCTCGAGCTGCTGATCCACCTCTGCGCCCTCGAGGATTTCGTCGATCGGGACAGTCGTCGCCTCTCCGGCGGCCAGCGTCAACGGTTGCTGCTGGCTCTGGCCCTGCTGGGGGATCCCGAGCTGCTGTTTCTCGATGAACCGACGACCGGGCTGGATCCCCAGGCCCGCCACCATTTCTGGGACAGGGTCAAGGCCATCAAGGCCCAGGGCAAGACCATAGTGCTGACCACCCATTACATGGACGAGGCGCAGCAGCTGTGCGATCGCATCGCCATCGTCGACCATGGCCATCTGCTCAGCCTGGATACCCCCCAGGCCCTGCTGGACCAGCATTTCGAGGGGGTGCTGGTGCGCCTGTCCGATCACCCCGCCCTGGCCAGACTGGGGCTGCCTTGCACCCGGCAGGGGGGACAGGTGGAGCTGGTCTGCTCCGACGTGGCGAGTCTGATGCCGCGCCTGCTGGCGTTGCAGGTGCCCCTGACCGGCATGCAGATCCGCTCTCCCAACCTGGAGGATCTCTTCCTCAAGTTGACCGGCCACAGCCTGAGGAGCGGTGCATGAACCTGGGCCTGACACAGAGGAGTCCAAGATGAGCGACAGCCTGAGGCGCATCGGCGCGCTTTTCCATGCCCGCAACCTGGAGTTCGTGCGCGACAGGGCCGCTCTGGCCTGGAATCTGCTGGTGCCCCTGTTGCTGGTGCTGGGGTTCTCCCTGATCTTCTCAGGCAACCAGCGCCCTCTGTTGCAGCTCGGGGTGGTGGGGCCCCTGCCTCCTGCTTATCAGGCCCTGGAGACCATTCCCCAGCTCAGGCTGGTGGAGTACGAGAGCCTGGCTTCGGCCCAGCGCAAGGTGCGCCACCATCAGCTGGATCTGCTGCTCAATCCGGCCGGGGGCAACTACTGGGTGAATCCGGACTCGCCGGGGGGAGGGCTGGCCGAATACCTGCTCAAGGGACACAGCCTGACGCCATTGGTGCGTGATACCCTGCCCGGTCAGGCCATTCGCTATGGGGACTGGCTGCTGCCCGGGGTGATCGGCATGAACCTGATGTTCTCGGGCCTGTTCGGCGTCGGATATGTGATCGTGCGGTATCGCAAGAACGGGGTGCTCAAGCGGCTGAGGGCGACCCCGCTCAGTGCCGCCGAGTTTCTCTGCGCCCAGCTGTTGTCGCGCCTTGCCATCACCCTGGTGGTGAGTCTGCTGGTATTTCTGGTTGCCCACTGGCTGCTGGGGGCACCTCTGCTCGGCTCTGGCTGGCTATTGCTGCTCATCGCCCTGCTGGGTGGGGCGGCCATGGCGTCCCTGGGTCTGCTGGTGGCGGCCCGCCTCCAGAACGAAGAGCTGGCCAGCGGTTTGCTCAATCTCATCAGTCTGCCCATGATGTTCTTGTCCGGTGTCTGGTTCTCTCTGGAAGGGGCGCCCGCCTGGTTGCAAGGGGTAGCGGACCGTTTGCCGCTGACCCAGATCATCGCCGCGGCGCGGGCCGTGATGCTGGAAGGGGCCGGCTGGCAGGAGGTGGCGAGCCCCCTGGCCCAGATCGCCCTGTTTACCCTGGTCTGCGTCACCCTGGGTGCCGCCCTGTTCAGATGGAACGCCACATGAAACGACTGATCACGTCTTGCCTGCTGCTTGCCCTGACGCTCCCCGCCTTTGCCGCCACCCTGCGCTGCAAGAGCGACCTGCTGACCGAGGGGGACAGCACGGCCCTGCTGCTGGTGCGCTGCGGCCAGCCCATGCTCAAGGAGGAGTTGACCCGTTATGAGGAGAACGGCTTTGGCGTGCGTATGACGGTCAAGTATGCCGAACGCTGGACCTACAACTTCGGCAAGAGTCAGTTCATGCAGTTCGTCACCGTCGAGAACGGGGTGATCACCGCCATAGAAGATGGCCCGCGCGGTCAGTGACCGGCGAGCCGAAAAAAATAAGATAGAAGCAAAGGACCAATAAGACTCGCGGAAGTTATCCCAACAGCTGGCTGTCCTGACGCAGGCTGCGAACCGCCCGGTTTACCCTCATCGCCAGGCTCAAGGTCTGCCGGCAACTCAGGCTCTCCAGATTGATCTCGCCCCCGGTAAATTCAAACTGGCCCATCTCCTCGACCATGAAACTGCCGCGGTGAAAACTCTTCACGTAACGCGCTATCTGGCGGGGGGACAAACTCTTGAACACCTTCATCACGACCATACCCTCTCGTTTGGACAGGGCACACTATGGCCGCATCCCATGACAAAAATATGAATCATCTGAGTCAGTTGTAATAAAAAACCTGCCCACTTATGGGGCAGGGCAAAAATAGCGGGAAAAATATCCACACGGTATGGCTGGGAAAGTTCGGTATGTTATTTGGTCAACATAGGTCTATTTTTTATTCATAAGGTGTATATCGGGCCTGGAAGTGATGTTGTGCTGTTGCACCATTTCTGTGCCGGTTTGCACCGATTGACAGGCTTTTTTCGGGCTGGATAAGCTGCAAAAAAGTGAGAAAAGGGAGAAGGTCATCGGCAGGTTGCGGTGATGTCTATTCGAGTCGAACCACAGGGAAGAGTGATATGAAACAGATACATAAGCTTGGTGTATTGGTGGCGTTGTCGCTGGCGTCAGCCAGCGCCCTGGCCGAGGGAACCCTGGATACGGTCAAGAAGAAGGGGTTCGTGCAGTGCGGGGTGGGGGACGGTCTGCCCGGCTTCTCCAACCCGGACGCCAAAGGCACCTGGACCGGCCTGGATGTGGACGTGTGCCGCGCCGTCGCCGCCGCCGTGCTGGGCGATGCCAACAAGGTCAAATATGTCTCCCTGACCGCCAAGGAGCGCTTCACCGCCCTGCAGTCCGGTGAAGTGGACATGCTCTCGCGCAACACCACCTGGACCCTGACCCGGGATGCCTCCCTCGGTCTCACCTTCGCCGGGGTCAACTACTACGATGGCCAGGGCTTCATGGTCTCCAAGGCTCTGGGGGTCAAGAGTGCCAAGGAGCTTGATGGCGCCGCCGTCTGCATCCAGTCCGGTACCACCACAGAACTCAACCTGGCCGACTATTTCCGCGCCAATGGCGGCATGAAATACAGTGCCGTGGTGTTTGATACCTCGGATCAGACCGTCAAGGGATTCGAGGCTGGACGCTGTGACGTGCTGACCTCGGATCAATCCCAGCTCTACTCCCTCAAGATCAAGCTCTCCAAGCCGGAGAACGCCGTCGTGCTGCCGGAGGTGATCTCCAAGGAGCCCCTGGGACCCGTGGTGCGCCAGGGGGATGAACCCTGGTTCAAGGTGGTGCGCTGGAGCATGAATGCCCTGCTCAACGCCGAAGAGGCCGGGGTCACCAGTGCCAACGTGGACGAGATGCTCAAATCGCCCAACCCCGATGTGCGGCGTCTGCTGGGGCTCGAGGATCCCAAGGGCGGCGTGCTCGGCCTGGATGACAAGTGGGCCTACAATATCATCAAGCAGGTCGGCAACTACGGCGAGATATTCGAGCGCAACGTGGGGGCCGGATCTCCCCTCAAGATAGATCGCGGCATCAATGCGCTGTGGAACAAGGGTGGCCTGATGTACGCGCCTCCCATTCGCTAGCAGTGCGGGGGGCCAAGGCCCCCCGTTTTCCCTCTTGCCTTGGCTTTGTCGGAGTAAATCCCTATGGCGTCACATCCGCACGACCAGAGGAAAGTACAGGGCCGCTGGTGGTATGACGCGAAGGTAAGGGCGCTGATCTTCCAGTGTCTGGCCGTCGCGGCTGTCCTCGGTTTCCTGTTCTACATCATCAGTAATGCCCTGGCCAACCTGGAGGCCCGCGGCATCACCACAGGGTTTGGCTTTCTCGGCAACACGGCCGGTTTCGGCATCTTGCAGAGCCTGATCCCCTACGATGAGACCCACACCTTCGGCCGCACCTTCCTGGTCGGCCTGCTCAACACCCTGCTGGTCTCCGCGCTGGGGATCATATTGGCGACCCTGCTCGGCTTCGTGCTGGGTGTGGCTCGTCTGTCGAAAAACTGGCTGGTGTCGCGCATTGCCACCATCTATATCGAGACCTTTCGCAACATCCCCCTGTTGCTGCAGATCTTCTTCTGGTACTTCTCCGTGCTGCGCACCCTGCCGTCGCCGCGTGAGAGCGTGGATCTTGGCGGGCTGGCCTTCCTCAACGTGCGGGGGTTCTATCTGCCCAAGCCCCTGTTTGAGGAGGGCTTTGGCTATGTGCTCTGGGCCTTGCTGCTGGCGCTGGCGCTGAGCTGGGGGTTGAGGCGCTGGGCCCATCGCCGCCAGGAGCTGACCGGCAAGGCATTCCCGGTCTGGCTCAGCGCCCTGGCGCTGATCCTGCTACTGCCGCTGGCGACCTTCTGGCTGGCGGGCAGCCCAATAGGCTGGAGCCTGCCCACCCTGCAAGGGTTCAACTTCCGTGGCGGCCTGACGGTGCTGCCCGAGCTGGTGGCCCTGCTGCTGGCACTGACCATCTACACGGCGGCCTTCATCGCCGAGATAGTGCGATCCGGCATCCTGGCCATCAGCCATGGCCAGACGGAGGCGGCCTCGGCACTCGGGCTATCCACCTCCAGAACCCTGCAGCTGGTGGTCATCCCCCAGGCCATGCGGGTCATCATACCGCCCCTCACCAGCCAGTATCTTAACCTGACCAAGAACTCGTCCCTGGCGACCGCCATCGGTTACCCGGATCTGGTGTCCGTCTTCATGGGCACCACCCTCAACCAGACCGGGCAGGCGATCGAGGTGATCGCCATGACCATGGGGGTCTATCTCGTCATCAGTATCGGCACCTCCATCCTGATGAATTTCTACAACCGCAAGATGGCGCTGGTGGAGCGCTGAGGAGATCCCATGAGATGCAGCCAAGGTATCACCTCTGGCCTTCATCGGCAGATGAGAGGGGGGCGCCATGTACGTCAATGAGTTGCAAGAGGCACTGCCGCCCCCCTCGGGTCGGCGCGGCCTGCTCGCCTGGTTGAGGGCCAACCTGTTTCCCAACTGGTGGAACGGTCTGGTGACCCTGGCACTGATCTATCTGCTGCTGCCCGCCATCTGGCATCTGATCGACTGGGCCCTGATCTCCGCGACCTGGAGTGGCAGCAGCCGGGCCGACTGTGGCCAGGAAGGGGCCTGCTGGCTGTTTATCGAGAGCCGTTTCGGCCAGTACATCTATGGCTTCTATCCGGTGGATCAGCGCTGGCGGGTCAACATCGTATTTGCTGGCATGGCGAGCTTGCTGGCACTGCTGATCTGGCCCAGAACGCCGTACAAGGGCTGGCTGGCACTCTTTACCCTGCTGGTGTTTCCCTGCATCGCCTTCGTGCTGCTCCATGGCGGCTTGGGGCTATCCCAGGTGGAAACCAACCTCTGGGGCGGTCTGATGCTGACCCTGGTGCTGGCGGTGGTGGGCATCGCCGTGGCTCTGCCCTTCGGCATCTTGCTGGCGCTGGGGCGCCGCTCCCACATGCCCATCATCAGCAGCCTCTCCACCGTCTATATCGAGTTCTGGCGCGCGGTACCGCTCATTACCGTGCTGTTCATGGCCTCGGTCATGCTGCCGCTGTTCGTGGCGGGAGAGGTGGAGTTTGACAAGCTGCTGCGGGCCTTGATCGGCATCATCATGTTCCAGTCGGCCTACGTGGCCGAGGTGGTGCGCGGCGGCCTGCAGGCGATCCCCAAGGGGCAATACGAGGCGGGGGATGCCCTTGGGCTCTCTTACTGGAAGGTGATGGGGCTCATCATCATGCCCCAGGCCCTCAAGATCACCATTCCCTCCCTGGTGAACACCTTCATCGCCCTGTTCAAGGACACCAGCCTGGTGCTGATCATCGGTCTGTTCGATCTGCTGGCCATCTCCAAGGTGGCGTTGGCGGATCCGCAATGGCTCGGTTTCTCCACCGAGGCTTATGTGTTCATCGCCTTGATCTTCTGGATGTTCTGTTTTGGCATGTCCCGTTATTCCATCTACCTGGAGCGCAAGCTGCACACGGGCCACAAGCGTTAGGAGCTGTCGATTATGGAAAACAACTATGTGGTCGAACTCAAGGGTGTCAACAAGTGGTATGGCGAGTTCCATGTGCTGCGCAACATCAACCTCAAGGTGAGCAAGGGGGAAAAGATAGTCATCTGCGGCCCCTCTGGCTCCGGCAAGTCCACCATGATCCGTTGCATCAACCGGCTGGAGGAGCACCAGCGGGGTGACATCCTGGTCAAGGGGATGGCGCTCACCTCGGATCTCAAGAACATAGAGACGGTGCGGCGCGAGGTGGGCATGGTGTTTCAGCACTTCAACCTCTTCCCCCACCTGACGGTGCTGGAGAACTGCTGCCTGGCGCCCATCTGGGTCAAGCAGCTGCCGAGGCGGGAGGCGGAACAGATCGCCATGACCTTTCTCGAGCGGGTACGGATCCCGGAGCAGGCCCTCAAGTATCCGGGGCAGCTCTCCGGCGGCCAGCAGCAGAGGGTCGCCATCGCCCGCAGCCTGTGCATGAACCCCCAGGTGATGCTGTTTGACGAGCCGACCTCGGCGCTGGATCCCGAGATGGTGCGGGAGGTGCTGGACGTCATGGTGGAGCTGGCCAACGAGGGGATGACCATGCTCTGCGTCACCCATGAGATGGGGTTTGCCAAGCAGGTGGCCGACCGGGTCATCTTCATGGACAGGGGCCAGATCATCGAGGAGAACGAGCCCGAAGCCTTCTTCGAGCACCCCCAATCCGATCGCACCAAGCTGTTCTTGTCCCAGATCTTGCACAACTGAGACGGGCATCGTCATCACGCAGGCGCCGACAGGCGCCTTTTTCATGGCGGGCACTGGCCCATGAGGGCGAGGAAAAGGGGCGAAGGCGGATCCGGCCAGGGGCCGCGCCATGTATACTGCGGCGTCAGCAGCATGTTTCGGAGAACGGCAATGGAGTGGGTCGACGTAGTCGATGAGCAGGACAATGTCATCGAGGTCGCGGATCGGGCGCGGGTGCGCCGGGAGAATCTGCGCCATCGCGCCAGTTACATACTGGTGCTGGGGGAGGGGGATCAGATACTGGTACAGCGACGTACCCTCGGCAAGGATTTCTGTCCCGGCATGCTGGACGCCTGCGCCGGCGGCGTCATGACGGTGGGGGAGCAACCCCTGGCCAGTGCCTTGCGCGAGCTGGGGGAGGAGCTGGGGATAGACGGGGTGGCGCTCCATGACCATGGCCGCTTCCTGGCCGAAGGGGACCACTACCGGGTGTGGGGCTACCTCTACAGCTGTCGCTACCAGGGGCCGCTGCAACTGCAGGCCGAGGAGGTGAGCGCCGTGCACTGGATGAGCCTGACGGAGATAGCCAGCCGGGCCGCCGAGTTCACCCCCGACTCCCTGACAGCCCTCGCCCACTGGCAGGCGAGGGGCGGCGCCTGAGTCTAGCCTGCACGGCGCGCGCATCTGGGGTAGACTGCGAGTCATCATTCACCGTCAGGAAGACCCATCATGATAGCCATTGGCCAGCCACTGCCCGCGGGCGAATTCACCTTCATCACGGACGAGGGCAGGCAGACCCTGGATACCCGGGCCCTGTTCGCGGGCAAGAAGGTGGTGTTGTTCGCCGTGCCCGGCGCCTTCACCCCCACCTGCTCCAACGCCCACCTGCCCGGTTATGTGGTGCTGGCGGACGAGTTCACCGCCCGGGGAATCGATGCCCTCTACTGCCTCTCGGTCAACGATGCCTTCGTGATGAAGGCGTGGCGGGACGCCCAGGGGGCGCAGGCCATCACCATGCTGGCGGACGGCGATGCCAGCTGGACCCGCGCCCTGGGGCTGGAGAAGGAGACGGGGGCCTTTGGCGGCGTGCGGGCCCAGCGTTTTGCCCTGATCGCCGAGGATGGGGTGGTCAGGGCGCTGCGGGTAGAGGCGCCGGGCAAGTTCGAGGTCTCGGATGCCGCCAGTCTGCTCACCCTGGTGTGACGGTTAATCAAGGCTTAGTTACCCCTTGAAAACAGCCTTTGCTCGGTTACACTGGCGCCGGCACGGCCCTCTGGGCCGGCGCCCCCTGTTGATGCCGTGATGACCACGGCGCCCCCAAGCACAACCCCGACTGGAAAGAAGACGTATGACCCTGGCTTTTGTTGCCCTGATTGCCGGACTGGCCCTGCTGGTCTGGAGCGCGGATAAGTTTGTCGATGGTGCCGCCGCCACCGCCCGTTACGCCGGCATGCCGCCCCTGCTCATCGGCATGGTGATCATCGGCTTTGGCACCTCGGCCCCCGAGATGGTGGTCTCCGCCCTGGCCTCCCTGCAAGGCAACCCCGGGCTGGCCCTTGGCAATGCCTATGGCTCCAACATCACCAATATCGCCCTGATCCTGGGCCTGACCGCCCTCATCAGCCCCATCGCCGTCTCCTCCCAGGTGGTACGCAAGGAGATCCCCATCCTGCTCGGCATCACCCTGCTCTCCGGCGCCCTGCTGATGGACGGTCACCTGGGGCGCACCGACGCCCTGATCCTGGGACTGGTCTTTGTGGTGCTGATGGGCTGGTCCATCTGGGCCGGGATCACCGGCAAGGGGGATGCCCTGGATGCGGACGTGAACGTGGAGATAGACAGCGAGGCCATGCCGCTCAAGAAGGCCATCTTCTGGCTGCTGGTGGGTCTGGTGTTGCTGGTCGGAGCCTCCCGTTTGCTGGTGTGGGGCGCGGTGACCATAGCCCAGGGCTTTGGCATCAGCGATCTCGTCATCGGGCTGACCATAGTCGCCATCGGCACCTCCCTGCCGGAACTCGCCTCCTCCCTGATGGCCATCAAGAAGAAGGAGCATGACCTGGCCCTGGGCAACGTGCTCGGTTCCAACCTGTTCAACACCCTGGCCGTGGTCGGCATCGCCGCCGGCATCGCGCCCCTGGATGTGGACCCGGCCGTGCTCTCCCGTGACTGGAGCCTGATGATGGGGCTGACCCTGCTGCTGCTGGTGATGTGCCTGGGCCGCAAGGGCCAGGGCCGCATCAACCGGGTGGAAGGGGGCTTGCTGCTCTGCGTCTTCATCGGCTACACCGGCTGGTTGCTGGCCAGCCAGTTCTGATCCACGCCATGAGCGAAACGAAGAGGGGGAGCCAGTGGCTCCCCCTCTTGTCATGGGCCGGCCCGTCTCAGGCGGCGGCCACCAGCTTCTGGCCCTGGGCCGCGCTATCGAGGATCAGGATATTGGCCTTGGGGAAGAAGTTGAAGGTGGAGGCCGAGGCCCAGGTATAGGCCCCCATCACCTTGCCGATCACCAGCTCGCCGATCTCGAGGTCCGGCAGCATGATGCCGTCGCGGATCACGTCCACGCTGTCGCAGGTGGGGCCGGACAGCACCGCATTGTGCAGTTCGCCGCGGGCATAGGGAGTGCTCACCGGGTAGGTGACGTGATCGTAGAGCTGGCCGTTGTAGCTGCCGTAGAGGCCGTCATCCAGGTAGTACCAGATCTTGTCGCCGCGGTGGGCCTTGCCCATCACGCTGGCGACCGAGGTCATGGCTGGCGCGCTGATGAAGCGGCCCGGCTCGGCAATCTTCTGCACCGTGGCGGGCAGCTTGGCCAGGGCGGCGCGGATCGGGGCGCAGAAGCCGTCGATGTCGAACTCGCCGCCATCATAGTCGACCGGGAAACCACCGCCGATATCCAGCACCCAGGGCTTGAGCCCGAGCGCCCAGGCCTGCTCCATGATGTCGCGGCAGGCATCGATGGCCTGTACGTGGCGATCGCTGTTGGGTACCTGGGAGCCGACGTGGAAGGAGAGCCCCATCACCTTGATCCCCTTGGCCTGGGCCAGTTGCAGCAGCGGCAGAGCCTGCTCCGGGGTGCAGCCGAACTTCTTGGAGAGGTCGACCTTGGTGTGTGGATTGGGGAAGCTGACCCGCAACAGCAGCTGCACCTCGTCCTTGTAGGGCAGGAATTTCTCCAGCTCCAGGGGATTGTCGTAGACGAAGACGGTGCAACCATACTCCAGCGCATAGCGGATATCGCTGTCGCGCTTGATGGGGTGGGTGTGGATGCAGCGGCCCGGCCGCACCCCTTGTGAGCGCACCAGATCCACCTCGCCATTGGTGGCCAGATCGAAACAGGCTCCCTCTTCCTTGAGCACGGAAACGACCGCCTCGTGGGGCAGGGGCTTGAGTGCATAGTGCAGCCGCACCTCGGGCAGGGCTGCAGACAGGGCCCGATACTGGCGGCGCACGGCGGCCTTGTCGAGCAGCAACAGGGGGGATCCGAATTGTTCAACCAGCTGGCGGTAATCTTGTGCCACAAGGGTCTCTTTCATTGTCTTTTGATCATCCTTAGGGGGCGGGTCTGCCCTAGCCTTGGTTTGTTGAGACGGCAACGGCCGGCTCAGGCGAGCGGTCCGGAAGGGACCTATCCTGCAGGTTGCATAACTTCCATGATTACTGCTTGGATATGCGCGCAATTATCGGTTTATTGACTTGTCATGCAAGCATTTTGATTGGCTATGTCGGCAAGTTTTTCTGGTCGAGACGAAAGGGAAAATTGATATCCCAGGAAAAAAGAGAAGGAGAGGAGGGGGGAGGCGGGCTCTGGTGAGACGCGGTCTAACCATCTGATAATTAACAATCTATTTACCTTTGGCCGGATGTGGTGGCCAAGGGCGAAAAAAAGGGATTGTTGCGAGACAGATCACAATATTTTCGATTACTATGCCGCCTCCTAATCCAAAACTAGTTCGGATGAAGGTAGCAGGAGAGCGATGGGCAACCATCCACCGAAGAAGTGAATCTTTCAGGTACCGGGCAACCGGTGTGGACTGCTACTGGACGATACTCTGGAGAGACCCGTTCAATCGGGCGCCGAAGGAGCAAGGTCTTGTTTATCAATGATATTCAGGCCGGAAACTCTCAGGCAAAAGGACAGAGGGGATGGGATGGTTGTACCTGGGCTTGGCCCGCATCCGATCACCCTCTGGTGATCGCGACTATTTGGGAAGATCATCCTTCTCCTCCTTAATCGTTGTTTTTTAAGGAGGATGCATGTCATCAATTCAATCGGCGCTTGCCGCCATCGATAGCTTTGTCTGGGGTCCGCCCCTGCTGATCCTGCTGGTCGGGACCGGTGTCTATCTCACCTTTCGCCTCGGCCTGCTGCAACTGGTGCGGCTGCCGCTCGCCCTCAAGCTGGTCTTTGGCCGCGATCAGGGCCAGGGCAAGCAGGGGGACGTCTCCAGCTTCGCCGCGCTCTGTACCGCCCTCTCGGCCACCATAGGCACAGGCAACATAGTCGGGGTCGCTACCGCCATCAAGCTGGGGGGCCCGGGCGCTTTGTTCTGGATGTGGATGGCCGCTCTGTTTGGCATGGCCACCAAGTACGCCGAGTGCCTGCTGGCGGTCAAGTATCGCCAGACCGACGCCAACGGCCAGATGGCCGGTGGCCCCATGTACTACCTGGAGAAGGGGCTCGGCTCCAGGCCGCTGGCCAGGCTGTTTGCCCTGTTCGGCATAGGGGTGGCCTTCTTCGGCATCGGCACCTTCCCTCAGGTCAACGCCATCTCGGACGCCATGAGCCTCTCCTTCTCGGTGCCCCGGGAAGCGACTGCCGTGGTGCTGACCCTGGCAGTGGCCCTGGTGACCCTGGGAGGCATTCGATCCATCTCCAGCGTGGCCAGCAAGGTGGTGCCCTTCATGGCCATCTTCTACATCCTCGCCTGCGCCGGTGTGTTGGTGAACAACGCTGGCGCCCTGCCCGAAGCGGTGATGTTGGTCATAAACAGCGCCTTCACCGGCCATGCGGCCACCGGCGGTTTCGTCGGCGCCGGCATCATGCTGGCGATCCAGTCCGGGGTGGCGCGGGGTGTCTTCTCCAACGAGTCGGGTCTGGGCTCGGCCCCCATAGCGGCGGCGGCGGCCAAGACCAACTCCTGCGTGGAGCAGGGGCTGGTCTCCATGACGGGCACCTTCTTCGACACCCTGATCATCTGCACCATGACCGGGCTGACTCTGGTGGTGACCGGGGCCTGGAGTGGCGAGCTCAGCGGCGCCGCCATGACCAGCGCCGCCTTCGCCCAGGGGCTGGATGCCCGGATCGGCCAGTATCTGGTGAGCATTGGCCTCTTGTTCTTCGCCTTCACTACCATCCTCGGCTGGAACTACTACGGCGAGCGCTGCACCGAGTATCTGTTCGGGGTCAAGGGGATCAAGCCCTATCGCCTCGTCTATCTGGCGCTGGTGGCGAGCGGGGCCTTCCTCCATCTGGATCTGATTTGGCTGCTGGCCGACATCGTCAACGGCCTGATGGCGGTGCCCAACCTCATCGGCCTGATTGGTCTGCGTCACGTGGTGATCGCCGAGACCAGGGCCTACTTCCGTCGGGGTCGGGACAGCGATACAGAATCCGAGCCCGAGCCGCAGACGGCCTGATCCCGCGACCATCCATTCAAAATGAAAGCCACGACTCGGGTCGTGGCTTTTTTGTTGGCCCGTAGAAGGGCGTGGGCATTCAGGGGCTGGGCAAAGGAGGGGCTAGTCAGCCGCCAGGCGCTGCTGCAGTCGGTGACTGATCTCTGTCACCAGTTCGCCATCGCTCCCCTGCCACTGTAGGGCTTGCGCCAGGGTGGTGGAGGTGCCGGGTGCAAAGCGCAGCTCCCCGCCAGCCAGTTCATAGAAGCGGCTCGCCATCCGGGTACCCTCGTCCACGTCCCCCTCGACCAGCACCATGGCCTGAGCCAGCACGGCGCCGGCGTGATCCTGGCCCGGCGCCAGCCAGCGCTGGGCGGTGCCGGTCACCTTGCGACCCCCGATCACCAGATTGTACTGGCCGTCGCAAAAGGAGCCGGGCACGAAGTCATAGCTCCCCGCAAGGCCGTATTGCGCCAGCAAACCTAGCAGCGGGGCCCCCAGCAGCCGGTAGTAGTGGCCAAGATCCGTGCTGGTGCGCGGCAGCATGAGCGACAGATTGAGGATGCCGGCACCGTGGGGCACGGCGGTGCCGCCGCTGTCGCGCACAAACACAGGCCAGCCTTCCCTTGCAAGCCGCTCGCAGGCCGCCTGATAGCGGGGCAGCCGGGTGTCCTTGCGGGTGACGATGAGGCATTGGGGCCCCTGCCAGAGATGGGCACGGGCCACTGTGTCGCGGGCACACACCTGCAGCCAGCGCTGCTCCTCGGCCAGGATCTGGTCGGGTGTCTGGTGGGCGGGCGGTGGGGGCAGCAGGGTATAAGGCATGAAGGCATCCTGACGCTTGGGCTGGCAAGCACAGTACCCGCGACGGGAGGAGAGGTAAAGCCCCGCACTGCGGGGCTTTACCGATTCATTGACGAGGGATCAGGCCTGGGCGCCAGCGCGCTTTGGCAACAGAAGGTTCAGCAGGATGGCGGTGAGACCGCCGGTGGCGACGCCGTAGGAGAGCACGCTCCTGGCGAGCTCCGGCAGGTGCTGCAACACCTCGGGCACCTGCGCCACCCCCAGCCCCATGGCGAGCGACACGGCGAGGATCATCAGGGCGCGGCGGTCCAGCTCCTCGCGGGAGATGATGCGCACCCCGGCGGCGGCTATGGTGCCGAACATGACGATGGTGGCGCCGCCGAGCACGGGTTCGGGGATCTGCTGCACCAGGCTCGCCACCGCCGGGAACAGGCCGAGCAGGGCCAGCATGGCGGCGATGAAGAGGCCGACGTGGCGGCTGGCGACCCCGGTCAGCTGGATGACGCCGTTGTTCTGGCTGAAGGTGGACATGGGGAAGGTGGAGAAGAGAGCCGCCAGCATGGAGTTGCAGCCATCCGCCAGCACGCCGCCCTTGATGCGGCTCATGTAGAGGGGGCCGCTGACCGGCTCCCCCGAGACATCCGAGGTGGCCGTCATGTCGCCGATGGCTTCGAGCGCCGTCACCACGAAGATGATGGCGAGCGGCACGAACAGTTGCCAGTCAAAACCGAGGCCATAGCGCAGCGGCGCCGGGATCATCAGCAGGGGCCCGCTCAGGACAGGGGCCTGTACCTTGTCCATCAGCAGGGCGACGCCGTAACCGACCAGCATGGCGATCATGATGGCGGAGAGGCGCAGCCAGGGGTTGTGGCTGCGTTGCAGCAGCACGATGAGGCCCAGCACCAGCAAAGAGAGGAAGAGGTTGGAGTGGCTGGCGAAGCTGCCGTCGGCCAGGGCGCCATAGCCACCCCCCATGCTGATGAGGCCCACCTTGATCAGGGTCAGGCCGATGAGCAGCACCACTATGCCGGTCACCAGGGGGGTGATGATCCGGCTCACCAGATGCAGGCAGCGGCTGAGTACCACCATGGTGAGGGCGGCCACCAGCATGGTGCCAAACAGGGTGCCGAGCAGATCCTCGGTGGGCATGGCGGCCTGCTTGAGGGCGAGGCCGGAGGCGATGATGGGGCCGAGGAAGTTGAAGCTGGTGCCTTGCACCGACAGCAGTCCCGAGCCGACGGGGCCGAGGCGGCGGGTCTGGATGAAGGAGGCGATGCCGGACATGACCAGGGACATGGAGACGATGTAGCGGGTGTCGTCTGCGGGCAGGCCGAGGGCATTGGCGATGATGAGGGGCGGGGTGATGATGGCGACAAACATGGCGAGCATGTGTTGCAGGGCGGCGAACAGGGTCTGGGGCAGGGGAGGCACCTCGTTGATGCCGTAGACCAGATCCGGATGGGGGCGTCGTTCGGACTGGTCGGTCGCGCGCTGGGGAACAGCCTGTTCCATAAATACCTCTGTGTGCTGGGAGTGGGGAGAAATTTTGGCGGCTATTGTAGTGACTGAAGGGGGGAGATCCAGCGGCAAATGGCGCTCAACGGGTTTATTTGTCGCGAGGTTGAAACGTTTTCGTGCCAGTAATATGATCCGCCGGTTTGCGTCCGGCCCGATCGGTAAAAATCGCGGGGTGACCCGGGTTTTTTGCCGCGCATCGGCGTAAAATGAGCCCCTCTTTGCGATCTGGAGACGCTGGATGCTGAAGTTGTCGGAGTTCTGGAGTGCCCGCGCCCACTCGGAAGACTTTACCCTGACCCGGATGGGGTTCATGACGGTCAGGTTGCGACTGCTCACCTGCCTGCTGATGGTCGGCATTCCCGCCTGGGGCCTGGTGGACTGGCTGACCCTGGGCGAGGCGCAGTTCGGTCTGCTGCTCAAGGCACGGGCCTTCTGCCTGCTGGCCCTCTCCCCCCTGATCCCGCTCTCCTACCTGATCCACTTTCGCCGGGAGCGGATGAAGCTGGCGCTCGGCTACCTGATGACGGTGATGATGCTGTTCTCCCTGTTCTGTCTGGCCAGCTTTGGACCGGATCAGCCGCTGCAGGCCGGTTACAGCGCCTTTCCCTATCTGCTCATCAGCCTGTTTGCCATCTTCCCCGTGCCCCTCTCCCTCAGCCTGCAACTGGCGGCCTGCATCCTGCTGGCCATGCTGGGAGGCAACTGGTTGCTGCTGGGCCAGCCCCTGCTCGGTGGCGCCACCCTGGATCAGGTCTGGCTGCTCTGCCTGTTTGCCCTGGCCAGTGCCTGGGTGCAGTGCGGCCAGCTCAATATGCTGCTGCAACTCTATCGGGAATCCACCACCGACGAGCTGACCGGCATGATGAACCGGCGCCTGCTGATGAAACGGCTGGAGCAGGCCCGCGCCCGCTTCCTCTACCAGCAGCAGGATTTCGCCCTGCTGCTGCTGGATCTCGATCGCTTCAAGCGGATCAATGACACCTTCGGCCACCTGGCGGGGGATGCGGTGCTCAAGGAGGTGGCCGCCAGCCTGGCGGAGCAGCTGGAGCCGGGCATGGTGCTGGGGCGTTACGGCGGCGAGGAGTTTGCCGTCCTGCTGCCTCGCTGCGAGGGGGCCGGACAGGCGAGGGAGTTTGCCGAGCGGCTGCGGCTCGCGGTGGAGGCGCGTCTCATCAAGAGTCCGACCAGCGAGGAGCTGCTGGAGGTGACCGTCAGCATAGGGGTGGCCATGATGCAGCCATCCGAGTCGGTGGAGAGCCTGCTCAACCGGGCCGACGAGCGGCTCTATCAGGCCAAGGTGGCGGGCCGCAACTGCGTGGTGGGGCCGGAGGCCGCGGCGGCGCGGGTCGCCTGAGGCGGGCGGGATGGAGAGGGGATGTCATGGCATCCCCTCTTGCCGTCAGGCCAGTCGGTACTTGTCCGAGAGCCGGTGGGCCAGGTACTTGAACATGTTGAACACCGCCATGGTCTTGGGGGTGGGGGTGCCATCCTGGTCGAGGAAATACTCCCCCTTGAACACCAGCACGTCCCCGCGCTGCTCCACGGCGTCGGCGCGCATGCCGTGGATGAAATCCTCGTGGCTGCGGATAAGCTCGTTGGCCAGGGTGAGCAGGGCCTCCTGACTCAGGGTCTCTCTTTGTATCTGCATCGTCTCTCTCCTAACCTGGGCCGCCCTGGGGCCGCCCGTCACAGTATCGGCCATCAGCATACACCGGGGAGCCCGGCCACTCTTTGATTTGCTGCAACTTGTGCCCGTGGCGCAACCTAGTTGATGACCAGGTTGCGCAGCCAGCGGCGGCGACGCACCCGGCGCTGGACCAGCCACATCTTGCTCACCTCCTCGAGCAGCACCACGGCGGCGACCCAGGTCAGCGGCCAGCCGAGCCAGCTCACCGCGACCCAGGCCAGCGGCAGTCCTATGCACCACATGGCGATGATGTCGATGAGGATGCTGTAGTTGACGTCGCCCCCGGAGCGCAGCACCCCGACGATCCCCACCATGTTGAACACCTTGATCAGCATGCCCAGACAGAGGATGCCGAGCACCTGGCCGGCCTCGGGCAGCAGGTCGGCGGGCAGGTTGCCAATCCAGAGCAGCAGGGGCGCCTGCATGAACCAGACGAAGAGGCCGACCAGGAGGGCGCCAAGCGGTGCCAGCATCAGCAGCAGCTGGGACTCCTGCCAGGCGGCCTCGTACTCCTCGGCACCGAGGCGGTGACCGAGCAGGGTGGCACAGGCCACCGCCAGTCCGAAGAAGAGGGAGATGAGGATCCCCTCCAGGGCCCCGAGGGTGGTCATGATGGCCAGGGAATCGACCCCCAGGTGGGCATAGAGGAAGCCGTAGAGCAGCATGCCGAAGGCCCAGAGCCCGTCGTGGAGCAGCAGGGGCAGGGCGATCAGCACGAAGCGACGCACCTCCCTGGGGGAGAGGGCCAGCAGCCAGTCGGGGCGACGGGGCAGCAGGCGTCCCTCCTTGTGCATCACATAGCCGATGAGCAGGGCGGTTTGCAGCAGGCGCGACAGCGTGGTGCCCCAGGCCGAGCCCGCCACCCCCATGGCCTCGAAGCCGAAGTGGCCGAAGATGAGGGCATAGTTGAGGATGACGTTGGCGATGATGGCAATGATCCCGATCCGGGTCGGGGCCGCCGCGTTGCCCACCGAGCGCAGTGCCGCCTCCAGGGGCACCACCAGAGCGGTGCAGAGGATGGTGGCCCCGGTGATCATCAGGTAGTGATCCGCCAGGGGGCGCAGCACGGGATCCTGGCTGGCGAAGCCGAGCACGCTGCCGGGGGAGAAGGTATAGAGCAGGGCGAAGGGCAGGCTGACCAGCAGGGATCCCAGCAGGGCCAGGGTGAGGGCCCGGCGTACTCCGCCCATGTCACCGCGACCATAGTATTGCGCCGCCAGCACGGAGACGCCGCCGGAGAGGCCGGCTATCACCAGCAGGTTGAAGAAGAAGACCCGGTTTCCCAAGCCGACGGCGGCGACCTCGGTCGCCCCCAGCTGGCTCACCATCATGATGTCGATGAGGCCAAGCAGGGAGAACATCATGGATTGCAGGGAGACGGGCAGGGCCAGTCGCCACAGCCTGCCCATGAACGCCTTGTCGGTGGTTTGTTTGAAAATCGCTTGCCAATAGTTCATCGCTGTTAACCGGGTGCTGGAAAGCCAAAGTAGATAGCCGGTATCATAGGCGCTGTTGCTGAAATGACCGCTGTGAGCGGCTATCGTCTTCTTTGTGCAAAACTATCCATTGTCGATTCATTTTCGACACCGCATCGATTGGGAGACGCAAGATGTTTGCCCGTGAGTGTCTGGAGATTGCCCCGGCCTGCGAGGAGCGGATGCTGGGACGGGAGGGCTTGCCCCTGCTGGGGGAGGCCGGCATCTTCCTGACCGGTCTGTCGGAGCTGCGGGAGCACTACCTGATCCAGCGCAACTGCCCCGCCTTTCACATCCTGCTGATCAGTCACAGCGAGGGGGGCGTCCTGCTGACCGAGCAGGGGGAGAGCCCCATCCCGGCCGGGGCCCTGGTGTTTCTGCCCGCCGCCCTGCCCGGCGGCTTTCGGCTAGATGGCGACAGTTGGCGCATCAGCTGGATCCTGCTCGACGATGTGCCGCGCTGGCACCATCTGCACCGGCTGGGCCATGGCTGCCGGGTCAGTGACGAGGGGGAGTCGCTGCACCATCTGCTGCAACTGATGCACAGGGAGGGGAGTCGCTCCACCCTGCAACCCCAGCTGCTCTCCCTGTTGCTGGCCCTGCTGGATCGGGTGCTGCGGCGGGAGACGCGGGGCTCCTCTCTCGATCGGCTGCAACACCTGCAACGTCTGGTGGAGGGACGGCTGGATGAACCCTGGACGGTGGCCCGGCTCGCCAGCCTGCTGGCCTGCTCGCCTCCCCACCTGCACCGCCTCTGTCAGCAGGGCTTCGGAATGGGGCCCATGGCCTGGCTGACCGGGCTGCGCATGGCGAAGGCGCGCCAGCTATTGCTCTATACCGACTGGCCCCTCAATGAGCTGGCCAGCCGGGTCGGTTACAGCGATGGCGCCAACTTTGCGAACCGTTTTCGCCGTCTGACTGGTCAGACCCCGGGGGCCTTTCGCCGACTGGGTCGCAAACCTGTGGCAATGGAGGTGTAAACCCTTTGAAATTGTTGGCCCAAGCCCCTAGGATCGGCGGACTCCTTTGTCCAGGTCATCGTCAAGGTACCCGATCCATGTTTGAAGATAATAATCAGAAACGTCCTCTCTATATCCCCTACGCCGGTCCCGCCCTGCTGGAGACCCCGCTGCTCAACAAGGGCAGTGCCTTCACCAGCGAGGAGCGCAGCAACTTCAACCTGGAAGGTCTGCTGCCCCAGAACATAGAGACCATAGAAGAGCAGGTGGAACGTGCCTATCGCCAGTTCATGGCGTTTGGCAACGATATGGACAAGCATATCTATCTGCGCAACATTCAAGACACCAATGAGACCTTGTTCTATCGGCTCATCCGGGATCACCTGACCGAGATCATGCCCATCATCTATACCCCGACCGTGGGCAAGGCATGTGAAGAGTTCTCCAACATCTACCGCCGGGCCCGTGGCCTCTTCATCTCCTATTCCGACAAGGACAGGATCGATGACATGCTGCAAAACGCCACCAAGCAGAATGTCAAGGTGATAGTGGTGACCGATGGCGAGCGGATCCTGGGCCTGGGGGATCAGGGCATAGGCGGCATGGGCATCCCCATCGGCAAGCTCTCCCTCTACACCGCCTGTGGCGGCATCTCGCCGGCCTATACCCTGCCGGTGGTGCTGGATGTCGGCACCAACAACCAGCAGCTGCTGAACGATCCCTTCTACATGGGCTGGCGTCATCCGCGCATCTCGGGGGAGGAGTATTACGAGTTCGTCGACGCCTTCATCCAGGCGGTCAAACGCCGCTGGCCCGATATTCTGTTGCAGTTCGAAGACTTCGCCCAGAGCAATGCCATGCCGCTGCTCAATCGCTACAAGGACGAACTGTGCTGCTTCAACGATGACATCCAGGGCACGGCCGCGGTGACGCTCGGCAGCCTCATCGCCGCCTGCAAGGCCTCGGGGGCCAAGCTTTCCGAGAAACGGGTCGCCTTCCTCGGCGCCGGCAGCGCCGGCTGCGGCATCGCCGAACAGATAGTGGCCCAGATGAAGGCCGAAGGGCTGACGGATGCCCAGGCGCGCGGCCGGGTCTTCATGGTGGACCGCTTCGGCCTCATCACCGACAAGATCCCCAACCAGCTCGATTTCCAGCGCCGTCTCTCCCAGCCGGTGGAGCGGATCGCCGACTGGCCGGTGGGGGACAACATCTCCCTGCTGGAGGTGATGGAGCACGGCCGCCCCGACATCCTGATCGGGGTTTCAGGCCAGCCGGGTCTGTTCACCGAAGAGGTGGTCAAGACCATGCACAAGCACTGTGCCCGCCCCATCATCTTCCCCCTCTCCAACCCCACCTCCCGAGTGGAGGCGACGCCGGCGGATCTCATCCGCTGGACCGACGGTCAGGTGCTGGTGGCCACCGGCAGCCCGTTCGCACCGGTGGAGTACAAGGGCAAGCGTTACGTCATTGCCCAGTGCAACAACTCCTTCATCTTCCCGGGGATAGGTCTTGGGGTCATCGCCTCCGGCGCCAAGCGGGTGACCGATGCCATGCTGATGTCCGCCAGCCGCGCCCTGGCGGAGTGCTCGCCCCTGGTCAAGGGAGAGGAGGGATCCTTGTTGCCGGATCTGGCGGATATCCACGAGGTGTCCCGCTACATCGCCAAGATGGTGGCCAAGACCGCCATGCTGCAGGGCAAGGCGGTGCAGACCCCGGACGAGGTGATCGACAAGGCCATAGAGGCGAACTTCTGGCGCCCCGAGTACCGGCGCTATCGTCGCACCTCCTTCTGACGGGGAGGGCAAGCAAGAAGGGATGCCTCGGCATCCCTTCTTTCATTTGCACAACGCAAGGGACAGTGCCCGATCAGCCATCCATGGGTTCGGTGGCAGGCGCCGCCGTCACCGGGGCCGGTGTCTGCTCGGACTGGATGCCCGTGACACGCACCTCGACCCGGCGATCCGGCGCCAGACAGCCGATCAGCTCGCTCTTGGCCTGGATGCCGTCACACTGGGTGCCGGTGACCGGGCTGCTTTCACCCATGCCCTGGATGGCGACCTTGTCCGCCGGCAGGCCCATGCCTATCAAGGTGTCGGCCACCGTCTGGGCGCGGGCCTCGGACAGGGTCTGGTTGTACTCATCCGAGCCGATGCGATCCGTGTAGCCCATGACGGTGATCTGGCCATCCTTGGGGTTGACCGCGACTATCTGCTGGTAGAGATCCGCCAGCGCGCTGCTGCCCTCGGCCCGCAGGGAGGACTTGTTGAACTCGAACAGGACATCCGAACTGAGGGAGAAGCGCTTGTCGACCATGACGGGCTCGGGCGCCGCGACCATGGGGGCGACCACGGGGGCCACATAGGCATGGCGGTTCGGGTGGAACACCAGCTC
The DNA here is from genome assembly GCF_046078285.1 of Aeromonas bivalvium. Lineage (NCBI taxonomy): Bacteria > Pseudomonadati > Pseudomonadota > Gammaproteobacteria > Aeromonadales > Aeromonadaceae > Aeromonas > Aeromonas bivalvium. Next base: position 431,957 of record NZ_JBGXBV010000002.1, read on the forward strand.
CAGGGTGGCGACGCTGGCATCGGTCACCCAGCGATCCGTGCCACTGCCCAGCTTGCCGTTGTCGACATCGTCGCCGACCCGGAACATGTAGCGGTAACGGGCCTGCAGATCGAGCCAGTCGGTCAGCCGGGCGCCCATGCCCAGTCCCAGCAGCGGGGCATAGTCATTGTCGGAACCATTGATGGTGTCCACCTGATAGAGGTAGGCGCCCCCCTCGGCAAACAGCGAGAAGACATCCCCGATCGGCAGGCGACCGATGGCGGACAGGGTGGCCCCCTGGCTGCTGAACTGCTCGTTGTCGACCTGCCAGTCGCCGGTGTTGAGGTAACCGAGCTCGGCGCCGAAGTTCTCGTTGAAGTTGTACCCGGCGAACAGGCTCCAGGCGGTATCGTTCTTGTCGACATCCTTGCCGAGATCACCGATATCATGGCCGATGGCAACGCCGCCACCGCCCCCGAGATACCAGTCGTTGGCCTGGACGGGAAGGCTGGCAGCTGATGTGAGAGCCACGGCAATCAGTGCGGATAACAGGCTTGGTTTCATCGCTTATCCTCTTTTGTTGTTGTGCAAAAGTTGTTACGCACCATCTAGTTATAGCCACCCCCTCTGGTTTTGCGTGGCCCGGTACCCATCTGGCAGCGTGTCCTGTGAGCCGGATCCCAGGAAGGGGAGAGGGGGCCAGGGTGCAAGGAGACCCAGGGTCAGGTGCAGACGGGGCAATAAAAAAGAGGAGGCATCTGGGCCTCCTCTTCTGATGAACCAGGGTCAGACACGCAACATTACTGCTGCTGCACTTCCTGTACACCGGTGACGCGCACTTCGACGCGGCGATCCGGTGCCAGGCAGGCGATCAGCTCGTTCTTGCCCTTGATGCCATCACACTGGCTGCCGGTGACCGGGTTCGCTTCCCCTTGACCCTGGATGGCGACCTTGCCGGCGGGCAGGCCCTTGCCGACCAGGAAGTCGGCCACGGTGCGGGCACGCGCTTCAGACAGCTTCTGGTTGTAGGCGTCGGAGCCGATGCGGTCGGTGTAACCGACGACCACGGCGCTGCCATCCTTGGGCTGGATCTCGACGATCTGCTGATACAGGCCGTTCAGGGCATCCATCCCCTCCGGTTTGAGGCTGGATTTGCCAAAGGCAAACAGCACGTCAGAGCTCAGGGAGAAGCTCTTGTCGACGATGACGGGCTCGGGTTCGGCGACCACGGGGGCGGCGACCGGCGCGACATAGGAGGTACGATTCGGGTGCAGCACCAGCTCAAGGGTGGCCACGCTCATGTCGGTTTCCCAGATCATGTTGTCGCTGCCGGTCTTGTTCTCGTCACCCACGTCCCACATGTAGCGGTAGCGAGCCTGCACGTCGATGAGGTCGGACAGCTTGGCGGTCAGGCCCAGGCCGGCCAGGGGGGCGATGCCGTTGTCGCTCTGGCCATTGCCGTTGGCGTGGAACACATAGGCACCACCCTCGGCAAAGACGGAGAAGATATCACCCAGGGGCAGACGGCCGATACCAGACAGGGTCGCGCCCTTGCTGGTGAAATCGACGCCATCGATGCCCGCCTTGCCGGCGTACAGATAGCCGAGTTCGGCCCCGAAGTTTTCGGTGAAGTTGTAACCACCGAACAGACTCAGCGCGGTAGCGTCCTTGTCCACATCGGCGTTCTTGCCGAAATCTTCCAGATCGTGGGTATAGGCCCAACCGGCGGCGATGCCGGTGTACCAGTCGTTGTCAGCAGCCTGAGCTGCGGTGCTGCCCGCGGCCGCCAGGGCCAGGGCAATCAGGGTCGGTGCCACTTTCATTTTCATCGTTATATCCTCGTTGAGTTTGCCGTGCCATTGGCGCGCACTCTTAGTCATATGCTGTTCACCCGAGCAAAGCCCGAATGGCATATCTCCGTGTTGTAGCACGGATGGCATGAACGAATATGAAGGACTCCTGGCTACTCACGGCACCAAAGGCAGCCGTGGACAACTAACCGGTAGAGACACTTTTAATAACTCATCCAATACCTTAGAAGCGGAATAACTGTATTCTTTTGACTCGCATTGATCAAGTTATCGAACAGATAGGCGGCATCCGAGGGGGCAACAGGGGGGCATTGGAGGGGATTTGGCGGAGGCGTTCCGACAAGAGGTGTCGCAATCTGGCCCCAAAAAGCGAAAGGGGACGCGATGCGTCCCCTTTGATCAGTATCTCGTGGAGATTACTGTTGAACTTCCTGTACGCCGGAAACGCGAACTTCTACACGACGATCCGGGGCCAGGCAGGCGATCAGCTGAGCCTTGGCCTTGATGCCGTCACACTGGGTGCCGGTGACCGGGTTGGCTTCGCCTTGACCTTCGATGGCGACTTTACCAGCGGCCATGCCTTTACCGACCAGGAAGTCAGCAACGGTACGGGCACGGGCTTCGGACAGCTTCTGGTTGTAAGCGTCGGAACCGATGCGGTCGGAGTAACCGACAACCACGGCGCTGCCATCTTTCGGCTGAGCGTCGATGATCTGCTGGTACAGACCGTTCAGGGCTTCAACACCTTCCGGCTTCAGAGTGGATTTGCCAAAGGCAAACAGCACGTCGGAGCTCATGGTGAAGTTCTTCTCAACCATGACAGGAGCAGGAGCGGCTTCTTCAACGACAGGGGCAGCAACCGGCTCAACATAGGAGGTGCGGAACGGGTGGTAAACCACTTCCACGGTACCGATGCTCTGGTTGTCTTTGTAGTTGTCGCCAGAAGTGTTGTAAGCAGAGGTGGAGATGTCGGAGACATTCCACATGTAGCGGTAGCGAGCCTGCAGATCCAGGGCGTCGTTCAGCTTGTAGGTCAGACCCAGGCCGGCCAGCGGGGAAACGCGAGTGTCGCTGGTTTCCAGACCGTCGGTGTGAGCCCAGTAGGCACCGCCTTCAGCGAAGATGGACAGGTCCTTGGCAACCGGCAGACGACCGATACCAGACAGGGTTGCGCCCTGGTTTTCGAAACGGGAGCCGTTGGTGTTGCCACGACCGGCGTACTGGTAGCCCAGCTCGGCGCCGAAGTTTTCGGTGAAGTTGTAACCGACGAAGGCGTTGGCAGCAGCAGCGTTTTCTTCACCGTCTTTCACGCCATCGATCTTGTTCAGACCGTTGATGTGAGCAGCACCGGCACCAACACCCAGGTACAGATCGTTGTCAGCGGCTTGGGCAGCAGTAGCACCCAGGGTTGCCATGGCGATGGCAATCAGGGAAGGGGCCATTTTCATCATAAATATATCCTCGTTGAGCAACACGTTGTCACGTGCTTCGCACTTTTTGATTTATGTAAGCTGCAGGCTCTGCCAACGATGGCAAGGAGTCTGACAGGGATCCCGTGTTCCAGGATCTCTCTCATCCATGAACCAGCGGGGTGTGCTTGCACACATTTTCCCCACCAAAAAAGGGTGTCAATCCGATGACGATGCGCACTTTATTCCCATTTCAAACCATGATCAAGCTCACAAAACAGGGGTGAGCCAATTTGTGTCGCTTGCTTCAGGGGCGGTTCAGGGTCGGGATTTAGTGGTCTAAGTAGGTCCTGTGCAGTCGTTTTTCAAGCTTCATATAGGACCCAACCCAGGCGGAGCAAGGGCTGGCGGGCTCCAGACGGGCTGACAATACGGCGAGCAGTTCCTGCTCGGTGGCGGTGTCGAGCAGGGGAGTGAAGCTGAGCAAAAAATGTTTGGCCAGGTAGGGGTCGAGGGGCCAGATGTTGAGAATGGCGCGGGCGACCGGCTGCACGGCGGCGGGACAGACGAAGTGGCGATGGCCGGCCTCCAGCCAGCGTGCCATGTCGCGCAGGCCGGATTCGGGAACCAGCATCCCTCGTCCAGGTTCGCTGGCCAGGGGCATGGTGCGCCCATCTTGCAGGGTCAAGAGGCCTTCACCTGTCATGACGCCGTCATGATTGCGCAGGGGAAGCCCCGGTTCTGACTGGGTCAGATAGAGGCTGATGCGCTCTGGCAGGGTCTGCAATATCTCGGCGGCGTGTGCCGTCATGGTGGCCGGCAGCAGCAGAGCTTCTGCCCGGTAGTGCTGGCCTTGTTGCAGTTGCAGGGCCAGATCCTGGGGGCGGGTACTTGGGTGGAGGCGGGAGATGATGCCGGGAAACGCCATGTTTATTACTCTTTATGGGTAGTGGTGGGATTATACGGAGGATTCATCGGGCCTCCATAAAGGTTTCTTTTCGAGACTGTTTACCTCGGGCGATTGAGCGATTACCATCCCCGAGGTTTTTAAGGGTTGTCGCCAGAAGGCGTATATAAGATAGAGACTCGACCATAACGAGTCCGTCCAAAACTGATACACTTGACTACGAGTCGTCGCGAAAAATAAGGCGGAGTCAATCCGCCATACGGAGTATGGAACCACTATGAATTCAAACATTGACACTGTTGGCAAGAAGATCCGCCAGATCCGTGAAGCCGTCGGCCTGAGCCGACCCAAGTTTGCCGATCTGCTGGGTGTTCCCCCCACCACCCTGAAAAACTATGAACTCGGTTACCGTGAAGTCGGTGGCGCCTTCCTGGTTGCCCTGGCTCATCACCCGGAACTGCACAAGTTCACTCTCTGGCTGCTGGCCGACAAGAAAGTCGCCGAGATTGGTCAGATTGGTCCGGACGATCTCACCAAAGGCTGAGCCTTGAGAATGTTCCAGTGAGAAATGCCGCCCCCAGGGGCGGCATTTTTTTGTCCGTGTTTTCCCTGCGCGGTGCCGTCCTCAGGGGGAGAGCAGGCCGAGCCGGGTCAGCTCATCCTTGAGCTGATGGGCGTTGCGCTCGACGCAGGCTTCCCCCTCTTCGATGGCGTCGGCCGCCCGGTGGAAGTCCATGATGGAGAGGCCGCCCAGGCGAGGGCAGAGCTGGATCTCGGGGGGATCCCCCGCCATGCGGGCCCGGGTGATCCGCTCCTGCATGATGTTGAGGGTGCTGCTCATCACGTTCCACATGCCGGGCGGGGTCGGGCCTTCGCTGCGATTGAACCACTGACCGAACAGCTTGCTCTGGGCAGGCAAGACCTCCTCCTGTTCCTGGCCCCAGGGTTGGTGCAGGTCCGTGTTGAGGTTGACGGCGATCACCACCTCGGCCCCCATGGCACGGGCCAGCGAGATGGGCACCGGATTGACCACGGCGCCATCGACCAGCCACTGCTCGTTGAGCAGGGTCGGGGTCAGCAGACCCGGCATGCCGCAGGAGGCGCGCACGCACTGGCGCAAGGGGCCCTCTTTGAGCCAGATCTCGCGACCGGTATCGAGCTCGGTGGCGACGCAGGAGAACGGCATGGGCAGATCTTGGATGTCGGGCTCCCCCAGGTGGCCGCCGGCGATGCCAAATACCTTTTCCCCTCGAAACAGGCCACCGGAAAGGGCGGGATCCAGCATGCTGACGACCTGCAGCCGGGTGAAGCCGCGTACCCACTCCTCCAGGGCGTCGAGGGCCCCCGCCGCATAGGCGGCGCCCACGAAGCTGCCGATGGAGCAGCCAGCGACCAGATCGGGTTTGACCCCGAGTCGCTCCAGCCCACGTATGATGCCTATATGTGACCAGCCTCTGGCGGCGCCACTGCCGAGGGCGAGCCCCAATCTGGGTCTTCGTGTCACGGTTCTCTCCTTGCTGATGATGATGGGCCGCGTCTGGGGCGAGCAGGGGCGAGATCCGCCGGCTGGCGGGCCAGGCCTGTTACCTTTTGTCACACTTATACATAGTCGCGGCAAGAAGTGGGGCTAGAATGGCCCTCTATTGTGAAATTCATACCCTTGTTTACTGGATCCATCAATGAAAATGCGTAGCTGGTTGCCACTGACGGTGCTTCTCCTCCTGGTGCTCGGTGCCTGGTATTACCGATCCGAAGCGCCCGAGGTCAAGGGCGCCGCCCACAGGGTCAATATCCGTACCCAGACCGTCAGCGAGACCCTGAGCAACCCCACCCTCAAGCTGGTTGGCAAGCTGGCGGCCAATCGGGCCGTGGTGGTGAGCCCAGAGGTGACGGGTCGTATCGCCCGCATCCTGGTGCACTCGGGCCAGCAGGTCACGGCGGGTCAGGTCTTGATCCAGCTGGACGTAGGCAAGCAGCAGGCGGAACTGGCGGAGCAGAGCGCCAGTGTACGCGACGAGGAGCGCAAGCTGCGGGACATGAGGCGCCTGGTGGCGCGGGGGGCCGTGACCAGCTCCGAACTGGAGGGGCAGGAGGCGACGACCGCCATGGCCCAGGCACGCCTGGCCGCCGCCCGCTACGAGCTGGGGCTGCGCGAATTGCGCGCCCCCTTCAATGGCACAGTGAGCCTGATCGATCTCAGTGAAGGGGCCCTGGTGGGCAATGGGGACAGCCTGTTGCACCTGGATGAGCTGGACAAGTTGCGTCTGGATCTGGCGGTGCCCGAGCGTTATCTCTCCTTGCTGCGCCCGGGCATGACGGTGACGGCGATCAGCGCCGCCTGGCCGGATCAGCAGTTCCAGGGCAGCCTGGAGACGGTGGACAGCCGGGTCTCAGACAGCAGCCAGAACATCAAGGCTCGCGTCATCTTCCCCAATCCTGCGGGCCAGTTGCGTCCCGGCATGCTGCTCAGCGTCGAGCTGGCCCTGCCCGCCCGGCAGATGACCCTGATCCCGAGCCAGTCGGTGGAGTACCTGGGCGAGCAGCGCTTCGTCTATCGCCTCGAGGCCGATGGCCGGGTCAAGCGGCTGCCCGTGGTGCTCGGTGAGACCCAGGGCGAGCAGGTCTGGGTCACCGAGGGGCTCAAGGCGGGGGATCGCATCGTGGTGGAGGGGCTGGTCAATCTCAGGGATGGCTTGCTGGTCAAGGATCTGGCGAAGGTGAACGGCTGATGTGGCTCTCTGATATTTCGGTACGCCGGCCCCTGGTGGCCGTGGTGATCAGTGCCCTGCTCACCGTGTTTGGTCTGGTGGCCTTCTCCAAGTTGACGGTGCGGGAGATGCCGGACGTGCAGACCCCTTCCGTCTCCGTCAGCACCACCTATGAGGGGGCGGCGCCCGAGGTGATGGAGAGCCAGGTCACCAAGCCCATCGAGGATCAGCTTTCCGGCATCAGCGGCATCAAGAACATCAACTCGGTGACCCGCAAGGGGCGCTCCATGATCACGGTGGAGTTCAAGCTCGGCTGGAACATGGTGGAGGGGGTGTCGGACGTGCGCGATGCCATCTCCCGCGCCCGCATCAAGCTGCCGGACGGGGTGGACGAGCCCCTCATCACCAAGGACAGCGGCAACGGCGACGTCGCCATCTGGCTCAACTTCAGCAGCAGCCAGATGGACAGAACCGCCATGACGGATTACGCCAACCGGGTGTTGGTCGACCCCTTGAGCCTGGTGGACGGGGTGAGCGAGGTGATGCTCTCCGGCGATCTGGAGCGGGTCATGTATGTCAGGCTGCGCCCGGTGGACATGGCCGCCCGCGGCATCACCATCAGCGATGTGGAGGCGGCGCTGACCCGGGAGAACATAGAGCTGCCGGGGGGAGAGATCCGCAATGACAGCATGACGGTGGCGGTACAGATAGCGCGCCTCTATCACACGGCCGCCGATTTTCGCCGTCTCCAGGTGACCACCGCCAGCAACGGTCAACCCATCTATCTAGCGGACATCGCCGACGTGGACGTGGGGGCCAAGAACGAAGACAGCGCCTACCAGCGCAACGGCCGGGAGAGCCTGGGGATAGGGGTCATCCCCCAGTCCACCGCCAACCCATTGGCGGTGGCAGAAGGCATATCCCGGAAGATGACCCAGATGCAGCGCTTCCTGCCGGAAGGAGCGACCCTCGAGGTCGATTACGATTCCACCATCTTCATCAAGCAGTCCATCGAGGAGGTCTACAACACCCTGGCCATCAGCGCCCTGCTGGTGGTGGCCGTGCTCTACCTCTTCCTCGGCCAGGGGCGCACCACCCTTATCCCCGCCATCACTGTGCCTGTGTCGCTGATCTCGGCCTTCATCGGCGCCTGGTATCTGGGGTTTTCCATCAACCTCATCACCTTGCTGGCCCTCATTCTCGCCATCGGCCTGGTGGTGGATGACGCCATTGTGGTGGTGGAGAACATCCACCATCACCTGCAACGGGGCGAACCGCCGCTGCTGGCGGCCTGGCACGGCACCCGCGAGGTGGGCTTTGCCGTCATCGCCACCACGGCGGTGCTGGTGATGGTGTTTGTGCCCATCGCCTTCATGGATGGCATGGTGGGCAGGCTCTTCACCGAGTTCGCCATCCTCCTGTCCCTCGCGGTGATCTGCTCCTCCCTGGTGGCACTGACCCTGACCCCGGCCATGGGGTCCTGGCTGATGCGGGCCAAGGAGAGCACCAACCCGCTGACAGCGGCCCTGGACCGAGCCCTCGGCCGGGTAGAGGGCCACTACCGTCGCCTGCTTGGCTGGCTGCTGCCCCGTTCCGGCTGGGCGCTGCTGGTGCTGGCGCTCTGCCTGGGAGGCAGTCTGGCGCTGCTCAGGCTGTTGCCCGCCAACCTGACGCCGACCGAGGACAGGGGGGTCGTCTATGTGTTCGTCAAGGGAGCCGAGGGCACCAGCATAGAGCGGATGAAGCGCAACATGCAGCAGGTGGAGGCCGCCATCATGCCGCTGCTCGGCCAGGGCGTGGTGCAGGCCATGAGCTTCAGCACCCCCGCCTTTGGCAAGGGGGGCGATCAGACCGGCATGGCCATCATACAGCTCACCGACTGGGCCCTGCGGGACCAGAGCGCCACCGCCTTCACCAAGACACTGACTGCCCGTCTGTCCGGCATTCCGGACGTGATGATCCGCCCCTTCCAGCCCGGTTTTCGGCGCGGCTCCACCGCCCCGGTGCAGTTCGTGTTGCAGGGGGGCGATTATGGGGAGCTCAATGAAGTGGGCGGCCGGCTCCAGCTGCTGGCCCAGCAGAGCGGCCTGATGCTCAACGGGGATCTCGATTACGCCGAGAAGACCCCCGAGCTGCAGGTGACCATAGCGCGGGAGCGAGCCAGCGAGCTCGGTATCCCGGTCTCCACCGTGGCCAACAGCCTGCAAACCCTGCTTGGCGGCACCAGCAAGACCACCTATGTCGACAGGGGGGAGGAGTATGACGTCTATCTGCGGGCCGATCAGACCAAGCTCAACGGCGTCTCGGATCTGAGCCGCATCTACCTCAAGGCCGCCAGTGGCGACATGGTGAGCCTCTCCACCCTGGCCAGCTTCAAGCAGGTGGCCAGCCCCAACCGGCTCAATCACTATCAGCGCCAGAAGGCGGTGACCCTGACCGCGGATCTCGCCCCCGGCCACACCCTGGGGGAGGCGCTGGACTTCCTCGACGGCTGGGCCAACGACAACCTGCCGGCGGGCATGACGGTGGATTACGCCGGCGACTCCAAGGATTATCGCGACAACCAGGGGGAGATGGCCCTGGTGTTCGCTCTGGCCCTGCTGGTGGTCTATCTGGTGCTGGTGGCCCAGTTCGAGAGCCTGATCACCCCGGCCGTGGTGATGATGACGGTGCCGCTTGGCATCTTCGGCGGCCTGCTCGGCCTCTGGCTGACGGGACAGGAGATGAGCATCTACAGCCAGATCGGCATGATCATGCTGATCGGCATGGTGACCAAGAACGGCATACTGATAGTCGAGTTCATCAACCAGCTGCGTCAGCGGGGCCAGGGGTTCGAAGAGGCCATCATCTCGGGGGCGGTGCGCCGTCTGCGCCCCATCCTGATGACCTCCCTGACCGCCGTGATTGGCGCCGTGCCCCTGATGCTCTCCATGGGGGCGGGCTACGAGAGCCGGATGACGGTGGGAACCGTGGTCTTCTTCGGGTTGTCCCTCGCGACCCTGGTGACCCTGCTGCTGATCCCCGCCTGTTATCATTTGCTGGCCAGGAGGGCCGGCATGACAGGGCAGCGCAGCCAGCAGGTGGATGAGGCCATCGGCACCCAGCCCAGAGTATGAGGGGGGACACCATATGGTATGGCCTAGTGCCTGCGCCGACCCGGGTCGGCTGCCATTGACTAGGCTGGATCCATCTTCTGAACGAGGGGTTCATCTTGGCCATGTCACGTCACGGGACGCTGCCCTTTCTCTGCCTGGGCTGCGGACTCTTGCTCATGGGGGCCAGCCAGCAGCCGAGCCTGCTGCTGGCGGGTCTGGCTGCCTATCTCATCGGGGGCCTGGTCTGGTACCGCATCAGCCATCAGCAACGTCATGACAAGGGCAGGCGCAAGCGTGGCTGGCCCCTGTGGCTCTATGAGATCCGCCCCTTCGTCATGGTGTTGCTGGGGCTGCTGATGGTGCGGGAGCTGACCCATCCCCTGTTCCTGCTGCCTGCCCTGTTCTGGATCCTGCTTGGCGGTTATCAGTGGTGGCAGCGCCATCGCCACAGGTTCTGGCGCCAGCCCCCCTTGCGGGCCCCTTAGCCCCAGGGTGGCAGCGGCTATCCCTTTCGATTAGCAGGGACAAAAAGCCGTCGCCCCCGCCTGGCTCTGCCGGTATAATGCGCGACCCGAATTGTTCCAGGTGGTCAAAATGCAGCCGGTTACCAACCTTTTCTCCTATCCCCGCTACTGGGCCGAGTGCTACGGCACTGCGCCCTTCCTGCCCATGTCCCGCGCGGAGATGGACAAGCTCGGCTGGGACAGCTGCGACATAGTGCTGGTGACAGGCGACGCCTACGTGGATCACCCGAGCTTCGGTATGGCGGTCATTGGCCGCATGCTCGAATCCCAGGGCTTTCGGGTCGGTATCATCGCCCAGCCGGACTGGTCATCGAAGGATGACTTCATGCGTCTGGGCAAGCCCAACCTCTTCTACGGGGTGACCGCGGGCAACATGGACTCCATGATCAACCGCTACACCGCCGACAAGAAGCTGCGCCACGACGACGCCTACACCCCGGGGGATGTGGGCGGCAAGCGGCCGGACCGCGCCACCCTGGTCTATACCCAGCGCTGCAAAGAGGCCTATAAAGAGGTCCCCGTGGTCATCGGCGGCATAGAGGCGTCGCTTCGCCGTATCGCCCACTACGACTATTGGTCCGAGACCATCCGCCGCTCGATCCTCATCGACGCCAAGGCCGACATCCTCATCTATGGCAACGCCGAGCGCCCCCTGGTGGAGGTGGCTCACCGCATCGCAGGTGGCGAGACCATCGACACCATGCAGGACATTCGCGGTACTGCCGTCATCCGCAAGGAGCCGCTGCCGGGCTGGCGCGGGGTGGATTCGAGCAAGCTCGACCAGATTGGCCGCATCGACCCCATCATGAACCCCTATATGGAAGGGGCGCCTTGCGCCGATGACGAAGGCACAGCGCCGGCGGAGCAGGAGGCCAAGCCCATCCTGGTGCAGCCGCCCAAGCAGAAACCCTGGGAGAAGACCTACGTCAAGCTGCCGGCGTTCGAGCGGGTGAAGGAAGACAAGGTACTCTACGCCCATGCGTCGCGCATCCTGCACCACGAGACCAACCCGGGCTGTGCCCGCGCGCTCTCCCAGGCCCACGGCGATCGCATCATCTGGGTCAACCCGCCCGCCTTCCCGCTCGAGACCGACGAGATGGACGGGGTGTTCGGCCTGCCGTACCAGCGGGTGCCGCACCCGGCCTATGGCAAGGAGAAGATCCCGGCCTACGACATGATCAAGACCTCGGTCAACATCATGCGTGGCTGCTTCGGCGGCTGCTCCTTCTGCTCCATCACAGAGCACGAGGGGCGCATCATCCAGAGCCGCTCGGAAGAGTCGATCATCAAGGAAATCGAAGAGATCCGCGACAAGGTGCCGGGCTTTACCGGCGTCATCTCGGATCTCGGCGGTCCCACCGCCAACATGTACCGCTTACGCTGCAAGAGCCCCAAGGCCGAGCAGACCTGCCGCCGAGCCTCCTGCGTCTGGCCGACCATCTGCCCGCACATGGACACCGACCATACCCCGACCATCAACCTCTACCGCAAGGCGCGGGATGTGAAGGGGATCAAGAAGATACTGATCGCCTCCGGGGTGCGTTACGACATCGCGGTGGAAGATCCGCGCTACATCAAGGAGCTGGCCAAGTACCACGTCGGCGGCTATCTCAAGATCGCGCCGGAACACACCGAAGAGGGTCCGCTCTCCAAGATGATGAAGCCGGGCATGGGCAGCTACTACAGCTTCAAGGAGCTGTTCGACAAGTATTCCAAAGAGGCGGGCAAGCAGCAGTACCTGATCCCCTACTTCATCTCCGCTCACCCGGGCACCACGGATGAAGACATGGTGAACATGGCGCTCTGGATCAAATCCAACCGCTTCAAGCTCGATCAGGTGCAGAACTTCTACCCGTCGCCGCTCGCCAACGCCACCACCATGTATTACACCGAGAAAAACCCGCTGGGCAAGGTGAGCCGCCAGGGCGGGGACGTGTTCGTGGTGAAAGGGGAGCGTCGTCGTCGCCTGCACAAGGCGCTGCTGCGCTACCACGACCCGGCCGGCTGGCCCATGATCCGCGAAGCCCTGCTGGAGATGGGCAAAGGTCACCTGATCGGCAACGGCCCCGACTGCCTGGTGCCGCCGGAAGGTCGCGGCGAAGCCAAGGCCGAGCGCAGCCGTAACAAGGGCCTCAAGCCTGCGTTGACCCGTCACAGCAATATCGTGCATCAGCGTGGTAATGGGGCGGACAGCAAGGCTGCTGGTGGCAAGGCGGGCAATGGCAAACCGGTGGGCTCCCAGTTGCAGAAAGGGGCGGGTAACGGCAAGTCTGCCGTACAGGGCACAAGTCAGGGCAAACCTGCCGGAAAACCCGCCCATAAGGGTAAAACCCCGACCCGTGCCGGATCTGCCAAGCCGGGCGCCAAACCCGCCACTCAGGGCGGCAAGCCTGCGGCCAAAGGCAATGGAGCCAAGCGACCGGCAAGGTGAGTTTGCTGATTGGAAAGCGAGATCAATAAAAAGGCGACCGAGTGGTCGCCTTTTTATAGTCCGTTAGAGTCCTTTCTTATTCCAAGAATATCATTAAGACTGATGGGGTTCTAAAATATTAATTATTCTTTTTATGTTGTTATTTATAAGTAATTGTATCAGGTGTCTTTTTAGTGTATCTGAGTCAGTTATATTTTTAGCTAGCTCTTCTTCTAAAGATATCCAAAATGACAATTCACTTCTAAAGTAAAAGCATATTGGTCTATTGTTTAGATTCATTGACTCTGTATATCTGGCAAACAGATGCTGATTAAATGTGCTTATTTCATTGTTGCATTTATTTAATATAACATGAGTGAATTCGGTTGGATTTATATGTTTAAAAATAGGTTCGTATTTATATTCTTCGTATGAAGATTTAAACGTCGTATCATTAAATTCGTTAAAAAGGTGAGATGTGGCCTCAATAATTTTATTTTTAGTGTGCTCCGCCTCTTCAGCAAGATATGATTTTTCATTTTCAGATCTAATTAATTCTCTACAGAAATCGAAGTCGTCATCTCCATCTTCATCACAAATGTATCCATATCCACTTCCATTAGTCCTTCCCTTTTTACCGATATATGATTGTTTCCAGTGAGGGCTTGTTTTAAATTTAACCGCATATTGGTTTACGGTATTTTTTACGTCTTGAATTGAGAGTGAGCTAAGCCCATTCTTTATAAAAAATATCATTAGCGAAACAATATGCAAATAGATTGGTAGCTCGTACTCTTTTAGAGATTTGAAATCATCTTCCATCTCATGAAGTAGTTTATTAAATTCATCTAACTCTAATTTGTTATAATACCATAATTTAAGCCATAGAGGGTCATCTTTTACATTGTCTTTATCTTTATTGAAATATACTAGCTCTTTAGTGAGGGAGGTTATTTTTTCTATGTCACCTTTGTATAAATAGTCACACCAAGCATCACCTGAGTAAAGTTGTGGATAGCCTTTGAAATAGTTTTCGTATATCTCCTTCGATGTCAGGCCTGAATTTTCAAATAATTTTTCATCAGCATTTACACGATTAAAAGGAAATTTATTTCTTATGGCTTCTTCATTGATATTGCCAGTAGCTATTTCCATGCTGAGTGAGAAGTAGCATCTGATTAAGTTTTTATAAAATTCATCATTGCTCTTATATTCATCAATATGACTTATCAAGTATTCAAAGTTCTCGATAGATCTTTTTATTTTTCTAAGATTTTTTAGCTTTGATTTTTCATATATATCTTTGATGATTTCAACGTTTCCTGACAAATCACATGAAGGGTGTTTCTGTACTGTTGCGTTAATGAATTCATCAAAGTCATGTTTAACTTCAAATGTCTTTCCTACAACCTTCTCTTTAAATAAACTATATTTTTCTTTTTCAGAAATGTTTGATTCATTGGCAATCAAAACAACCTTTTGTTTCGATATTTCAACAATGTAATTAATGTAGCCAAGGATTTCTGTGATTGATATATCTGTTCTCTCTAGGTCATCCAATATCAATACAAAACTATTTTCTTTATTGTTTTTTAATCTTTCAATAATCTCGCTAAATATGTTTTCACTCTTGAATTCAACTTGACCATCTGGTTTTCCGTCGCTATCAAGATCAACCTTTAACCCGAGTTTTATTGCGCTTTTAAATATGTTTCCAGCCATCCGCATACCCTTTGAACCAAGAATGGGATGGAATGATTGAAATATTAAGTCGTTTATTTCAGATGATCTTTTTAAACCAAATAAACTTATTTTTACAATTTTCATTTTTTCATTTTTTCGTTCCGTGCTTTCAATAACTGAGTCAATAAAGTATGTTTTGCCACCCCCCCAAGAACCTGTAATTAGAAATGCATATTCAGGTTCATGCAAGCTAAAGTAGTGCTCTAGGTTCATTTCTATGTGATGGTTAACGCTCATTATAAACTTCCATTATATGCAACGAGTTTAGGATAGATTGGTACTTCTCGAAGTAAAGACTAATTTTTGAGAGAGCTGATTTTTAAAGACGGTAAGTCATTTATTAATTTCGGTCGGTGTAATGACATTAAATGGAGTTGGGATTCTTTACTAAAAAACTTGGCATGCACCATTTCGGAACGCGAGATATTGGGACACCTACCATTTGGTTCTGGTCGTAGTTTGGCCAGAGTCCATGCTACCGCCCGTGGATTACAGCTTCCATATGCTCCATTGACCCGCGCTAGCAGCAACCCATCGCAGCTCAACAGGTTCTAGATGGCTATGGTAAGCCAAACGAAGCTGCCTGTGCGAGCATCAGCAGCGATGACTCTAGGACACCCACCTTTCTGTGTGAGGCGTAAGACCACCAAATCTCACGCTATCGCCCGTGGATGACAGCTTCCAATATGTTTCCTTGACCCGCGCTGGCAAAATCTGGGACACCCATCTTTTTGACAGCGGCGTAAGCTTGGAGGAAATCTGGGACACCCACCTTTTTGACAGCGGCGTAGCCCTGTACTTGGCTTGAGGAGTCACTGCCGAGGAACTTGCCATAACCATTGCCCGTTCGTGTCAAATCAGTTTGCAGGATACGCCTTACTACCACGTGGTCAGTCGCTGTGTGCGGCGGGTAGACAAAAATCTAGGACACCCACCTTTTTGTATGAGGCATAACGCCTCCGAATCCCACGCTACCGCCCGTGGATGACAGCTTCCAATATGCTCCTTTGACCCGCGGTGGCAGTAACCCATCGCAGTTCAACAGGTTCTGGATGGCTATGGTAAGCCAAACGAAACTGCCGGGGCGAGCCTTAAAGTGACCCAACTATCAGAAATAAAAAACAGAAATCTGGGACACCCACCTTTTTGACCAGATGCTCTGGGCCGCCGTGACGGCGCTGGTCTGCGCCGGGGAAATCTGGAAATCTGGGACACCCACCTTTTTGACGGGAGGAAATCTGGGACACCCACCTTTTTGACAGCGGCGTAGCCCTGTACTTGGCTTGAGGTGTCACTGCCCAGGGGGTGAGCCATGACCATTGCCCGTTCGCGTCAAATGAAGTCTGGGACACCCACCTTTTTGACAGCGACGTAGCCCTGTACTTGGCTTGAGGTGTCACTGCCCAGGGGGTGAGCCATGACCATTGCCCGTTCACGTCAAATCAGTTTGCAGGATACGCCTTACTACCACGTGGTCAGTCGCTGTGTGCGGCGGGCGTTTCTGTGCGGGGAAGATGCCCATTCCGGCCAGAGTTACGAGCATCGGCGCCAGTGGGTGGTGGACAAGTTGGGCCAATTGTCGCGACTGTTTGCCATCGGTGTTTGTGCCTATGCGGTGATGAGCAATCACTATCACCTGGTGCTCAAGGTCGAGCCGGATACCGCCGCCAGTTGGAGCGAGCGGGAGGTGGCCGAGCGCTGGGCTGCGCTGTTTCAATGGCCGCTGTTGGTGCGGCGCTGGTATCAGGGGGAATCCCTGATTGAGCCCGAACGGGCTGTGGTGCAGCAACTGATAGGGCAGTGGCGTGAACGCCTGCACTCCATCAGCTGGTTTGTGCGGCTGCTCAACGAAACCCTGGCGCGGCAGGCCAATCGGGAAGATGGTTGCAAGGGCCATTTCTGGGAAGGGCGCTTCAAGAGTCAGGCCCTGCTTACCGAGTCAGCCCTGCTGGCCTGTATGGCGTATGTTGACCTCAATCCGATACGGGCGGCGCTGGCAGAGCGACCCGAGCAGAGCGATTACACCAGCATCAAGCAACGCCTTGAGCGGGAGCCAGCAGCAGAGTCGCTGCCGCCGTTATTGCTGCCATTTGCTGGCCAAGGCACACCCTATCAGGATGACCTGCCTTATGCCTTCACTGACTATCTGATGTTGGTGGACTGGACAGGGCGCGCCATTCGGGTAGGCAAGCGTGGTCATATTCCAGCTCATCTTGCTCCCATCCTGGCGAGGCTGGGGTTGGACGAGGTTAGCTGGCTCAAGCGAGTGGCACTGTTTCGACGACCAGGTATCAGAGTGGTGGGGGACAGGGAGCATTGCCAGCGATTTGCCCGCCATTGTGGTCAGCTGCGATGTCATCAGCCGCAGCGTTGAATCGTCAGCTCACGTTTCATATCCAGACCAAGGCAGTCCAATCGATGCCGGGAATGGTGTTGATCTTCACCACCTGAGCAATGCAATGGCAGTGTCAGAATGACTATGACGCAGTACGTCTCTCGCCATCATTTCCTCCCCCGCCCGTCATGTTATCGATAGTCAGCTTGGTAACGGCTTACTCAGAAAGATGGCTGTCCCAATTAGGGAAGGGCTTTGCTATCTTGCGTTGCCGGATATGGTGGCAGGTGGGGGTCTATGGGCTCTCTCCTGCCTCCTTTAACAGGAGCAATGAGATGGCGATGAAGGCGAGATCGAGAAGAGAGAAGGTGGGCAGCGGGCTCGGGCTGCTGCTCGGGATCATCGGGTTCAATCTGCTGGTGCCCCTCTTGTTTGAACAGCAGGCGAACTTTGATTTCAACCAGCTGCTCTGGGCTGCGGTCAGCGCCATGCTCTGTTCCGAGCTGGGGGCCAGAGTCGGCAAATGGCTCGATGCCAGAGCGCAGGCCAAGGGACTGGCAAAAGAGGGGGAATAGCGCATATCGGATGTTATTCTGTTGCCCATCGCATCCATCACAAGGAGTTGACATGCGCATTGCCCTGATTGGTCTTGGCGATATTGCCCAGAAAGCCTATCTGCCGCTATTGGCGAGCGATGAGGGGGTCACCCCGCTGCTCTGCACTCGCAACCCGGCGGTGCTCGGCAAGCTGGCCCGTCAGTATCGGGTGGCCGAGTGTTTCACCGAGGTGGATGCCCTGCTAGGGAGCCGCCCGGACGCCGTGATGATCCACGCCGCGACCTCGGTGCATCGCACCTTGGCCGAGCAGTGCCTGCGGGCAGGGATCCCCACCTTTGTCGACAAGCCCCTGTGCGACAACCTGGCCGAGGCCGAGACACTGGCCAATCTGGCCCTGGCGCAGGACTGCCCGCTGTTTGTCGGCTTCAATCGCCGCTACTTGCCCGCCATGGCTGCCGCCCGGGCCCGGCCGCTCACCGAGCTCAACTGGCAGAAGCACAGATTTGCCCTGCCGGGACGGGCGCGGGATTTCATCTTTGACGACTTCATCCATGTGCTCGACAGCCTCTGCTTCTATGGCGGCGTGCCGCAGGGGGATCTCCATGCGGTATTGCGGCCGGATGCGAAGGACAGCAACCTGCTGGCCGGGGTGAGCGTGAGCTGGCAGAGTGGCGATCGCGCCATCAGCGGCAGCATGAACCGCAGCGCCGGCATCACGGAGGAGCGCATTGACGCCTACGGCGACAACCTCTCGCTTCATCTGGAGAACTGCACCCGGGGCTCGATGGCACGAGACAAGCAGATGGCGGCGCTGGTGCCGGACGACTGGCAACCAGTGCTGGCGAGCCGCGGTTTTGCCGCCATGCTGGCCCATTGGTATCAGCAGATCGCGAGTGGCCGGGCCGATGGCGCCCTGATCGAGAGTTATCTGCATGGTCATCGCCTCGCCGAGCAGCTGACGATGCGGGCTCAGTCGCCCCGTTGATGGGGGAAGCATGACGCGAAGGAGGGGCCAAGGCCCCTCCTGCTTTTGCTGGCGAAGACGGCGCCATCGCGTTATCCGATGGGCGCGAGCCCTCAGGCGCCGCCCCCTTCCTCATCCCGGGCTCAGGGGCGCCGACCCTAGCCGAAGCGGTAGGATCCCATATAGAGGCTGCCATAGTCCCAGCTCTGATGCAGCCGGGTTGGCCTGTCCATGGCCGCGGCGCCGAGCGCCACGAACAAGGGGCGCAGGTGATCGTCATGGGGATGGGAGGCGACGGCTCCCGGGGCGCGGGCCCGGTAATCTTCCAGGGCAGGGCGATCGCCACGGGCCATGGCCTGCTCCAGCCAGTCGACGAACTCCTTGGCCCAGGACGGAGGCGGCGAGCCATCTGGTCCCAGGGCCCCCAGGTTGTGGGTGATGGCCCCCGAGGCCAGAATGCCGATCCCCCGGGCGCGCAGGCCATGCAGGGCTTCACCCAGGCGCCACAGCTGGGCCGGGGTGAAGCTGGCCGGGAGGGAGATCTGCACCAGTGGGGTCTCGCTGGCGGGATCCATCAAGGAGAGCGGCGACCAGACCCCGTGATCCAGCTCCCGGAGTACCGGCGCGGCATGCAGACCCGCGGCCGCCAGGTCGTCGCTCACCGTCTGCTGCAACCAGCCCGGGCTGCTGGCAGGCCAGCGAATGCGGTAGAGGGGCTCGGGAAAACCGTAAAAGTCATACATGAGCGCCGGGTTGGGCTCGACGTTGATCTGCAACTCGCTGCGGCTGAACCAGTGGGCCGAGATCACCACCACGCCCTTGATGTCGCCGAGGCGCAATCTTGTCAGAAACTGGGTGGCTGGCTGGTCACGCAACACCAGATCGGGGGCGCCGTGAGAGATGAACCAGACGGGGGCAATGGGCATGATGGGACTCCAGAGAGAGGGGCCGAGGCGATGGCACCATTATCTGCCCTGGATGGGTGGTTAACAATCAAGCGATAAGTAGAAGCACTGTTCACTATTGATTGAAAGTTGCGATGGGAGGGCGGGGGGAGGCTGAGTGGCAACGAGGCCAGCACCGGGCTGGCCTCGGGGATCATGGGGCTGACCTATTGGATGGCGAGCAGCTCCACCTCGAAGATCAGCAGGGAACCGGGCGGGATCTTGCCGGCGGCCCGATTGCCGTAGCCCAGCCTGGCCGGGATGAAGAAGCGAACCTTCTCGCCCACCGTCATCAGCTGCACCCCTTCGGTCCAGCCCGAGATCACCTGGTTGAGGCCAAATTCGATGGGCTCGCCCCGGGCGATGGAGCTGTCAAACACAGTGCCGTCCATCAGCTTGCCTTCATAGTGCACCTTGACCTTGCTGCTGGCGCTTGGGTGCATGCCGCCCTGACCCGGGGTCAGCACCTGATATTGCAGGCCGGACTCCGTGGTCACAATCCCCGCCTTGCTCTTGTTCTCGGCGAGGAAGAGATCGCCGGCGCGGATGTTCTCCTCGGCCAGCTTCTTGTTGTTGCTGCTGGAGTAGAAATAGAAGACCGCCAGGGCGATCAGGATGGCGATCAAAATGAACTTCATCGGGTTTCCCTCAAGTGAAATGAGAACGGGTGCCATGAGCTGGGCATCTTATCCCAGCCGGGGGCGAAGGGCGAGCCGGGCGGCGCCAGATGTGACCGGGCTGGCAAAGGTGGGTGAATAGGGCGTGGCTCCCTGAATGTGGTCGGCCGGGCATCATCAGGGGGGGACAGGGCTGGCAAAGGTGGGTGAACAGGGCGTGGCTCCCTGAATGTGCTCGGCCGGGCATAATCAGGGGGGACAGGGCTGGCAAAAAACGGGGAGCGAATGCTGTATTCGCTCCCCATGCCATTATCTGCTGGCCATCATCGAGATGGGTGGGGCAGGCGAGGGGGCTACCCATTTCCGACTACCCCATTCCCGACTACGCCATTATCTGCTGGCCATCATCATGAGGGCGGGCAGGGCGAAGAAGAGGCCCCCCACATAACCCAGGGCCAGCATCTTGTTTTCACTGCCGACCCGGGCCAGCCACTCGGCGGCCTTGAGGGGCAGCTCGCGCAGGAAGGGCACGCCATAGATGAGCGCCACGGCAAACAGGTTGAACAGCACATGGACCAGGGCGATGGTCAGCGCCAGTTCGGCACCGCTGCCACCGATGGCGGTGGCCGCCAGCAGGGCCGTGATGGTGGTGCCTATGTTGGCCCCCAGGGTGAAGGGGTAGAGCTGGCGGGTGGTGAAGACACCGCCTCCCGCCAGGGGGATCATCAGGCTGGTGGTGGTGGAGGAGGACTGCACCATGATGGTGACCAGGGTACCGGAGGCGATGCCGGTGAGGGGGCCACGGCCCAGGGCCTTGTGCAACAGCGCCTTGGCACGGCCGACCAGCACCTTTTGCAGCACCTTGCCCAGGTAGGTGACCGAGCCCAGGATCAGCAGGATGCCGATGACGATGGTGGCCAGGGCGGGCCCCTTGCCGGGCAGGAAGGCGACGGCGCCATCGATGAGCTGCATGGCCGGGGCCGTCAGCGGCTTCATGAAGTCCACCCCCTTCATCGACATGTCGGCGGAACCGACCAGCAGATGGGAGATGGCCTCGGCGCAGTGTTGCAGCAGGCCGAACATCAGCTCCAGAGGCAGGAAGATGAAGACCGCCATCAGATTGAAGAAGTCATGGACGGTGGCGGCGGCGAAGGCACGACGAAACTCGGCCCTGTCGCGGATATGGCCCAGGGAGACAATGGTGTTGGTGATGGTGGTGCCGAGGTTGGCCCCCATGATCATGGGCACCGCCATGGCCATCGGCAGGCCACCGGCCACCAGGCCGACGATCACCGAGGTGACGGTACTGGACGATTGCACCAGGGCGGTGGCCAGGATGCCGAGCAAGAGAGCGACGAAGGGATTGTTGGCGAAGGCGAAGATCTGGGCCGCCCCATCGGCACCGCCGGAGAAGCCCTTGAAGCCGTGGGAGACGGCGCCAACGGCCACCAGTATGGTGTAAACCAGTGCGATCACGGTGAGCCAGTTGAACAGCGACTTGTGGGTGGAGGTGCGCTGCTGTGGCAAGGATTGCGTCTGTTGCATATCGCCTCTTGGGGACGGTAATACCGTTCTGGGTTGAAGTAGACCCGCGCATTTAAGCAAGGCTCTATGACAGAAATATGACAAAGTGACGATTTGATGATGGTTTGATGACAGCGACCCATTGAGGGGGTTTGGTGGTGCATTTATGCTGAAAATTGACCTGTTTTTAGCTCATATGACTGACGTGGCAGTGCGCCGCGTTAGAAACTGACGTGTGAATGGCGAGGTGACAGGGGTTCTGGTAACACTCTCCTCCTGGCAGGGGTAGACTGTCTGGTCATGTTATTAGCAATGGTGAGTCTGTCATGATCATGAAACCCTGGTCCCTTCTTCTCCTTCCCTTGGCCCTGTTCTCCCTGCCATCCCAGGCGAATCCCCTCTCTGCCGGCTGCAGCGCCGAGCAAGTCGCGATCGGTTCTGCCGTCAACAGTGCGACCGGAGTGAACAGTCGCTGTTCCGCGGCGAGTGCCAAGCAGCGGGTAGACAATGTCGTCAATGATCCCGCCGATTACGCCAAGCGCAAGGCGGCCCAGGCCACTGGGGTGGACGAAGCCTACAACAAGGCCCGCAACACCAAGGCGCGGGTCGAAGATGCAGTGGAGGATCCTGCCGATTACGCCAGGCGCAAGGCGGCCCAGGCCACTGGGGTGGACGAGGCCTACAACAAGGCTCGCAACACCAAGGCGCGGGTCGAAGATGCGGTGGCGGATCCGGCCCAGGCGGCAGGCAGGGCCGTGCTGCGTAAATCGGGCATCTACTGAGCATCGGCTCGTCGGTGACCTGGCGGCGCAATCGGCCAGAACACCATCGACCGGAACACAATCGGCCGGAGCAGAATAGAAAGAGGGGAGCATCTAGCTCCCCTCTTTGTATGGCCATCGGACTTACTGACCGTCCGCCGCTTCCTCGTATTGACGGAAGGGGATGCGGAATACCGCCAGACGCAGCAGCAGATAGGCCACCCCAAGGCCAGCCCAGATGAGGCCCAGTTCCAGGGAGCTCTGCTCCAGGTTGATCCACAGGGCTCCCAGGGTGGCGGCACCGAGCAGGGGCAGCAGCAGGTAGATCAGGTGATCCTTGAGGCACTTGTTGCGCTGCTCGCGCACCCAGAACTGGGCGATCACCGACAGGTTGACGAAGGTGAAGGCCACCAGGGCACCGAAGTTGACCAGGGCCAGAGCGATGTCCAGATCGAAGGAGACGGCGGAGAGGGCCAGGGCACCCACCAGCAGCACGTTGATGGCCGGGGTGCGCCAGGTGGGATGGACATAGCCAAACACCCGCTCCGGGATCATGCGATCCCGCCCCATCACATAGAGGATGCGCGATACCCCGGCGTGGGCCGCCATGCCGGAGGCCAGCACGGCCACGGTCGTGCTGACCAGCACCACGCTCTGGAACAGCTTGCCGCCGACGTAGAGGGCGATCTCCGGCAGCACGGCATCGGGCTCCTTGAAGCGGGAGATATCCGGGAAGTAGAGCTGCAGGAAGTAGGAGACCAGCACGAAGATGATGCCGCCGATGAGGGCGGTCAGCACGATGGCGCGGGGGATCACCTTGCCGGCGTTGGGGGTCTCTTCACTGAGGGAGCTCAGGCCGTCGAATCCCAGGAAGGAGAAGCAGAGAATGGTGGCACCGGTAAAGAGCGGCAGCAGTGCAGTGTGATCCGAGTAGAAGGGACGGCTGCTCAGCACTGTGCCTTCCCCTTCGCCGAAGTAGACGGCATGGGCCATCAGGGCCAGGAACACCAGTATGATGGCCACCTGCACCAGCACGATCAGGCCATTGAAATTGGCCACCAGGTTGATGCCCCTCAGGTTGAGCAGGGTCATCACGCTCACCAGGCCGAAGATGAAGACCCAGGGCTCCACCCCGGGGAACATGGCGGTCAGATAGATCTTGGCCAGCAGCATGTTGATCATCGGCATGAACATATAGTCGAGCAGGGAGGACCAGCCCACCATGAAGCCCACATAGGGGTGGAAGGTCTTCTGGGCATAGGTGTAGGCGGAGCCGGCGGAGGGATATTTGCGCACCAGGTGGCCGTAGCTGAACGCGGTGAACAGGATCCCGGCCAGGGCCAGCAGGTAGGAGGTGGCAACATGGCCGCTGGTGATGTCGGAGACCATGGCGAAGGTGTCAAACACCGCCATGGGGGTCAGATAGGCGAGGCCGATGACCACGACCTGCCACAGCTTGAGGCTCTTCTTGAGGCGAACAGGGGCGTTGGACATCAGCACACCTCCCGCACGGCCACGAGGGCACTGCCATGGCGAGACGCCAGGGGGCTGAACGGGCAGCCACTCACGGGAGTGGTGCGGACGCTGGCAATCGTGTTGCCAAGACGGACTCCGGCGAGCGGAGACGAAGTGAAAGAGAGCCCCATCTTGTTCCTCATAGCGGCATAAATTCATGGGTGGGTTCGCGCCATCTGTGCGTGCGACCCCGGGTATCATTTCCGGGAAAAAGGCCCGGCCTCGGATTGGTGATAAAACAACAAAATGAAATAACCGACTTGGCAACCAAGTCGGTTATTTTAGCGGCGCGCATTTTGCCCCAGATGCGGGGGGATGACAAGCCATGGTCGCCCGGGATAATGGATATATCCACTTTGCGCTCAGAGACTTGCCCTGGGGCAAATACTCAGTCGAGCGCCGGGTCTTGGGCCTGGCTTATGCCAGGGCGGCGGCCAGGGCCTGCTCCAGGGCGTCCAGTCCCTCGTCGATCAGTGCCGGGGCGGCGGTGAGGGGCGCCAGGAAGCGGATGACGTTGGCGCGCACCCCGCACGAGAGCAGCACCAGTCCCCGTTTGCCCGCCTCGGCCACCAGCCGTTTGGTGAGTTCGGGATCGGGCTGGCTGGCATCGCGCCCCTTGACCAGTTCCATGGCCACCATGGCCCCGGGACCGCGGATGTCGCCGATGCAGTCGAACCGCTCGGCCAGCTGGTGCAGCCGCCCCTTGAGCTGCTCCCCCTGGGCCAGTGCCCGCTGGTTGAGCTGCTCTTCCTCGATGACGTCCAGTACCGCCAGGGCGGCGGCGCAGGCGATGGGGGAGCCGGCATAGGTGCCGCCGAGTCCTCCCGGCTTGGCGGCGTTCATCACCGCCGCCTTGCCCACCACGGCCGAGAGCGGGAAACCGCCCGCGAGGCTCTTGGCCAGCGTCATGATGTCGGGCTCGATGCCGCTGTATTCGGTGGCGAAGGTCTTGCCGGTGCGACAAAACCCGCTCTGGATCTCGTCGCAGATGAGCAGGATGCCGTGCTGGTCGCAGATCTTGCGCAAGGCTTGCAGGAAGCTGGGGGAGGCGACATAGAAGCCCCCTTCACCCTGCACCGGCTCTATGATGATGGCGGCGACCCGGCCGGGCTCTATGTCGGCACTGAAGCAGAGATCCAGCGCTCCCAGGGCGTCGGCTTCGCTCATCCCCAGGTAATCGCTCGGGAAGGGCAGATGATAGACCTCTCCCGGGAAGGGGCCGAAGCCGGTCTTGTAGGGCACCACCTTGCCGGTGAGCGCCATTCCCATCATGGTGCGGCCGTGAAAGCCCCCCTTGAAGGCGATGGTGCCGCTGCGGCCGGTGTGGGCGCGGGCTATCTTGATGGCGTTCTCCACCGCCTCGGCGCCGGTGGAGAGGAAGAGGGTGCGTTTGGGGCTGGGGCCGGGCACCAGTGCATTGAGCTTTTCGGCCAGTTCGATATAGCCGGGGTAGGGGGTCACCTGAAAACAGGTGTGGCTGAATTTTTCCAGCTGCTCGCGCACCGCCGCCACCACCTTGGGGTGGTTGTGGCCTGTGTTGAGCACGGCGATGCCGGAGGCAAAGTCGATGTAGCGGTTGCCCTCCACATCCCACAACTCGGCGTTGTGCGCCTTGTCGATAAAGACCGGCATCAGGGTGCCGACGCCATTGACCACGGCCGCTTCGCGGCGCGCCTGCCAGGATTGGTTACTCATCTGATTGTCTCCCTTCGGGGCTTGCCCCGGCTAAACCTGGGCCGGCAGGCTGAATACCGGCTCCCGTCCTTGGTGCTGTCCTCTCTCGCTGGCGGATTGTTGCCGCAAGATTGAATTTAATATCTATTTGTTTGAGTTTTTATGCAATGGAGCCGAAGCAGAGATACTTGGTTTCCAGGTATTCGTCGAGCCCTTCCGCCGCCCCTTCCCGCCCCAGTCCCGACTCCTTGATACCGCCAAAGGGGGCCAGCTCGGTGGAGATGATCCCCTCGTTGATGCCGACCATGCCGTATTCGAGGCGTTCGGCGACCCGCCACACCCGGGCTATGTCGCGGCCATAGAAGTAGGCCGCCAGCCCATAGGGGGTGTCGTTGGCCAGGGCGATCGCCTCATCCTCGCTCTCAAAGCGTACCAGGGGCGCGACCGGGCCGAAGATCTCCTCCTGCAGTATGGGGTTGTCGCCCCTGACCTCGGCCAAGATGGTCGGATGGTAGAAGAGGGGGCCGGCCTCATGGGCCTCGCCGCCGACCAGCACTTGGGCCCCGGCGGCCCTGGCCTGATCCACCAGGCTGGCGACCTTGTCGGCGGCCGCCTGGTTGATGAGGGGGCCAATCTGGGTGCCTTCGCCAAGACCGTCCCCCACCTTGAAGGCCCGCACGGCCTCGGCCAGTCTGGTGGAGAAGGCGTCGTAGACGGAAGATTGCACCAGGATACGGTTGGCACAGACGCAGGTCTGACCCGCATTGCGGTACTTGGAGGCCAGGGCCCCCGCCACGGCGGCGTCGAGATCCGCATCGTCGAACACGATGAAGGGGGCATTGCCGCCCAGCTCCAGAGAGAGCCGCTTCATGGTGTCGGCACATTGGCGCATCAACAGCTTGCCGATGCGGGTGGAGCCGGTGAAGGAGAGCTTGCGCACCAGGGGATTGGCGCAGAACTCGTCCCCCACGGCGGCGGCCTGATGGGAGGTGACTATGTTGAGCACCCCGGCCGGGATCCCGGCCTGCTCGGCCAGTTCGGCCAGGGCCAGGGCGCACAGGGGCGTCTCGGCGGCAGGCTTGATGACGATGGTGCAACCGGCGGCCAGTGCCGGGCCTGCCTTGCGGGTGATCATGGCGATGGGGAAGTTCCAGGGGGTGATGGCGGCCACCACCCCGACCGGCTGCTTGATGGTGGCCAGGCGGCGGTCGCCGCTAAAGCCGGGAATGGTGCGGCCATAGGCGCGCTTGCCCTCCTCGGCGAACCACTGGATGAAGCTGGCGCCGTAGGCGACCTCGCCCCTGGCCTCGGCCAGGGGCTTGCCCTGCTCCCGGGTCATCAGGCGTGCCAGCTCATCCTGGTGCGCCATGATGAGTTCATACCAGCGGCTGAGTCTGGCGCTGCGCTCCTTGGCGGTGAGGGCGGCCCAGGCCGGCTGGGCGGCGTGGGCCGCCTCGATGGCGGCCTGGGCATCGGCGCCGTCCATGTCCGGCACCCGGGTGATGAGCTCCCCGGTGGCGGGGTTGCTGACCTCGAACTGGCGGCCGCTGTGGGCCTGACACCAGCGACCATCTATATAGGCAAGGGAGTGAGTCAGGGGGGCGAGCTGGGCTGTGTGTGACATGGGGGCCTCGGCGGTGGATTCGGGAGATCCCGGCCTGGACTCAGGGCCCGGTTCGGGACATCAGGCTGTATAGAATAATAAGCACTGGATGACCATAATGGCCGCCGTTTTGTTTTTCAAGTGTTAAATGCGGTTGCCCGGGGCGGTGATGGCGTGCTAGAAGTGGTGCCAGAGACACAAGTTGCGGGCTTGGGTGTGCAAAATAATGAACGGGCTGGATGACTGGCCTGGTTCGCTCGGCGCCCCTGTTGCCCCCGGGAAGCGGCCAGGCAAGGCCCTTCTCGTCACTCATCAAGTCAAGCCGTGTGAGGATAGAGGGATCATGACCGAACATGTGAAGAGTTACTACGCCGCCAGCACCAACCAGCATGCGCCTTTTCCCACCCTGGATGAGCAGCTCGAATGCGATGTCTGCGTCATAGGGGCGGGTTATACCGGCCTCTCCAGCGCCCTGCATCTGGTGGAGAAGGGCTACAAGGTGGTGGTGCTGGAGGCGGCCAGGGTCGGTTTTGGCGCCAGCGGTCGCAACGGCGGCCAGATAGTCAACTCCTACAGCCGCGACATCGACACCATAGAAGCGAACTGCCCACCGGATCAGGCCAGGCTGCTCGGCTCCATGCTGTTTGAGGGGGGCGACATCATCCGCGAGCGC
This sequence comes from Aeromonas bivalvium, assembly GCF_046078285.1. Classification (NCBI taxonomy): domain Bacteria; kingdom Pseudomonadati; phylum Pseudomonadota; class Gammaproteobacteria; order Aeromonadales; family Aeromonadaceae; genus Aeromonas; species Aeromonas bivalvium. The sequence goes on from NZ_JBGXBV010000002.1 coordinate 459,710, forward strand.
ATCCAGCGCTACAACATCCAGTGCGACCTGCAGCAGGGCGGGGTCTTCGCCGCCGAGACCGAGAAGCAGCTCCATGAGCTCAAGGCCCAATACGCCCGCTGGCAGCAATGGGGCAACGACAAGCTGGAACTGCTCGATGCCGACGGGGTGCGCGAGGTGGTGGCAAGCGATCGCTACGTCGGCGCCCTGCTCGACAAGCGCGGCGGCCATATCCACCCCCTCAACCTGGCGCTGGGGGAGGCGGAAGCCATCCGCATGCAGGGGGGCAAGATCTTCGAGCAGTCCGCCGTCACCAGCATCACCCCGGGCCAGCCTGCCCTGGTCAAGACCGCCAGGGGGGCGGTGAAGGCCCGCTTCGTGGTGGTGGCCGGCAACGCCTATCTGGGCAACCTGGTGCCCGAGCTTGCCGGCAAGAGCATGCCCTGCGGCACCCAGGTGATCGCCACCGAGGTGCTGGGGGAGGAGCGGGCCCGCTCCCTGCTGCCGCAAAACTACTGCCTGGAAGATTGCAACTACCTGCTCGATTACTACCGCACCACAGGGGATCACCGCCTGCTCTATGGTGGCGGCGTCGTCTATGGGGCGCGGGATCCGGCGGACATAGCGCGGCTGATCATCCCCAAGATGCTCAAGACCTTCCCGCAGCTGGCGGACGTCAAGGTGGAGTACACCTGGACCGGCAACTTCCTGCTCACCCTGTCGCGGCTGCCGCAGTTTGGTCGCATCGGCCACAACATCTATTACATGCAGGGTTACAGTGGCCACGGCGTCACCTGCACCCATCTGGCGGGCAAGCTGCTCTCCGAGGTGTTGAGCGGCCAGGCGGAGCGCTTCGATGCGTTCGCCAAGCTGCCCCACTATCCCTTCCCCGGGGGGCGCCTGTTTCGCATCCCCTTCACCGCCGCCGGCGCCGCCTGGTATACCCTGCGCGACCGCTTGGGGGTGTAAGCCGACTCTTTTTTGGCTACCCAACAACCAAGGCCACCCCGGGGTGGCCTTGGCTTTTTTCATGGTTGTTCAAGGTGGCTGCGGCGAGTCGGGCTTGAACGCGGCGCTGAAAAAGGTGGGTGAAAAAGGTGGGTGTCCCAAGATCTCCCTCCCAAGATCCTCGCCATGGTGAAAGGGGGAGGAGATAAAAATATGCCCCGTTCGCGGGGGAGAGCGAGTCAGAACCTTGTTCTGATGACTAAAAACACCGCCCGTTGGGCGGTGTCGTTGTCATGCAAGAGCGGCGGTCTTATTGCGCCAGGGACTTGAGCTGCTGACCGCTGGGGGGGTTGTGCCAGTCGATGGGGCCGTGGGTGAAGCGGTATTGCAGGCGGGGCAGCACGGTTTCCAGCCATTCGCGGCGAAAGTAGGCGTAACCTTCGTCCCAGTCCGGGTCGTTGGCCCAGCCGGTTTGCAGCAGATGGAGGCGGGTACCCTGATCTTCGGGTACGAAGCGCAGGCTGACCTGGGTCTTCTGCTGACGTACATGGGGCAGGTGGGGGGGGAAGTTCCAGCTAAAACTGAGCAGGTCATGGGGCATGACGGCCATGACCCGGCACCCCTCGCTGCCGCGCTCGCCAAGGGGGGCATCGGGGCGAAAATAGATCTCGAACGGGCCATTGGGCTCGGCCACCACCAGACACTCGGGGGCGAGGAAGCTGCGCAGCCCGCTCTCCGTGGTCCAGGCATGCCAGACATCGTCTAGGTGAGCCGGAATAAAGATGTTACCTTCAATCTGCTTGTTATCCATGGTCGGTCAACCTCACTTATCCGTAGGCGGGACCCGGGCAGTATAGCCCGCCCGTTGTTCAAATTAACAGCAGCGGATGCGGGGGAACCGGAACCTGTCACCTGGCTGGGGTAAGCTGATGGCTGGCGGCACGTTGCAGAGTGTGATGCGAGGGAGAGAGGCCGATGATCAGAGCCATGACACAGGCGGATGTGACAGCCTTGTCCCATCTGTTTCAAAAGGGGCGTCGTCAGACGTTTCACTGGGTAGAGCCTTCGCAATTTGCGTTGGCGGATTTTGCCGAGCAGACCCGTGGCGAGCGGGTCTGGGTCGCGGAGCAGGGGGGCAGCCCCTGCGGCTTCATCGCCGTCTGGGCGCCGGAGCGCTTCGTTCATCACCTCTATGTCTCCGCCGACTGGCATGGCCAGGGGGTGGGACGCGCTCTGCTGGAGCGGGCGCTGGCCGAGCTGCCAAGGCCGGTCTCCCTCAAGGTGGCCGTTCATAACACCACGGCCATCGCCTTCTATCGCCGGCTCGGCTGGGAGCCGACCGAGGAGACGGGCCTGTGCGAGGTGACGGGCCCCTGGCGCAGGCTCTGCCTCTATTGAGGGGTTGCCTTGGGATGCAAACGAAAAGGGTTACCCTGGGGTAACCCTTTTGCATGCAGGGGCACGGCCTGGCCTCAGAGAGTCTCGCCGTTGCTGGCAATCACTGCCTTGTACCAGTGGAAGCTCTTCTTCTTGCTGCGGGCCTGGCTGCCGCTGCCATCGTCGTGCTTGTCCACATAGATGAAGCCGTAGCGCTTGCGATACTCCCCCGTGGTGAAGGAGACGCAATCGATGCAGCCCCAGGGGGTGTAGCCCATCAGCTCGACCCCATCCTCGATGACGGCTTTCTTCATCTGCTCTATGTGGGATCTGAGGTAGTCGATGCGATAGTCATCCTGCACCTCGCCCTCATCCCCCGGCTTATCCAGAGCGCCGAAGCCGTTCTCGACGATGAACAGGGGCTTGTTGTAGCGCTCGTAGAGGATGTTCAGGCTGTAGCGCAGGCCGACCGGATCTATCTGCCAGCCCCAGTCGGAGGCCTTGACGTGGGGATTGGGCACGCTGCCCTCAAAGCCCGAGAGGGCGTTGCCGCTACCCTGGTGATGGGCGCGCACCGCGTTGCTCATGTAGTAGCTCAGGCCTATGTAGTCGACGCAGCCCTCCCGCAGTATCTGCTCGTCGCCGGGTTCCATCACTATCTGGTAACCCTTGCGTTCCCACTCCTTGCGGATGTAGGCGGGGTAGGCGCCACGCACGTGGACGTCGCTGAACAGGAAGCGTTCGCGCATCGCCTCCTGGGCGTACATGACATCATCCGGGTGGCAGGAGTAGGGGTAGAGGGGCACCATGGCGATCATGCAGCCGATCTGGAAGTCGGGGTTGATCTCGTGGCCCAGCTTGACCACCTGGGCGCTGGCCACGAACTGGTGGTGCAGTACCTGGTACATGCACTCCTCCGGGTTCGGCTCCTGGGTGTAGACGACGCCGGAGCAGCAGTAGCCGAACAGGGGAGAGCGCCAGTTGCGCTGGTTGTTGATCTCGTTGAAGGTCATCCAGTATTTGACCTTGTGCCGGTAGCGGCGCATCACCACCTCGCTAAAGCGCACGAAGCATTCGACCAGCTTGCGATGTTTCCAGCCGCCGTACTCCTTGACCAGGTGCCAGGGCATCTCGAAGTGGGAGAGGGTGATGACGGGCGCTATGCCGTGCTTGAGCAGCTCGTCGAACAGGTCGTCATAAAATTGCAGACCCTGCTCGTTGGGGGTGAGCTCGTCCCCTTTTGGGAAGATGCGCGACCAGGCGATGGAGGTGCGAAAACATTTGAAGCCCATCTCGGCCAGCAGGGCCACGTCCTGGGGGTAGTGGTGATAGAAATCCACCGCCTCGTGGTTGCCGTAGTGGTGGCCGGGCAGTATGCCGTCCGTGATGATACGGTCGACCCCGTGGGCGCCACTGGTCAGCACGTCCACTATGCTGGGGCCCTTGCCCCCCTGATCCCAGGCGCCTTCCACCTGATGGGCCGCGACTGCGCCCCCCCACAGAAACTCTTTCGGTAACCCTTGCCGTGTCATTGGTTGCTCTCCTCAAAGGCGCCAATATGGCGTCGTTTGGCCATACCTCGCCGCGAGATACCGAGCCGGGCCCGGGCTGGGGACGAGGTGAGATGGCAAGAGGTTAGCAAAGCAAACAAGAAAGTCACGATATAACGAGACAGGCATTTCGTGACCTGTCACACCGAAAAAACAACTTGTTTTCAAGGGATTGAATGGGCGGTCAGACGCCTGCCAATGGCCTCGAGAATATACAGGACCGGTACCTGGGTCGTTATATCGTGCTGCTGTCCCACCAATAATTGCGGCATATGATAGGAGAGATTGAAATCGGCAATTTTGGCCAGGGAGCAGGTCTCGCTATTGGTGATACTGATGAGTCTGCATTTATGAAAACTGAAATTTTGCGCCAGTTTTAAAATATCCGGCGTCTCCCCCGAGACGGAAAGAATAATGGCGACCGCATTGTTGAAGGTGTCCGTACTGATGGGGTAATAGGGATCGTCGATATGATTGCTGAATTTGCCGACGTTGGAGAAGAAACGGGCCCCGTATTTGCCGAGGGAGCCAGAGGTGCCCGCCCCGACGAACAAGACCCGATCGGCATTGGCGACCAGGGCGGCGGCCTGGTCGATCAGGGCTTCGAATTCGGGGTTGTTGATGCTCTTGAAGAAGCTCATCAGCTCGTTGACCCCGAAGCGGGCGACCGACTGGGCCTCCTGCTCCAGGGAGAGCTTGAAGCGGATCCGAAACTCGGAGAAACCCTCGCAGCCCAGCTTCTTGCAAAAACGCAGCACAGTGGTGGTCGAGACCCCGGCCGCCTCTGCCAGCTCGCGGATCCGCATGAAGGGGACCTGCTCCCTGTGCTTGATGACATAGTGGTAGACCATCAGCTCCAGCTCGTTGAAGGTGGAGAGGGAGAGGTGATTGAACATCATGGGTGCCGCTCGCTGGAGTGCCGGAAGGGGGCATGATGGCAATGATGTCTCCCCTTGTAAATTGGAACCTGGGGAGGGGAGTTTGATCATTTCAACTACTCTTGTATAGTTGAATCAATGAAATGATTGCAGAGGTTCCAGATGAACAAAGAAATCGCCACCAAGGTATTCGAGTCCCTCGCATCCGGCATTCGCCTCGATGTGTGGCGCCTGCTGGTCAAGGCTGGACTGGAGGGTCAGGTTGCCGGCCAGCTTGCCAGCGAGCTGGACATAGCCCCCAACACCCTGTCGTTTCACCTCAAGGCCATGCTGCACGCGGGCCTGCTCTCGGTGGAGCAGGAGGGACGTTTCTTGCGCTATCGCGCCAACATTCCCCTGATGCTGAGCCTTATCGGTTACCTCACCGAGGAGTGCTGCGCCGGTCATCCGGAGGCCTGCGGTCTGGCGGAGATCCATCCCCAGGGCACCAATGCTCAGCCGCGTTCGCCCTGTTGCGACGAGTCGTGCTGACGCCCGCCCGGCATCGCTGCATGCCGAGCCCCACATTCCCCCTCCCATCCTGACGAGACATGGAGTCGTTTTAACATGCACCCCTTTGACATCCTGAACCTGGATAATGGCGCCCACCTTGTCTTCACCCCCTGTCCCGGCACCAGGGAGGACTCCTTGCAGGACTCCCTCAAGACGCTGCAAGCCGCCGGGGCGGATGCCGTGATCACCCTGATGCCGAATGCCGAGCTGACGAAGTTCAAGGCCGATGCCTTGCCCGCCGAGTGCGAGGCGTTAGGGCTGGCCTGGTTCCAGCTACCGGTAGAGGACGATTGCGCCCCCGAGGCGCCGTTTGCCGAAGCCTTTGCCAGCCACAAGGCGGGTCTGCTGGCGCGACTGACGGCGGGCCAGACCCTGGCCATTCATTGCCGTGGCGGCTCGGGACGGACCGGACTGATGGCGGCCATCCTGCTGCTGGAGGCGGGTTACGCCCCCACCGCTGTCAAGACGCTGGTGCAAGGGCTGCGCCCCAAGGCACTGACATTGGCAGCGCACCTCGACTACCTCAACAACCACTACTCATTCGCCGGTTAAGGAAAACAGCATGACCATCAAAGTGGGTATCAACGGGTTTGGCCGCATGGGCCGTCTCTCATTTCGCGCCGCCTTTGACTGGGCGGATGTGGAGTTTGTACGAATCAATGACCCGGCTGGGGATGCCGCCACTCTGGCACACCTCATCACCTTCGATTCGGTCCATGGCCGCTGGCACCATGAAGCCAGCGCCGAGGGAGACGAGATGGTGATCGGTAACCATCGCATCCTCTGCACTCGCAACAAAGAGATAGCTCAGACCGACTGGTCCGGTTGTGATGTGGTGATCGAGGCCTCCGGCAAGATGAAAACCAAGGCCCTGCTCAATGCTTATCTGGAGCAAGGGGTGAAGCGCGTCGTGGTCACCGCCCCGGTCAAGGAAGAGGGGGTCCTCAACGTCGTCATGGGGGTCAACCACCATCTTTATGACAAGGCGCAGCACCCCATAGTGACGGCGGCCTCCTGTACCACCAACTGTCTGGCGCCCGTGGTGAAGGTGATCCACGAGCAGCTCGGCATCAAGCACGGTTCCATGACCACCATTCACGACATCACCAACACCCAGACCATTCTGGATGCTCCCCATGCTGATCTGCGCCGCGCCCGCGCCTGCGGCCTGAGCCTCATCCCCACTACCACGGGGTCTGCCACTGCCATCACCCACATCTTCCCCGAGCTCAAGGGCAAGCTGAACGGTCATGCGGTGCGGGTGCCGCTCGCCAACGCCTCCCTCACCGACTGCGTGTTCGAGGTGAATCGCCCCACAACAGAAGCCGAGGTCAATGGCTTGCTCAAGGCTGCCGCCATGAACGAGCTCGAGGGGATCATGGGCTATGAAGAGCGCCCCCTGGTGTCAGTGGATTACAAGACGGATCCGCGCTCCTGCACCATAGATGCACTCTCCACCATGGTGGTGAGCGGCACCCAGGTGAAGATCTACGCCTGGTATGACAACGAGTGGGGCTATGCCAACCGCACCGCCGAGCTGATGCGCATGGTCGGTCAAATGGACAAGGCGCAAGGATAACCCGGCCATGGCACTGACCCGACTCTCCCCCGAGGCTCGCCAGTATCTGCTGGTGACCGGCAACTACTGGGCTTTTACCCTGACTGATGGCGCTCTGCGCATGTTGGTGGTGCTCTACTTCCATGGGCTGGGTTACAGCCCATTGGCCATTGCCTCCCTGTTTCTCTTCTACGAGATCTTCGGGGTGGTCACCAATCTGGTGGGGGGCTGGCTCGGGGCTCGCCTCGGGCTCAACCGCACCATGAATATCGGCCTCGCCCTCCAGGTGCTGGCGCTGGGCATGCTGCTGGTGCCGCCGCTCTGGCTGACGGTGCCCTGGGTGATGGGCGCCCAGGCGCTCTCGGGAGTAGCCAAAGACCTCAACAAGATGAGTGCCAAGAGTTCCATCAAGTTGCTGGTGCCGGGAGAGGCGCAGGGTCAGCTCTACCAGTGGGTGGCCCTCCTGACCGGCTCGAAGAATGCCCTGAAAGGGATGGGCTTTTTCCTTGGTGGCGCCCTGTTGACCCTGCTCGGGTTTCAGGGGGCCGTGCTGGTCATGGCACTGGCGTTGGCGCTGGTGTGGGGCGTCAGCATGCTGACCCTGAAACGGGATCTCGGCAAAGCCAAGAGCAAGCCCAGGTTCAGGGAGATCTTCTCCAAGAGCCGCGCCATCAATTACCTCTCCGCCGCCCGCCTGTTCCTGTTCGGTGCCCGCGATGTCTGGTTTGTGGTGGCGCTGCCCGTCTACCTCGCCTCCACCTTTGGCTGGGATCACTGGTATGTGGGGGGCTTCCTGGCGCTCTGGATCATCGCCTACGGCGTGGTGCAGACCCAGGCGCCGCGCTTTACCGGCAAGCGAGAGGGTCGGGTACCCGATGGCAAGGTCGCCATGGGCTGGGCACTGGTGCTGGCCCTGATCCCGGCTCTGATTGCCCTGGCGCTGCATGTCGATCTGCATCCGGCCATCAGCCTGGTAGGTGGCTTGATGGTGTTTGGCGCCCTGTTTGCCATCAACTCCTCCCTGCACAGCTACCTCATCGTCAGCTACGCCGGCTCTGACGGGGTATCGCTGGATGTGGGCTTCTACTACATGGCCAATGCCCTGGGGCGCCTGCTCGGCACCCTGCTCTCCGGGCTGGTATTCCAGCTCTATGGTCTGGAGGCCTGCCTCTGGATCTCCACCCTCTTTGTCCTGTTGGCGGCGCTGATTTCAATCGGCTTGCCCCGCCATCAGCCGCCCGTTTCATCCTCTCAGGGAGCCTCTTGATGAGTAGTAATGCCTGCTGCGATCTGCCCGTCAGCCAAAAAATGGGTTTTCTCGACCGCAATCTCACCCTCTGGATCTTCGCCGCCATGGGCATAGGGGTGGGCATTGGCTATCTCTTCCCCCAGGTGGGCCAGTGGAATGAGGCCATGTCGGTTGGCACCACCAATGTGCCGCTGGCCATCGGTCTCATCCTGATGATGTATCCGCCGCTCGCCAAGGTGAACTACGCCACCATGGGCACCATGACACGCGACCGTCAGGCCATTACCCTCTCACTGGTGATGAACTGGTTGGTGGGTCCCATCCTGATGTTCGTCATCGCCCTGGTGTTTTTGCATGATCAGCCGGGCTACATGGTGGGCCTCATCCTGATCGGCCTGGCGCGCTGCATCGCCATGGTGCTGGTGTGGAACGATCTCGGCGGCGGCAGCAAGGAGTACGGTGCTGGCCTGGTGGCCCTCAACAGCGCGTTTCAGATCCTCACCTACAGCTTCATGGCCTGGTTGTTCATTACCGTGCTGCCGCCGCTGTTCGGTTTGCAGGGCTTCGCGGTGGACATCACCATGCTGGATATCGCGCAAAGCGTGTTGATCTATCTGGGCATTCCCTTCCTGGCAGGCTTTTTGAGCCGTCACTATCTGGTCAAGGCCAAGGGGGAGAAGTGGTACAGCGAGCGCTTCATTCCGGCCATCTCCCCCATCACGCTGATTGCCCTCTTGGCCACCATCGTGCTGATGTTCAGCCTCAAGGGGGAGATGATAGTCGAGCTGCCCATGGATGTGCTGCGGGTTGCAGTACCTCTGGTGGTCTATTTCGTGCTGATGTTCTTCACCAGCTTCCTGGTGGGCAAGACGCTGGGCATTCCCTATGACAAGAACGCCTCCATCGCCTTTACCGCCACCGGCAACAACTTCGAGCTGGCCATTGCAGTCTCCATCGCCGTGTTTGGCTTGAGTTCGGATCAGGCCTTCGCCGGCGTCATAGGTCCGCTGGTGGAGGTGCCCGTGCTGATCGCCCTGGTCAACGTGGCCCTGCGCATGAAGCGCAGTTATGGCAAAGCGAAAGCGCACCCATGAGTGATGCCGCCGAGCCCCAGCGCGGGGCCTTCAGCAAGGAGGATGGGGAGCGGGTGGTGGATGCACAAGGGCGGCGCATCGGGTGACGAGGGAGTGAGCCCCGTATCATGAAGAAGGGGGGGTGGCCATGGCCACCCCCTCGTTCTTTATTTCAGCAAGAGCACGGCTGCGCTGGTGGTTGCCAGTATTGCCGTGGTGGTGCTGCCAACGATGAACTGCCTCAACCGTGAGTGGCCATAGGCTCCCATGACGATGAGAGTGAGCCCCCCCTCGGCGGCATGCTGGCAGATCCTCGGGGCGACCTCCCCCTGCAGCAGGCGGTCGTTTACCTCGAATCCCGCACTCTCCAACACCTGCCTGGCCTGCACCAGCTGGCGCTCGTGTTCGTCACTCGGCTCGCCGACCATCACCAGATCGCACGCCAGCCCCGTGAGCAGCGGGCTGCTGGCGACCAGCGCCAACACCTTGTTTGCACTCTGGCTGCCGTCATAGGCGAACAGGAAGCGGCTCGGCGCCTCAAAGCCCGGCTGCACCACCATGATGGGGTTGTCCAGGGTGCGAATGGCGCTCTCGATATGGCTGCCGAGGAGCGCATGGTCCCGGACGTGGGTAGTGCCCTGCTTACCCAGGATCATCATGGGTATCCCGGGTGAAAGCGCCTGTACGGCCTCCACCAGCTGCCCGCGGCGTTGCTGGGTCTCGACCTCTGTTACCCCCGATTCGGTCAGGTAGTCTTTGGCGCTCTCGAGCAGCAGGCGACCCTGCTCCTGGGCCAGACGGCTGCGCTGATGATCCCGCTCGGCCAGCTCCTTGAGCAGGTGCTCACGGCTGCCCAGACCGATGGCGCCTGAGAGGTCGCTCTCCCCTTCAAACTCGTTTCTTTCCAATACATGCAGCAGGGTGATCGGCAGCGCCGTGCCGGTCGAGGCCCAGGCGGCGGCGTCGCACACCGCCGCCTGGGCAGGTGAACCGTCGATACAGGCAACAATGTTTGTCATGTTGGACTCCTTGTCGTGATCAGTGGCCAGCCAGCAGCTTTTCCACCTCTTCCGGTTTGTCGTGTACCCCGAAGCGGTCGACTATGGTGGCACTGGCCTCGTTGAGACCGATGATCTCCACCTCGGTCCCCTCGCGGCGGAACTTGATGACCACCTTGTCCAGCGCGGTGACGGCGGTGATGTCCCAGAAGTGGGCATGGCTGAGATCGATCACCACCTTCTCCACCACCTCCTTGAAATTGAAGCCGGCGAAGAACTGCTCGGCGCTGGCAAAGAACACCTGGCCTCGCACCCGATAGGTGCGCACCGCGTCGCTGCGCTCGCTGTCGCTCTTGACCAGCATGAAGCGGGCGACCTTGTTGGCGAAGAACAGGGAGGCGAGCAGTACCCCGACAAATACCCCGAGCGCCAGGTTATGGGTAGCCACGACCACGGCGACTGTGGCCAGCATCACAATACTGGTGGAGAGGGGGTGGGTTTTCAGATTGCGCACCGACTCCCAGGAAAATGTTCCGATAGAGACCATGATCATCACGGCCACCAGGGCCGCCATGGGGATCTGGCGGATCCATTCATCCATGAACACCACCATCAGGATGAGCAGGGTGCCCGCGACAAAGGTGGAGAGGCGACCGCGACCGCCGGATTTGATGTTGATGATGGACTGGCCAATCATGGCGCACCCCGCCATGCCCCCCATCAGGCCGGCGCCTATGTTGGCGATCCCCTGGCCCTTGCACTCGCGGTTGCGATCGCTTTGGGTATCCGTCAGATCATCGACGATGGCCGCCGTCATCATGGATTCGAGCAGGCCCACCACGGCCAGACCCGCAGAGTAGGGGAAGATGATGGTCAGGGTCTCGAGATTCAGCGGCACCTCGGGCCAGAGGAAGATGGGCAGGGTATCGGGCAACTCGCCCATGTCGCCCACGGTGCGGATATCGATGCCCATGGTAATGGCCACCGCCGTGAGTATGACGATGCACAGCAGGGGGGAGGGCACCAGCTTGCCCACCACGGGGATGAGTGGGAACAGATAGATGATGCCAAGACCCGCCGCCGTCATGGCATAGACCTGCCAGGTGACGTTGGTGAGCTCGGGCAGCTGGGCCACGAAGATGAGGATGGCCAGGGCGTTGACGAAGCCGGTCACCACGGAGCGGGAGACAAACCGCATCAGGCTGCCGAGCTTCAGGTAACCCGCCGCTATCTGGAAGAGGCCGGTGAGCAGGGTCGCCGCCAGCAGATATTGCAGGCCATGCTCTTTCACCAGGGTCACCATCAGCAGCGCCATGGCGCCGGTGGCGGCCGAGATCATGCCCGGGCGGCCGCCGACGAAGGCGATGACCACGGCGATACAGAAGGAGGCATAGAGGCCGACCTTGGGGTCGACGCCGGCGATGATGGAGAAGGCGATGGCCTCCGGGATCAGCGCCAGGGCCACCACGGTACCGGCCAGCAGGTCACCGCGTATGTTGGAGAACCACTCTTGTCTTGCACGTTCCAGCATGGGGGGATTTTCTCGCTTGTTGAGGATCCATGGCCACAAGTCCAGACTCGGGGTCAGGTGGCGCTCGGGCAGGATCGCATAGTTGTATTGGTATATGGCAGATGAACAAAAACGCTCCGGTTGTGACAACCAGAGTCAGGCGGCAGGCGCCGCGAAAGGCGGGGTCAGGGCGGCGTGACGGTCACGCCAGAGCGCAAAATAGACATAGGGGCGGCATGTTAACAGCAGTTGCCACCCCATGAAAGGGCAAATCAGTCAAGGCAGTGGTGCATGCCTGATGGCGTCCCCAGCCTTCAAGGCGGTTTGTTCACCCCCTGTCGGGCTGCGGTGCTGTCGGTATGGAGATGGTCGTCAGATCACACAGGCTCATATTTCTATTGATATGGATTCCTGTTACCTCAGACGTTTTGCATAGTCAGTCACGAGTGAGTTCTGTTGGCTTGGTGGCAATATTGTCGACGGCGGTTGTGTGTATGTCGCAATGAATGGACAGTTCAATCTTGGGCATTTTTATTGCCTCTTTTTACGGCCAAATCCATGCCAATAGACAGGCCAGTTGCTCTCCTCCCCGTAGTTATTGACGACGGAAGCCAGCATGACGAGGGTAATACTGCCAATCAGCGTCGGAGTGATCAGATAGTCCAACCCTACTACGCTTTGGCCGGCAAGCATGATCACTATCGGGTTGGCGCCAGCAGGTGGGTGAACTGCCCGCAAATATTGCATCAGCATAATGGCGACACCGACAGACAATGCGATCACCCAGACTGAGTTACCAAGCCCATACAGGGCTGCCAGCCCGACAGTCGAGGTAATGAGATGGCCGGCAATGACATTGCGTGGCTGCGCGAGTGGGGAGCTTGGTGCCGCAAATAAAATCACGCACGTTGCTCCAAAAGGGGCCATCAACCAGGGTATCCCCGTCGTTTGCCCCATGACGCCAAGTATCAGAATACCGAGTGTGCCGCCGACAAATCCCTTCATCAGCTGAATGGATGTTGGTTTGGGTGGTAATTCCCCCCCGCCGCGTATTTTCTTCATTTTTACCCTCGAGAATGAGATGGGAATATTACAGGCCAACTGTGGTATATTGGGTGTACAGATCTGTACATCACTGGCAATCGTACAGATCTGTACACTTTGTGGCAATACTCTCATAATGAAATTTGACGGAAGCGAACAAGGCCCATGATCAGTAAAAAAGAGCACATCCTAAACGTGGCCGGAGAGCTGTTTAATGAGTTTGGCTATACCGCAGTGGGTGTCGATCTGATCCGGGACAAGGCAGAGGTGTCTAAGACATCCATGTACCGACACTTTGGCTCCAAGAGTGACCTGATTGAGGCTGTCCTGGTTCATAGGCATCAAGGATTCGAGGATGAGTTAAACGCTGTGGTGGCAGGAGAAGCGGGTCGGGTCAGCCGGTTGAATGCCATTCTTGACTGGCATTTTGACTGGTTTCGAGCCGTCAACTTCAAGGGATGCATGTTCATGCACGCCATTGCCGAGTTCAAAGGTCATGACGAGAGCCTGGCGCGATTGGCCGTGCAGCATAAAATGTGGCTCAAGTCGCTGCTGCTCTCAATCTTCGAACCTGGCGAAAGGGGTGTGGAGGAAAAAGGAGAGGCGATCATGACCTTCCTGGAAGGCATGATCATTCGAGCCGAATTTGGTGAGGTCGCCGGGTACGAGGAGAGCTATCGCTTGGGGGCTCAAGCCCTTGCCGCAGCAGATTTTTCGAACAATGGAGTCAAGTCTGCTTAGGTTGTCGTTCATGCCTGAGGCATGAAGTCGGACAACTCAATTCAATATTTTTATCAAGGAGATGGATATGAGCTTGCCGTTGACGCAAGGGGTGAATCACATTGGTTTGACCACAATGTGTCTGGAAGAGAGCGCGCATTTTTTCACTTCATTGCTGGGTTGGCAGGAAGTCAGGCGAAGAGATGATTATCCGGCAATCTTTGTCAGCGACGGATCGATCATGCTGACACTGTGGGCAGCCCAAACGGATGAGCCGACCCATTTTGATCGCAAGCGCAACGTAGGTCTTCATCATCTGGCCATCTCAGTCAACAGCAAGGCCGCGCTGTTTGAGATTCATGACAGGCTCTCGGTTCGTGACGTGAATATTGAGTTTGCCCCTTCGCTTATCCGGGAGGGGCCAGCCATGCACATGATGTGCTACGAGCCAAGCGGGATCCGGATTGAGTTTTACTGGGCGGGTGAATGACGGCTGGCATGAAAGCGGGGCGGGTGGTCGTGCTGACCGTGTCAGCACGACCCGAACCATCCATTAAGGCTTTCCCGCACCGCGTCTCCATAACGGGAGTGATGGACAGTTAATCAGGACACAGCGCGCAACAATCGAACGCTGGGCAATGGGTGGAAACTGGTGCCGATAAGGGGAATCGAACTCCTGACCTTCGCATTACGAATGCGCTGCTCTACCAACTGAGCTATATCGGCGTCGCTCTAGATTCCCGAAAATGCCCTGGCAAGTCAATGTGCCTCAATCATTTTTATGAGTCGGCTCATGGTGTTACGAGGCTGATCAGAGATCCGCAAATTCCGGGATATGGGCTCTGCCCCGGCTTTCGAGAAACGCGAGCAGGGCGCGGGGGGAGCGGGCCAGGATCCGCTCTTCGGGGAAGCCGGCTGCTGTGACCAGTCGATGGCAGTGTTCGAAGTCGCCGACGCTGAAGGCGACATGGGAGTCGGATCCGAAGACCAGATAGGCGCCACGGTCTCGCGCCGCCTCGACGATGGCGCGGCAGTTCTCTTCACTGCCTGCCCGGGAGTGGCTGAACGAGGAGTTGTTGACCTCAAGGGCGACCCTGTACTGCGCGGCGGCATGCACCACGGCGTCGATGTCGATGGGGAAGGCGGGGTTGCCCGGGTGGCTTATCATGTCGACCCGGCCGCTCTTGATGGCGTTGATCATCGCCTGGGTATGGGTTGCCCTGTCACAGGGCGGGAACACGGGCTCGTGGAAGCCGGCCATGATCATGTCGAGGCGGGATTCGTAGCGTTCGGGAAAGTCTATCTCCCCGTCCAGATTCTTGATGTTGGCCTCTATGCCGCGCAGTATGCCCACGCCGTCCACGACCCTGGGCAAGACGTGCAGATTGACGAAATGCCAGAAATGCGGAGCATCGGCCATGTCCGGGCCATGGTCCGTGGTGGCAAACAGCTTGATCCCCTTGGCCCTGGCGATGGGGATGTAGTCATGGATGGTGCTGTAGGCATGGGTGCTGGCGACCGTGTGGGTATGGGTGTCGACGGTGTACTTCATGGCGTTTCCCCTGGGTGAGCAGAGCCCGATGAGTGAAGCGCCAGCATAGCAAAAAGGGGGGGAGGGGGTCACGCAGAGGGGTTGTCATACTCTGTCACAAATGCCTGCAACTCTGACAAAGTTTATCCGGGGAGCTTGGGTAAGATGTGCTCATCGATGTGCAGCCTGAACTTCCATCGATGGGTTGGGTCAGGATGACGCAACCTTCTTTCCCCACCGTCGCTCTGCGGCGGTTTTTTTTACCCTCTGTTTTTCAAGCCGAAACCGGCATCCAGCAGGTCGATGAGACAGGCGTTGCGCCATAAAAAAATGCCCAATCAGCACTGGGCTGGTTGGGCGAGACTTAATGTTTAATTGCAGTGGCATAGATATAGAGTCCGTTCTTTGGTCAAAGTTCCCGGTTTTTTAATAAAACATTTCCCTAACCTGGATTCACATTCTCTTGACACCTCAGACTATGAAACGTACTTTTTAAACATTCGTTTAAGTGAGGTGCACAGTGAGCAAGATTGATACCAAGAACCGTATTCTCGATGCTGCCGAGGTGTTGTTTGCCGAGCGGGGGTTCGCTGATACCTCTTTGCGTCTGATCACCAGCGAGGCCGATGTGAACCTGGCGTCGGTGAACTATCACTTCGGCTCCAAGAAGGAGCTGATCCAGGCGGTGCTGGACCGCTATCTCTCCCTGTTCATGCCTGAGCTGGACACCAGGCTGGCCGCCCTGATGGCGCGAGACGAGCTGACCCTGCTCCAGGTATTCGAGAGTTTTGTCGACCCCCTGATGAAGCTGGCCGCCGTGCGTACCAATGGTCCGGCCCTCTTCATGCAGCTGCTGGGACGTGGTTACATCGACAGCCAGGGCCACCTGCGTCGTTTCATCACCAGCCATTATGGTGCGACCCTGCAGCGGATCACCCAGGCCATCTCCCAGGCCAATCCGGCATTGACGCCGGCGGATCTCTTCTGGCGCCTGCACTTCACCCTGGGCACAGTCGTGTTCACCATGGCCTCTGCCGATGCGCTGCGGGATATCGCCCAGGCCGATTTTGGTCAGCATCTGGATGTGGAAGGGCTGGTGCGCAACGTTATTCCTTATCTGGCGGCCGGGGTAGGCGCGCCGACGGAATCGACCAGGTTGTCCCTGGCCGTTTAATCAAAACAACAAGTTAACGGAACTGTGAAATAGAGGGAACTGAACCATGATCACATTGCTTGTCCTGCTGGTGGTGACCGTCGCCGTCGTGCTCGGCGTCCCGGCTATCCGCAAGAAGTGGGTAACCCGTCCGGTGTTTGCCATCTTCAAGAGAATACTGCCCCCCCTGTCGGCGACCGAACGGGAGGCCATGGAGGCGGGATCCGTCTGGTGGGATGGCGAGCTGTTTCGTGGCAATCCCGACTGGCAGAAACTCCATGGCTACGGCAAGGCGACCCTGAGCGCCGATGAGCAGAGCTTCATCGACAATCAGGTCGAGACCCTGCTCGCCATGATCGACGACTTCAAGATAGTCAACGAGACCAAGGATCTGCCCGAGCAGGTCTGGGACTATCTGAAGAAGGAAGGTTTCTTCGCGCTCATCATTCCGAAATCCTACGGTGGCCGCGAGTTCTCGGCGATAGCCAACTCCACCATAGTGACTCGCATCGCCACCAAGAGTCTGAGCGTGGCGGTCACCGTCATGGTGCCGAACTCGCTTGGCCCGGGTGAGCTGCTGATGCACTACGGCACCCAGGCCCAGAAGGATTTCTGGCTGCCGGGCCTGGCCAATGGCAAGGAGGTGCCCTGCTTCGCCCTGACCGGTCCGGAAGCGGGCTCAGATGCGGGCGCCATCCCGGACAAGGGGATCGTCTGCAAGGGTCAGTACAAGGGGGAGGAGGTGCTCGGCATCCGCCTGAACTGGAACAAGCGCTACATCACTCTGGCCCCTCGTGCCACAGTGCTGGGCCTGGCCTTCAAGCTGCATGATCCCGAGCACCTGCTGGGGGACAAGGAGGAGCTCGGCATCACCTGCGCCCTGATCCCCACCAGCCACCCCGGGGTGCGGGTCGGCGATCGCCACTACCCCATGGGACTTGCTTTCCTCAATGGCCCGACCTTTGGCAAGGATGTGTTCATCCCCCTCGACTGGATCATCGGTGGCCCGGATTACGCCGGTCGCGGCTGGCGCATGCTGGTGGAGTGCCTCTCCGCCGGGCGCGGCATCTCCCTGCCGGCCCTGGGCACTGCCTGTGGTCACATGGCGAGCCGCACCGTCAGTGCCTACGCCTATGTGCGCAAGCAGTTCGGCATGTCCATCGGCAAGTTCGAAGGGGTGCAGGAGGCCATGGCGCGCATCGGCGGCCTGACCTATCAGCTGGAAGGGGCGCGTCGCATGACCGCAGGTTCCCTGGACTTGGGTCAGGCACCGGCCATCGTCACCGCGATTTCCAAGTACCACATGACTGAAATGGCGCGCCAGATCATGGATGACTCCATGGACATCCACGCCGGTCGCGCCATCCAGCTCGGTCCCAAGAACTACACGGGCTACGCCTACATGGGGATCCCGGTCGCCATCACGGTGGAGGGGGCCAACATCCTGACCCGCAACCTGATGATCTTCGGCCAGGGGGCGACCCGCTGTCACCCTTATGTGTTCGCCGAGCTGGAAGCGGCGGCCGATCCGGATGCCGAACGTGGCCTCGAGAAGTTTGACGGCCTGCTGATGAAGCACCTGGCGTTTGGCACAGGCAACTTCTTCGGTGCCCTGTTCCAGGGACTGACCCTGGGTCAGTTCAACGGCGCCCCTGTGGCTGGCGAGACCGCCCGCTACTACAAGCAGCTGTCCCGCATGAGCAAGGGACTGGCCCTGTGCGCCGACGTTTCCATGCTGATGCTGGGTGGCGATCTCAAGCGCAAGGAGATGATTTCTGCCCGCCTTGGCGACGTGCTGAGCCATCTCTACCTGGCTTCCTCGACCCTCAAGCACTATGAGGATCAGGGACGCATGGTCTCCGACCTGCCCTTCGTCCAGTATGCCCTGGAGCGTAACCTGCACCTGATCGGCAAGGCGTTCGACGGCTTCTTCCAGAACTTCCCGAACAAGGTCGCTGGTGCCCTGCTCAAGCGGGTGGTCTTCCCGTTCGGCATTCACTACCAGATGCCGGCCGATGATCGCTGCCACGCCATCTGCCAGGCCATGATGACGCCGGGCGAGTTCCGTGACCGCCTCACCGCCCTGTGCTACGTGGGCCAGGATGAGCAGGATGCCATCGGCCAGATGGAGAGGGCCTTCCTCGCCATGGTCTCGGTGCAGCCCCTGGAGAAGAAGCTTGCCCAGGCCCAGAAAGAGGGGCGCCTGCCCCGCAAGCTGGCCCTGCCGGAGCTGGTGAGCCAGGCCCTGGCGATCTCCCTCCTGACCCAGGAAGAGGCCGACAAGCTGCTCGCCGCCGATGCCCTGCGCAGCGAGGCTATCCAGGTGGACAACTTTGCCCCCGGTGAACTGGAGGCCATGGGCCACCCGGCCCGGGTGGACGACGCCGCCTGAACCCGGCATGCCTGCTGTTGAAAACCGGCCGTGATGGCCGGTTTTTTGTTTGTATTTCGTGCATTTACAAGGGATGGAATTTCCAGTTTAATGATTTGTCCCCTCACCCTTGGGGCAGGAAGCAGGCTCGCGGAAGGAGCCGATAACAACAACATCAGGAAGATGAAATGAACCTCGCCAAGACGGCGATCGAACGCCCCATCTGGGTGGCGGTCTCGGTCGTGCTCATCTTTTTTGCAGGCCTGCTCAGCATGCGCAGCCTGCCGGTACAGCTGTTCCCGGACATAGAGCGTCCCCATCTCAACATCTTCGTCTCCTGGCGATCCGCCTCGCCGCAAGAGATGGAGTCCGAGATAACGGATCCCATCGAGCAGGAGTTGCAGGGGGTGCAGGGGCTCAAGAGTCTCACCAGCAACAGCTACCCCGGCTTCGTCGAGATGGACCTGGAATTTGCCATCGGCACCGACATGCAGCGGGTCCAGCTGGAGATCATCTCGCGGCTGAACCGGGTCTCCAGTCTGCCGGACAACATAGATGGCCCCTACCTCAACAATTACAGCAGCAACGACACCCTGACCTTCTTCTTCATCCAGCAGCTGCCAGGGGCTGTGGGGAGCATAGATGAGCAGCAGCCGCTGATTGAATCCAGGGTCAAGCCGGAGCTGGAACGCATCCCCGGGGTCTCCACCGTGGAGATAGACGGCATCAACGCCCGTCAGATCCAGATCCGCTTCGACCCTTACCGCGCCGCCGAACTGGGGGTGGAGATCCCCGAGCTGGCGAGCCGGGCCGCCACCGGCTGGGATGTTTCCGCCGGCACCCTGGACATAGGGCGCTGGGAGTACAAGCTGCGCTTCGCCGGTCGCTATGACGTGGAGAGTCTCAAGGACAAGGTGGTGGACTGGCGCGATGGCCTGCCCATCTATCTGCGGGACGTGGCCGAGGTGCGGCTGACCCGGGAGAACTCCCCGGTGCTGCGGATCCAGAATGGCAACCAGGCCATCTCGGCCCAGATCTACAAGGAGAACGGCGCCAATGCCCTGGCTGCCCTGGAGGCGATCAAGGCCAGGGTGGGCGAGCTCAACCGCGAGGTGCTCGAGCCCGCCGGACTGCACATGGCGCAGTCGTTCGATGCCTCCCTCTACATCAATCGCGCCATCCACATGGTCACCGCCAACCTGGGGCTGGGGGTGCTGCTCTCCTGTGCCATCCTCTGGGTCTTCCTGCGTCGGCTCAAGGCGACCCTGATGATAGCGCTCGCCATCCCCATCAGCATCATGCTGACCCTCTGCCTGCTCAAGCTGATGGACAGAACCCTCAACGTCATCTCCCTGGCGGGGATAGCGTTCGCGGTGGGCATGGTGCTCGATGCCGCCATCGTGGTGCTGGAGAGCATCTATCGGCGCCACGAGCGGGGGGATCTCGACAAGGCGGGGGCGGCCCTGGCGGGCACCAGCCAGGTGTGGGCGGCCCTGGTCGCTTCGACTCTCACCACGGTGGCCATCTTCTTGCCGGTGCTCCTGCTCAACGACGTGGAGGGGCAGTTGTTTGCAGACCTGGCGCTCACCATCGCCTGCGCCGTCACCGTCTCCATGCTGGTGGCCGTCTCTGTGTTGCCGGCGGTGGCATCGCGCTGGATGGGGCAAGACAGACTGATTGACCCCTATGGTGATTACTGGCGCCGTGCCACGGCGCGCATCCTCCACTGGACTCGTACTCCGGGGCGGCGCTGGACCCTCATTCTCGCCATGATGAGCCTGCCTGTGCTGGCGACCTGGGCCCTGCTGCCCAAGATGAACTATCTGCCGGACGTGAAACGCGACGCCATCGACGTCTGGATGAGCTTCACCCCCGGAGTCAACCTGCAGGCCCAGCGGGAAGAGGTGATAGACACCCTGATCGCCCGGCTCGCCCCCTACATGAAGGGGGAGAAGGAGCCGGCCCTCAAGAACTACTACATCATGCGCTATCCGGGAGGGGCCCAGATTGGGGTGCGGGCCAAGGAGGAGGGGCGTATCAAGGAGCTGGAGACGCTGCTGATGCAGGATCTGTTGCAGGGCATTCCGGATACCCGTGCCTTTGGTGGCCAGGGCTCGCTGTTTGGCGGCTTTGACAGCGAGAACGGGGTCGAGTTGCTGCTTCAGGGGGGGGATCTGCCCGAGCTCTATCAAGCGGCCCGGGCGGCCATGGCGATCGTGAAGCAGGATCTGCCGGGGGCCCAGGTGCGGCCGGAGCCCTCCCTGGACTTCACCGCCCCCGAGCTGCGGCTGGTGCCCCAGGACCGGCGTCTGGCCGAGGTGGGCTGGGATCGCACCCCCATGCCGACCATCATCCAGACCCTGGGGGACGGCCTGAGGGTCGGCGAATACTTCGACGGCGACGAGCGCTTTGACATCCTGCTGATGGGGCAGACCTCGGGCAACCCGGACGATCTGCGGGCACTGCCCCTGGCCACTCCCAGGGGCGGCATAGTGCCCCTCGGCGAGCTGCTGAAGGTGGAGCATGATCTGGGGCCATCAGGCATCTTTCGCGCCGATGGGCGCCGCAGCCTGAGCCTGCAGATCACCCCGGCCGAGGGGATGAGCATGGAGCAGGTGCTCGATACCCTCAAGGAGAAGAGCTTCGCCCGCATCCGGCCCTTGCTCCCCGCCGGGGGCGAGTTGCGGGTATTTGGCAACGCCGACAGCCTGCAGCAGGCCCTCGGCAACCTGGGGGGCATCTTCCTGTTCGCCCTGGTGATCCTGCTGGTGCTGCTGTGGGGTCTGTTCGCCTCGGTCCGGGATGCCCTGCTGGTGTTGCTGACCCTGCCCCTCGCCACCGTGGGCGGCGTGGTGGCGCTGGTTCTGAGCGGGCGGGTGGCGCCCCTGCCCATGGATCTGCTGACCATCATCGGCTTCGTCATCCTGCTGGGGCTGGTGGTCAACAATGCCATCTTGCTGGTGCATCAGACCCGCTCGGCCGAGCGGGAGGGGATGACGCGCTCGGCGGCGGTGGCGGATGCGCTGCAAAGCCGGATGCGTCCCATCGCCATGACCAGCCTGACCAGCATCTTCGGCATGCTGCCCCTGATGCTGAGCCCGAGTGCGGGCAGTGAAATCTACCGGGGACTGGCCACCGTCATCGTCGGCGGCATGAGCTGCAGCACCCTGTTTACCCTCATATTGCTGCCCGCCTTCCTGCGTCTGGGGGAGCGGGAGCCGGCACCGGTGGCGCTGCGCCAGCGCGCCTGATGAACGAACGCATCCATGGAAAGGAGAGAGATGTGAACAAGATGATTGCGGGGCTCGCCCTGATGGCGAGCCTGCCGCTCTGGGCCAAGTCGGTCACCCTGGCCGATGTCACCCGGGGCGATGCCGGAGCCAGCCTCTGGATCAGTGGCACTGTCGCCAGTCGCCAGCAGGCGGAGCTGAGCGCCGAGCAGAGCGGGCGGGTGGCGTGGATTGCCGACTTTGGCAGTCGGGTCGAGGCGGGTCAGGTGTTGCTGCGCCTCGACAGCACTGCCCTGCACCTCTCCCTGGAGCAGGCCCGGGCCGAGCAGGCCAGGTGGGCCAGCAGCCTGCGCTTTGCCAGGGCGGAGTTCGAGCGCCAGGACAAGCTGCGCAGGCAGCACAATGCCTCCCTCAGCCAGTTCGACAAGGCCAGGCTGGAGATGGAACAGGCGGAGCTGGCGCTGCAGCTGGCGGAGATAGCGGCGCGCCAGATAGAGGATCAGATCCGCCGCAGCCAGATCCATGCCCCCTTCGCCGGGGTGGTGAATCATCACTTCATCCAGCCGGGGGAACATGTGGATGCGGGGGAGAAGGCGCTGGCGCTGGTCAACCCGGATGCGCCGGACATCCGCTTGCAGGCCCCCATCGACTGGGCCCTGCGCCTGGCTCCCGACACCCTGCTCAAGGTCGAGGGGGCCGGTTTGCAAGGGGAGGCGAGCTATTACCAGCGGGCGGCGAGTGCCGACCCCGTCTCCCGCCTCATCGAGCTGAGACTCAAGCCGAGGAAGGGCAGTTACATCATAGGGGCGCCGGTGCGGGTTGCCCTGCCCCTGGGGGAACGGCAGGCCATGCTGCTGCCCAGGGATGCCCTGGTGCTCAACACAGAGGGGAGCGTGGTATTTCGGGTCAAGGGAGAGGGGGATGCCCTGACGGTGAGCCGGGTGCCGGTCACCATCCTGTTCGGTGATGAGCGTCAGGTCGCCATCAGCGGCGCCCTGACCCCGGGTGACAGGGTGGTGGTGCGCGGCGCCGGGGCCCTGAGCGATGGTGACAAGGTGGAACTCTATCGCGGTAGCTGAGGCGGCGTATTTCCCATGGAAAAACGGCTCCCGAGGGAGCCGTTTTTGTTGCCGGTGGCGGGGATCACTCGACCATCATCACCTTGCAGGTGTTGGTGCTGCCGACGGTCTCCATCTTGTCGCCGTGGGTGAGCAACACCATGTCGCCGCTCTGGAGCAGTCCCTTGGCCTTGAGCACGTCCAGGGCCTCGCGGCACACCTCGTAGACGGGACGGCTTTCGTCGGCATCGAACAGCACAGGGGTGACGCCGCGGTAGAGGTTGGTCCAGGAGAGGGTCTTGGCATGGGGGGACATGGCGAAGATAGGCAGGCCCGAGCTGATGCGGGACATCAGCAGCGGCGTGGTGCCAGACTCGGTCAGCGCCACGATGGCCTGTACCCCCTCCAGGTGGTTGGCCGCATACATGGTGGACATGGCCACCGCCTCTTCCACCGAGGTGAAGGTGTAGTTCATGCGGTGGTTGGAGACGTTCAGGCTCGGGTGCTTCTCGGCACCGACGCAGACGCTGGCCATGGAGGTGACCGTCTCGATGGGGAACTGGCCGGCGGCCGTCTCGGCGGAGAGCATGACCGCATCGGTGCCGTCCAACACGGCGTTGGCCACGTCCATCACCTCGGCGCGGGTCGGCAGCGGGGCGTTGATCATGGACTCCATCATCTGGGTCGCGGTGATCACCACCCGGTTCAGGCGACGGGAGTGGCGAATGAGCTTCTTCTGCACGCCGACCAGCTCGGGGTCGCCGATCTCCACACCCAGGTCACCACGGGCCACCATGACGGCGTCTGAGCCGAGGATGATGTCTTCCATCGCCTCATCGGTGGCGACGGTCTCGGCGCGCTCCACCTTGGCCACTATCTTGGCGTTGGAGCCGGCTTCGCGGGCCAGCTCGCGGGCGTAGCGCAGATCATCGCCGCAACGGGGGAAGGAGACGGCCAGGTAGTCCACGTTCATGCGGGCGGCGGTCTTGATGTCTTCCTTGTCCTTCTCGGTCAGGGCAGGCGCGGAGAGGCCACCCCCCTTCTTGTTGATGCCCTTGTTGTTGGAGAGGGGGCCGGCCACGGTGACAGTGGTGTGAATGCGGCTGCCTTCGACTCGCTCCACTTTCAGCTGCACCCGACCGTCGTCCAGCAGCAGTATGTCGCCCGCCACCACGTCATCGGGCAGGCTCTTGTAGTCGATGCCGACCTGCTCCTGGCAACCTTCCCCCTTGCCGAGGGCGGCATCCAGGATGAAGCTGTCGCCGATGGCGAGATAGATCTTGCCATCCTTGAAGGTGGAAACCCGGATCTTGGGGCCCTGCAGATCCCCCATGATGGCCACATGGCGGCCCAGCTTGGCGGCGATGGCGCGCACCTGTTCGGCCCGCTGGATGTGATCTTCTGCACTGCCGTGAGAGAAATTCATTCGCACCATGTCGGCCCCGGCGCGGATGATCCCCTCGAGGATGCCTTCGCGGTCGGTGGCAGGACCGAGTGTGGTCACAATCTTTGTACGTCTTGGCATGAAAGACTCCAGTTTGAAGTTGATATGACTTGAAATACTGTCCCGGCGGGCAGAGGCCCAAACGCCATCGGAGGGGATTGTTGCTAAACGACAATACTACACAATGGCGGCAGGTACACCTAACGGGGGCCCGGGGCCCCCACAGACTCAGGAGGAGTGGGGAGTATCAAAGCGGGATTCGCGCAAACCTTCCTTGACCTTCTTCAGGTTTTCCCGAAATTTCATGCCGCGGCGCAGGGTGAAACCGGTCGCCAGCACGTCCACCAGGGCGAGCTGGGCGATGCGCGAGGCCATGGGCATGTAGACGTCGGTGTCTTCCGGCACGTCCATGGAGAGCACCAGGTTGCACTCCCGGGCCAGGGGGGAGTCCTTGGAGGTCATGCCGATCACGGTGGCATCGTTCTCCCGGGCCAGGGCGGCTATCTCCACCAGGGCCTTGGTGCGACCCGTGTGGGAGATGAGCACCACCACGTCCCCTTCGCTGCTGTTGATGCAGCTCATGCGCATCATGACGATGTCATCGAAGCTCACCACGGGAATGTTGAAGCGGAAGAACTTGTTCTGGGCATCCCTGGCGACGGCGGAGGAAGCGCCCAGGCCAAAGAAGCTGATCTTCTTGGACTGGGTCAGGATGTCGACGCAGCGATTGATGGCGGAGATGTCCAGGCTGTTCTTGGCGGCATCGAGGCAGGCCATGGTGGACTCGAAGATCTTGGCGGTGTAGATCTCGGGGCCATCTTCCGCCTCGACGTGGCGGTTCACATAGGGGGTGCCGTTGGCCAGGCTCTGGGCCAGGTGCAGTTTGAAATCCGGGAAACCCTTGGTGTCGAGGCGGCGGCAGAAACGGTTGACGGTCGGCTCGCTGACATCGGCCAGTTTGGCGAGGGCGGCGATGCTGGAGTGGATGGCCGTCTGGGGAGAGGCGAGGATCACCTCGGCGACTTTGCGCTCCGATTTACTGAAACTTTCCAAATTGTTCGTAATCTTATCGAGGGTATTCATCATTACCACCAGGATTTCTTGTAATTTAGCTTCAGTGTCTTGGCACTAAATAGCAGGCTGAGCGGGTTAAAAACAAGGATGATGACTATACAAGACAAGCGTTTATCGGGACTAATCTCGGCCATGTAAAGTATGACTCACGTCTAATTATTTCGTTATTTTAGTTACAAATTTCCACTCCCTTCGTGAAAGCGCTTACAAATGTTGCAAAGCAACAACACTGTGAGCCCGCGCACGTTTGTCACCACCGGCCACCCCTGTGGCGCGGCGCCTCGGGTAGAATCTGTGCCAAACAATAAGCTCGGGACGCAGCGTCGCCCCGACCCGTAACGAAGGAGTGTTTATGCAGCATACCCATGCCCTGGTTGGCGACGTCGGCGGTACCAATGCCAGGCTGGCCCTGTGCGAGCTGGCCACAGGCGCCATCTCCCGGGCCAAGACCTATTCCGGGCTGGAGCATCCCGGTCTGGAGGCCGTGATCCGTCTCTATCTGGCGGAGCAGCAGGCGCAGGTGAGCGAGGCCTGCATCGCCATCGCCTGCCCGGTCAACGGCGACTGGGTCGCCATGACCAACCACAGCTGGGAGTTCTCCATCCGTGAGATGCAGGCCAGCCTGGGCCTGGCCCGTCTGCTGGTGATCAACGATTTCACCGCCGTCTCCATGGCGGTGCCCGTGTTGTCGGATGCCGACAAGATCCAGCTGGGGGGCGAGGCTCCCCAGGCGGACAAGCCGGTGGCCATCTATGGCGCAGGGACCGGCCTTGGGGTCGCCCACCTGGTCAAGGCGGGGGCGCAGTGGCTGAGCCTGCCCGGTGAAGGGGGCCATGTGGATTTTGCCGCCAACACGGAGGAAGAGGATGCGGTGCTGCAGGTGATGCGCGGGGAGCTGGGCCATGTCTCGGCGGAGCGTTTTCTCTCCGGCCCCGGGCTGGTCAATCTCTATCGCGGCCTGGTCAAGTCCGACGGCCGTGAGCCGGCGGCGCTGGTCCCCCGGGAGATCACCGAGCGGGCCCTGGCGGGGGAGTGCCTCGATTGCCGCCGCACCCTGAGTCTGTTCTGCGTGTTGATGGGGCGCTTTGCCGGCAACCTGGCCCTCAACCTGGGTACCTTCGGCGGCGTCTATATCGCCGGCGGCATAGTGCCGCGCTTCCAGGAGTTCTTCATCGGCTCGGGCTTTAGGGTCGCCTTCGAGGACAAGGGGCGCTTCAAGCCTTATCTCAAAGACATTCCGGTATTCCTCATCACCCATGAAGGGCCTGGCCTGCTGGGGGCGGGGGCCTACCTGCGCCAGAGCATGGGAATGGCACTCTGATTCAGCCACGATTAAGGGGATGGGGGCTATAGTGGTCCCACGCATTCAAGACCCGTGAGGTCCGCAGGACGCGGAGCAGCGAGTCATCCGCTGAGTGTGTTTGTCACCTGACAAAGCCTGAACTGTATTTGCCGGCCCCCTGGGCCGGTTTTTTTATGCCCTATGGTCGAAGGGGTGAGTGCTCAGAAGCCGCTCTCGCGCAGCAAGACAGAGGCGAGCTGGGTGGCCGCCTCGCCGAGCAGGCTGCGTTTACTCCCCTCCAGCACCACCTTGCCTCTGGTCTCCCGCAGGGCCGGCGGCATCTGATGGAGCTGGATGCGCACCAGGAACAGGGTATGGCTGGGGATCAGCTCCTGCCCCTGCCCGCTGGTGGCGATGGGGCCGCCGAAGCGGGAGCCGAGCATGGGGTACTTGAGCTTGCCGACCCGGGTACTGCCGATGTCGATCAGGGTGCCGGACAGGGGAGAGGGCACCCCATCCGGGTAGAAGCGCGCCGGGCTGCCCGGCCGCAGCCGGGCGACATCGTCGGCCGCCACATAGGCATCGACCTGCCACTGGCTCGGGTCGATCAAGATGCCGACAGGCTGCTGGCTGTTGAGCCATTGGCCCGGCCGCTGCTCGGGATCCACATCCAGCCAGAGACCGTCGAAGGGGGCCAGCATCCGCAGGCGCTCCATCTCCGCCCGGGTGGCGCTGGCCTCCCGGTATTGCACCCGCAGCCGCTCCCGGGTGGCTATCTGTTCATCGAGCCCGAAGGGGTCGTCCACCATGCCCCCCAGACGAGCGCCATAGCTCTGTATGCTCTGCTCGTTGCTGCGCACCTTCCAGGCCAGGTCCGGATCCGTGAGTTGCAGCAGGGGCTCTCCCGCCTTGACCGGGCCTGGGGCCCGCAGGCTGGCCAGCCGGGCGGGGAAGGGGGTGAAGACCGGCAGCTGGCGTTCGGCGCGGGCCACGCCCTCGCCCTCTATCTCGCTGTGCCAGGGCAGGGCCAGCAGGGTGAGCAAGGCGAGCAGGGAGAGGCCGAGCCAGAGCCGACGGGGCCGGGGGACGGCGGCTCTCTCCCGCCACCAGTGTGTGAGCTCCCGCCAGACGGGCAGGAGGATGAACCAGCAGATCTCGACGCAGAACAAGAGGATCCCCAGCAGCTTGAAGAAGAGGTAATAGACGGCGACGGCGATGCCGAGAAACAGCACCAGCCGGTAGATCCAGGTCAGGATGGCGAAGGCGACCAGCAGGCGGCGCTGGCGCACGGGAAAGGGCTCGGGCCAGGGCTCCATCAGGCCGAGCAGGGTGCGGCGCAGTGCGACCCGGGCCAGGGCCGAGGCCCGCTCGTGCAGGTTCGGGAAGTTGAGCAGATCCGAGAGGATGAAGTAGCCATCGAAACGCATGAAGGGACTGGCGTTGAGGGCCAGGGAGAGGATCCAGCTGGTGGTGGCGAGATAGAGCAGGCCGTTGCGCAGGGCGCCGTCGGCGCTCAGGGCCCAGCCCAGGGTGGCGAGCCCGGCCAGGGCCAGCTCGGTCAGTATGCCGGCGCTGGCGATGGCGAGCCGCTGGCGGGAGTGGGCCAGTTTTCAGCTCTCGCTGGTGTCTGTGTAGAGCATGGGCCAGAGCACCACGAAGGCGATGCCCATGTGGGCGACCCTCACCCCCAGCCGGGTGGCCACCAGGGCATGGCCCAGCTCGTGCAGCGTCTTGGCGAGCAGCAGGGCGAGGGCGAAGCTGAGTAGACCATCGAGGGAGAAGGATTCGACCACCCCATGGCGGAAACTGTCCCACTGCTGCACCACAAGGGCGATGCCGAGCAGGCTGGCTCCCAGCAGCAGCCAGGCGGTGAGGGGATGAAACAGCCAGCCGAGCCGGGCGGCCAGGGCCTGCAGTCTGGCCTGGGGCCGCAGCAGGGGCACCCGGAAGAAGAGGTAGTGATGGAGCCACCAGCGACCGGTGAGCCAGGCCTTGCCCTCGCTGGCCTGGCGCAGCCGCTCCACCGCCTGGGGGCTGGGACGCAGCAGCTGGTGGCGTTCGAGGAACTGGCAGAACCCCAGGATCTGATCCAGCTCGGGGTGCAGGGCCGTCTCGGCTGCGATGGCTTGCTGCAACCGGCGCGGGGTCTGGCCGGCCCAGCGCACCAGGCACTCGAACTCGAACCAGCCGATGCGATAGAAGCGATTGACCACCTTGTCCTGGATCAGCCAGGCCGGCTCCCCGTCCGGGGTGCGGCCGGTGGGGCAGAGCTGCAGATCGTCGCGCAGGGGCGGCAGGGGCAGGTCGGCGGGATCCAGCATCAGAGCCCGCTCCAGGCGCGCAGGGCCGCCAGGGGACGGCGCAGCAGATAGTAACCAAGCAGCACCCGCTCCCCATGGAGCTTGGCGGTGCCATGGAGGCCGAGCCGGGCGTGGTCCGGCGCCGACTCTATGGTGGCGAGCAGGCGATAGGCGACCCCCCCTTCGGCGTTGGGCTGGGCCTGGTAACTGGTCTCCAGTATCTTGCCCCGCAGGGGTTGCAGGGGATAGGCGGTGAGAAACAGGGTCACCTCGGCGCCGGGCTCCAGGGCGATGGCATCGGCCACCGGCAGCTGGATGCGCATGGCGGGCTGGGCGGGATCCGCCAGCTGCATGATGCGCTCCCCGGTCACCACCGGCTTGCCGAGCCAGTCGTTGGCATCGCTGAACACGGCCACCCCGGCGGCGGGGGCCAGCACCTGACTGCGGCCCAGCTGCAACTGGACGCCGCTGAGCTCGGCCCGCTTCTGCTGGGCACGGCCACTGAGCAGGGTCAGCTCGCGCCGGCTCTGGGGATTGTCGAAGGCACGCTGGCTGGCGGCGAGCAGCTCGGCATCGGCCACCGCCACCTCCTGGGTCAGCACCTCGGCGCGGTTGCGCAGCGTGGTCTCATCGAGACGAAACAGGGGGGTACCGGCGCTGACCGTCTGGTTCGGGCGCACCTGCACCTCGGCGATGACCCCGGCCAGCGGGCTGCTGATCACCCGGCTCTCCCTGGAGACTATCTCGGCCGGTGCCAGGGCGCTCTGGCGGATGGGAATGAGCAGCATGAGCCCGGCCATCAGGGCCAGCGTCAGCCACTGGCGTCGGCTCGGGCGCCAGCGCAGCAGGCGGGGCTGCCGGGTCAGGCTCTGCCAGCAGTAGGCCCAGGTCTGCCAGACCCCGGGCATCAGGGCCAGCAGGGCTGCGGGCGGTTCACGCTCCAGCAGCAGGCAGACCAGGCCGAGCCTGGGCCCCTCCTGGGGCTCAATGGGGATGCACAAGACACCGTCCGGCCACCATTCGCCCCAGCCCTCGGCCAGGGCGTCAGGCAGGGTCAGGGCCTCTCTGGCCAGCCAGCGCGGCTCCTGGCCCTCCACCTGCTCATGGAGCCAGCGGCTGGCCTGCTCCAGCCAGATGAGGTAGGGGGAGTCCTCGCTCGGCCGGGCCAGACCCGAGACACAGAGCAGCTCCTGGGCCGGATCATGATTGGCGAACACCAGCGCCTGATGAAAGGGGATCAGCTGATAGAGATCGTTGGCCAGGGAGAAGGCGAGGGCATTGAGGCTCTTGGCCGCCATGGCCCTGTCCCGCAGGGCGGCCAGGGCCAGCAGCAGCTGGGGGGAGGGGAGGCGCTCGGTCATGGGATCAGGCGGGCGACGCCACTCATGCCGGCGACCAGCTCAGGGTAGGCGTCATCGAGTCTGGCCTCCAGCTCCACCGTCTGGGCCACGGCATCGACCCTGGCATTGATGCGGCTCACCGTGGCCGGATACTGCTTGGCGGTCTCCAGCACGCCTATCTCGAGGGCTTGCCCCTCCTTGAGGCCCGGCAGCAGCCGGGAGGGGACATTGAGCCTTACCTTGAGGGGGCCGTCGCTGACCAGATCGAACAGGGGTGTGCCGGCGGTCATGGTCTGATAGGGCTTGGCCTGCACCTGGGCGATGCGGCCATCGAAGGGGGCCTTGACGTCGCAATAGCTGCTGCGGGTACGGGCCAGGGCATCGGCGCCTTCGGCCCGCTGTACCCCGGTGGCGGCGATGGCGACCTCCAGATCCCCCACCGCATCGAGCTTGCGCAGGCTCTTCTTCGCGCTCAGATCCTGGCGCGCCATCTGCAATTCGGCGCGGGCGACCCTGGCCTGGGCCTCCCCTTCCCGGCAGTCGAAACGGGCCAGCAGGGCCCCTTTCCTGACCCGCTGGCCGAGACGGCCCTTGAGCTCGCCCAGGGTGCCGTTCATCTGGCTGGAGAGGGTGGTCTCGAGCTCGGCGGCGAGCAGGATGCGGATGGCATTGGGGTCATCCTGGGCGGCACTTGGCATCGGCGGGGCCGAGAGCGGGCTCTCGGCCTGTGCGGTGAGGGGCAGCATGAACGCCAACCACAGCCAGGGCCCGAACGGGCGCCCGGGCTTAGCGTACAAGGGCATAGGGGACTCCTCTGTGGGTACCCATCAGTTGCTGGGCTTCCTGGCGCTGCATGGTCACCTTGATGGCGTGGGCCAGGGTCTTGATGTCGTTCTGGGCAATTTCGTCGGGCTGCACATCCAGGCCGATGGAGTTGTAGAGCCGTCCCCAGGCCGCCTGGGCCTGGGAGTAGGCCGCCTCACGCTGGTAGCGCGACAGCAGGTAGCGCCCCTCGGCCCGGATCACCTCGAGCTCGGAGCCCTGGCGGCTGCTGCTGGCGGCCTGGGCGTAGCTGAGCAGGCTCTCGTCGACCCGCAGGCTCTCGTCGGCAAACGCCACCTCCTGGGAGGCGAGGTTGTAGCGCAGCACCCCGACCCTGACCTGGGTCAGCACCGCCATGGAGAGGGCAACCCGGCGGGCATCATCGGTGGCTTCCTGGGACTCTTCCATGCCCCAGATGGCGGGCAGTTGCAAAAACTTGAGCAGGTTGAGGGAGACCTGCAACCCCGCCTCGGACCAGTGGTTGTTGTAGAGATACTTGTTGGAGTCGTAGTTGTAGCCCCAGTTCAGCCCCACGTTGGGCCAGAGCTCGGCCTTGGCGATCCTGATGTCCTGCTGGTTGGCGCGCTTGCGATACCACTCCTCCATGATCTCGGGGCGGTTCTCCAGCGCCATCTGCTCCAGGTTGTCGATACGCTGGGTCAGCACCGGCAGGCCGGGCTCGGGCTCGTCGGCCAGCACCATCTCGCTGCCCGGGGGCAGGGACATGAGGGCGGCGAGCTCGGCGCGGGCGAACTCCAGATCCTGGCGGCGCTGGTTGAGCAGGGAGACGGAGTCGAGCAGGGCCCGCTGATAGGCCAGGGCCTCCTGGCGCGGCATCAGCCCCTGAGTCTCGGCCTGGCGGGCGGAATCGAGCGCCAGCTGGGTACGGGTCAGCAGCTTGTCGACCTGGGGCAGCAAGCGCTGGGCACCGAGGGCGCGCCAGTAGGCGCTGCGCACATCCTGCAACACGTTCTGGGAGACCTTGCGACGGCGCTCCTCGGCCATCATCACCTGATCCCCCTTCTGCTGGCTGCGGTAGTAGGCAACGCCAAAGTCGAGCAGGCTCCAGCTCAGACCCAGTCCGCTCAGGTCGCGGTAGCGCTCCTGGGAGGTGGAGGCCCGCAGACTCTCTTCCCTGTCCTCGATGCCGATGGAGGTGCCGCCGGAGTCGTTGCTGCGGCTGGCGTAGCCGGCCGACGCCACCACCCTGGGCAGCATCTCGTAGCTGGAGAGATCGTGCAGATCCGAGGCCAGGGCCCCCTCCATCAGCTTGAGGCGGTAGTCGAGGTTGTACTTGAGGGCACGGGCCGCCGCCTCGTAGAAGGTGATGGGATGGGTCACCGGCTCCTGCTGACCATACATGAGTTTGCGGTCTTGGCGGATCCTCTCCTGCTTGTCCTGCTGGGTATAGACCTCCGGCGGCAGGGCGCTACAGGCACCCAGCAGCAGGGTGGAGGCGAGGGTGAGGGGTCGAAGTACGAGTCTTGGCATCATCTGTCCTTAGAATCAAACGCCTGATTTGGTCACAAAGGGCTGGTTGTCCCCTCTGGGAGCGGCAGGGCGCCCGGCGGCATCCTGTAGTTGTCGGGTGAAGCTGTTGGTGTTGAGTGGCCGTTCTCCCTGGGGCGAGGGCGCCTTCATGTCCTGGGGGGTCAGGGCAAACAGGGATTCGTCGCTGAGCAGGCCATCGGCGTTGAGATCGACCCGGCCATGGCGGCCGAGGAAGCTGGCCAGATCCAGCTCCTGGGCCAGGGCGCTCTCCAGCACGCTCTGACCGACGAAGGTGCCCGCAATCTGGCCCAGACCCTGGCCAATGCTCTGGCTGCGGATCTCGGGGGGCAGACCGAAGAACAGCTGGCTGCCATCGGAGCGATCGCCGCTGGCATCGAGCCCCAGGCTGACCCGTTGCACCACCGGGGTGACGAAGATGGCCGGGGTAATGTCGGGCAGGGGGGCCTGCTGTTGCCCGTCGAACTGGCGGTCGAGTTGATGGGGACCTATGACGCCAGAGTCCGGGGGCGGCACATAGGGGGCCGAGATATCCAGGTTGATGGTCAGCTGGGCCAGATCGGTGGCATCGCTGCCATCCCCCAGGGTGTAGGTAAACACATCCTGCAGCACCTGGCCCAGACCGGCGGCGGCCAGCACCTCCCTGTTGGTGAGATCTATGGTGTAGCGGTAGCTGCCATCCCCGTTGAGGGTGAGCCAGCCGTAGCGCCCGGCCAGGGGCTGGCCGAGGGTGCCCCCATTGCCGCCGCCTTGCTCGGTTCCGGTGCGCACCGCCGTGACGCGCAGGGGATCATTGGCATCCACATCGCCATCGTTGGGCAGCACATTGCCCGAGGTGTGGGGCGGCTGCACCTGATCGTTTGCCACCGCACTGTCATCCCGGGCGACGGGGTTGTCGTTGGCGCCCTGGATGACGATGGTCAGGCGCGCCTGTGAGACGGCGCCGGCCTGGTCGCGCATCCGGTAGCTGAACAGCTCGGTGAGGCTCTGGCCGGCCGTGCGCAGTGCCTCGACCTCTGGGTTGTCGTTATCGACCAGGTAGCGGTAGCTGCCATCGCCGTTGAGGATGAGCTGGCCATAGCGCCCCTGCAGGATCTGGCCCGCATCGACACTGATACCGCTGGCGCTGCTGACGGTGAGCACCGCCTTGGTCTCGCCATTGGCCTGGCTGTCCACATCTGTATCGTTGGCGAGCACATTGCCAGTGGGATCCCGCCCGGCGTCGCCATTGTGCACGCCCCCGGCCTCGATGGCGCTGGCCTGATCGTCGACGGCGATGGGGGTGTCATTGCTGCCGCGAATGGTGAGGGTCAGGGTGCTGGCGCTGCCCACCCCCCAGATGTCTGCAATCTGGTAGTCGAACACCTCGGTCAGGGTCTGGTTGGGGCCGCGCAGGGCCTGTACCTCGGCCAGGCTGTTGTCCAGCCGGTAGTGCCAGCTGCCATCGGCGTTCATCACCAGATCCCCGTAGCGACCACGGAGCACAGTGCCAAGGCTGGCACTCTGGCCATCGGCGTTCTGCACCCCCGTCACCGTCAGGGGATCGCCCTCCAGATCCGTGTCATTGCCCAGCACGTTGCCGCTGGGGTCCAGGCCGGGCTGTGCGTTATTGAGCCCGCCCGCCTCGATCACCAGGGCCTGATCCGGGTTGGCCACCGGGGCATCGTTGCGTCCCCGTATGATGATGGTGAGCTGGGCGAGATCGATGGCACCGGCCAGATCCTGGGCCTGGTAGGTGAAATGGTCGCTCAGGGTCTGCAAGGGCCCCAGGCCCAGCACGGCGGCATTGCCGGTATCGAGCGCATATTGGTAACTGCCGTCGAGCAGCAGGGTCAGGGTGCCATACTGGCCGACCAGCACCAGGGGATTGCCCTGGGTGACGGGGGCGAGGGGGCCGCCGGCCCCTTCCTCACCGGTGCGCCCGGCGGTCAGGGTCAGGCTGTCGCCGCCGTCCACATCCCCGTCATTGGTGAGCAGGTTGCCGCTGGGGTTGCTGACGTTGCCGGCACCGTTGTCGGCCACGGCGATGGCGATGTTGTTCTGGGCCACAGGGGCGTCGTTGGCCCCTTGCAGCGTGATGACGAGGCTGGCGCTGCTGGTGGCACCGGCGGCATCCGTCATGGTGTAGCTAAAGCTGTCGCTCAGGGTATCGCCGGCCAGGCGCAGGGCCTGCACGGCGGCCAGGCTGTTGTCTATCACATAGGTGTAGCTGCCATCGGCATTGAGGGTGAGCCAGCCATAGGTGCCCCTGAGCGGGCTGCCCAGGGTGCCTGCGCTGCCGCCGCCTGTGCTGACGGCGCTGACGGTCTGGCTCTCGGCGACGTTGGCCGAATCGGGGTCGGTATCGTTGGCGAGGACGTTGCCGCTGGCATCGCTGCCCGGGGTGGCGTTGTCGACGCCTCCCGCCTCGACGGCGCTGCCGGTGTCATCCACCGCCACCGGGGTGTCGTTGCGCCCCTGGATACTGATGGTCAGGGTGGCGGCGCTGGCGAGGCCGCCGAGATCGGCAATCTGGTAGTCGAATACCTCGCTGAGGGTCTCGCCCGCCAGCAGGGCTTGCACCGCCGGGTTGTCATTGTCGAGCACATAGGTGTAGCTGCCGTCGGCATTGAGGGTGAGGGTGCCATAGAGCCCGTTGAGGGCACTGCCGGGGGCGGCGCTGCTGGCACCGAAGCTGACGCCGGTGACGGTGAGGGCCTCGCCATTGCGGTCGGGGTCTGAGTCGTTGGTCAGCACGTTGCCGCTGGGGTCGCTGCCCGGGGTGCCATTGTCGAGCCCGCCCGCCTCGATGGCGATGGCACCGTCGGCGCTGGCGGTGGGGGCGTCATTGGCCCCTTGCAGCGTGATGAGGAGGCTGGCGCTGCTGCTGGCACCGGCGGTATCCGTCATGGTGTAGCTAAAGCTGTCGCTCAGGGTATCGCCGGCCAGGCGCAGGGCCTGCACGGCGGCCAGGCTGTTGTCTATCACATAGGTGTAGCTGCCATCGGCATTGAGGGTGAGCCAGCCA